>JAJQEO010000081.1:16329-80014 GCA_021201665.1 Lachnospiraceae bacterium | reverse complement strand
ACATGATTGTAATACCTAAACCTGACTTTAGGTCAATACCTTATTTGAAAAATTTTTGCGAATTGGAGGTTATCGCTGTTATGTATACGATTGGTCAAGTTTCGGAGATGTTCGACCTGCCTATTTCAACTCTCCGCTATTACGATAAGGAGGGACTCTTTCCGAATCTACAGCGCACTTCCGGTATAAGGAAGTTCTCAGACAGAGAAATTGAAACCCTGCGCGTGATCGAATGCCTGAAAAAATCAGGGCTGGAGATAAAGGACATCAAACAATTTATGGAGTGGTGCGGACAAGGGAGCGCGACTTATCAGCAGCGGAAGGAGCTGTTTGAAAAGCAGATAGAATCTGTTGAGTCGGAAATGGAAAGAATGAAGGGCGTTCTTGCGCTTCTTAAGTATAAATGCTGGTATTATGAGCAGGCAATTGCCGACGGCAATGAAGAAAGACTGAAAGCAATGGAACCAAAGGATATGCCGGAAGAAATCAGGATGGCATATGAAAATGCACATCAATAATTTTATGAAGGAGAAATCACGTTGGAAATAAGAGTTCTGCGCTATTTTTTGACTGTTGTCCGGGAAGAAGGCATCAACCGTGCTGCGGAAGCCCTGCACATTACCCAGCCGACGCTTAGCCGTCAGATGGCACAGTTGGAAGAAGAAGTTGGCGTCAAGCTGTTTCACAGGGGTGCCAAAAAGATTACTCTGACAAACGAGGGAATCCTGCTGCGGCGACGGGCGGAGGAAATCCTGTCTCTGGTTGACCGGACAGAAAGAGAATTGATTGAACAGGAAGAGCTTGTGGAAGGGCGCATCGTTCTTGGAGGCGGTGAAATGGCCACCATGCAGGAGCTGCCGGAAATCATTGAAACCTTCCGTGAAAAATATCCGCTTGTTACGTTCGACATCTTCACGGGAAATGCGGATCTGGTCAAGGAACAGATGGAAAAAGGTCTGATTGACGTAGGCGTTCTTCTGGAGCCGATTGATATGGAAAAGTTTGATTTCATTCGGTTGAAAGAGAAGGAACGCTGGGTTGTCCTGATGCGCCCGGATGACCCGCTTGCGGAAAAAGAAGCTGTGAGTGCAAAAGACCTGGAGGATAAGCCCCTTATCCTTCCGAGACGTGTCAATGTAAAAAATGAACTGTCCAGCTGGTTCGGCGGTTATCTTCAGGAAACGCAGATTGTCTTTACAAGCAACCTGAGTACAAACAGCGCCCTGATGGTTCAGCAGGGGCTGGCATATTCCATCGTGATCGAGGGTTCTGTACCATTTTGGAACAGGGAGAAGATCGCCTGTCGTCCGTTATCTCCGGAGCTTACAGCGAGCAGTGTGTTCGCGTGGAAAAAACAGCAGCCATTCAGCCTGGCCGCAACAAAATTTATAGATCACATGAAGGCCTGTTTAGGGAATGCTTTTTAGGCATATATGAGGCGTAAAATACAGGCATTTGATATAATGCTCATCTCCGCTTATTTTGGAGTAACAGTTCATTAAAAAAACGCCAGGGACGAGCTTTTTTGCTCCCTGCGGTATTCCAGGGGCGTTTTCCCATAGGCCTCGCGGAAGAGTTTCCCAAAATAACTTGAGTGTATAAATCCGCATTTCCCGCAGATTTCCGTTATGGAATCATTGGTTGAGGCGAGCAGACTGGCAGCACAGGACAGACGGTACTCATTGATATATTCAACAGGCGTCTTTCTCATCATCTGCCGGAAACAGCGAAAGCATTCACTGCGGCTGATATGTGCGTATGCAGCCAGATCGTCTATGGAAATACTTTCTGCGTAATGAGTCTGAATATAGCTAATGAAGCATTTCATTTTTTCTTCATATTTAGAGGCAGGATTCCTGAGGATTATGGCCTCATTGTTCTGCCTGAGATAACAAAGGACGTGGTGCCATACGACGCCCATCCCGGCAAGGCACAAAATTTCATAATCTTCAGATTGTTCCCACATTTCGCATATTTTTCGGAGACCTCCGGCAATTTCAGCCCCGGGGGCAGTGACCGGCTTAATTTTGCACCCCTTCATATTCTGATCCAGAATGGTCTGGAAGTATTTTTGATAAAACGGGGATTGTGTGTTCCGGTCAAAAACGGTTGGATGGAACGTGATCACGGCCATAACAGCGTCATTGCTTTCCGGTGAAAGCTTTGCCGTGTGCAGGGTATTGGCGTTGACAAACACAGCTTCACCGGCATTCAGGGGAAAATCCGTCCCGGAAAGAGAGTAGTTCAGCCGCCCTGAAATCATCACTCCGAGTTCAAAGTCACTGTGCCAGTGCCAATCCAGTTGGTGATTCCTCATAAGGCTGTATGTGTCTATCCAGACGCCGAATGGAAAAGACGGATTCGGATACAATATTTTTTCCTGCATGTTGTGATCCGTTAAAATGCTGAGCAGTTTCATATTCTGGCCTCCTGACACGATAATTATAAAAACTGGCACAATTATTATAGAAATCATGACGTTACTGGTGTAATAATTATGCCTGAGCTTCAGCCCGCCGTCAAGCGTAAATATGTACCGTGAGCGGCAAAAATATTTGCACCCACTATAAAGGAATATGCATGAGGGATGGGAAAAACGTGGCGGATATGTTGCCGCAGGAACAGCGGATGCTCCGCAGAAGGAGGAACAGAAGAATGGTTCATTTGCTATTGGTTGTTATCTATCTTGCTTTTATTGGGCTTGGGCTGCCGGATTCCCTTCTCGGCTCTGCCTGGCCGTCTATGTATGGGGAGCTGAATGTCCCCGTTTCTTACGCGGGAATTATCTCTATGACCATCGCAGCCGGGACGATTGTTTCCAGCCTGCAGAGCGACCGCCTTACAAAATGGCTTGGCGCAGGAAAAATCACAGCAGTCAGTACGGCGATCATGGCAGTGTCCATGTTCGGTTTTTCCGCGAGCAGATCCTTTTTTATGCTATGGCTGTGGGCGATCCCATACGGTCTTGGAGCCGGAAGTGTCGACGCGGCATTGAATAATTACGTGGCTTTGCATTATCCCAGCCGCCATATGAGCTGGCTGCACTGTATGTGGGGCGTGGGTACGCTGGTCGGCCCTAATGTCATGGCATTCTTACTGACCGGAGGAAGCAGCTGGAATGCCGGTTATCGCTGCATGGCTATGATTCAGGCGCTGATGGCGGTAATACTATTCATCAGTCTGCCTTTGTGGAAGAAAAATCATGTCTCCGGCACAGGAGAGGGAGACACAGGGTCAAAATCTGCCGCATTGCCACTGCACTCTGTGATTAAAATTCCGGGTGCAAAAGAGGTTATGTTTACATTTTTCTGCTATTGTGCCGTGGAACAGACCGCTATGTTGTGGGGAAGTACGTATCTGGTGCTTTATAATGGAGTTTCGACAGAAATGGCGGCGCGGCTCGCCAGCCTTTTCTTTATCGGAATCACAGCAGGACGTGCAGTAAACGGTTTTTTAACCTGCCGGTTTACTGATACGCAGATGATCCGCATCGGCCAGGTGATTCTGGCGCTTGGAATACTTGCCGTTCTCATCCCTTTCTCTTCCGGCTCGGCGGTTGTGGGACTGATCCTGATCGGTGTGGGATGCGCCCCTATCTATCCAAGCATCATCCACTCCACGCCAGAGCATTTCGGCGCGGATAAGTCCCAGGCACTGATCGGGGTACAGATGGCCAGCGCCTATGTAGGAACCTGCCTGATGCCGCCGCTGTTTGGACTGATTGCCAACAATATTTCCGTTTCGCTGTTTCCGGTATATCTGGCAGTGATCCTGGTTCTGATGGTGATCATGCATGAACGGCTGGTGAAAAAGACGGCGCAGGCCTGACCGAAAGCAAGCTGTTTGGAAGATGACTCGGAAATAGTGAAATGGCGCTGTGGGAAAAATCCGGAATAATGGAATTTGAAGTGTATTTTTGTGCTGAAAGACAGGGAAGGATTATGGATCAAAAAGAAAAAATGTTCGCGGGAACATGGCTGGACGGTTTGAGTGTGAAAAGGGCGATATGTAAACAAAAAATATATAGTTTTAATGTGATTCAACCGTCAGAGGAAAAACGAGTTCCCCAGCTGCTGAAAGACATATTGGGAAAGACAGGTAAAACAATATGGATTGAGCCCCCGTTTCATTGTGACTATGGATGGAATATTGAGGTCGGCGAGAATTTTTTTGCTCATTATAATTTCGCGATTTGGGGTGTCGGAAAGGTTACGATTGGAAGAAATGTATTGATTGCCCCAAATGTTTCCATATATACGGCAGGCCATCCGGTTTACGTAGAAACCTGCAGACTGGATTGTGATTATGAATACGGCAATCCTGTTACCATTGGCAACAATGTACAGATCGGCGGAGGAACAATTATTCTTCCGGGCGTAACCATTGGAAATAATGTAATAATTGAAGCCGGGAGTGTCGTTGGGAAAAATATTTCTGAAAACAGAATTGCTGCAGGCAATCCTTGCAGAATTATCCGGAAAATGACGGAGGATGACCGAACTTATTACACAAAGAAGAGAGTATTTGATATTGAGTCAAGATTGGGGAATGCTTTTTAGGCATATCTAAGGTACAAAGTACAAGTATTTGATATAATGTTTGTCTCCGCTTATAATGTGGGTGTAGAGAAAAAGTGCATGACACTTTCCTCTGCGCCCACATTTTTCTATAGGATACAGGAAAGCTGCTGTCGGCTGGTTCTGTGGCAGAATCAAGGTGTTTGAGGGGGTTTCTCTTTCATAAGAGGAGAACGGATATGGCGTCAGAAGAAACAGCAGAGCAGATAAAGGCAAATGAAACAACAAAGGAAGAACAGATCAGGAACATACGGAAAAACAGGGCGCAGCTGCTGGATGAAATCCACGAAAAACAGCAGCAGTTAGACCGGCTGGACTATATGCTCTATCAAATCAAGGGAGGGAAATAAAGTGAAGACGAGAAAGCTGGCTGGACGCGCCAGGACAGAAATGGAACATTTAATGAAAACGGAAAAGGAAAATATCATGGGGACGATGCCCGTCCCCCGGCTGGTGATTCAGACCGGTATCCCGCTTATGCTTTCGCTGCTGATCAACTCTCTGTATAATTTTGTGGACAGTGTATTTGTATCCAGGCTGTCAGAAGATGCTTTGACAGCGGTATCACTTTCCTCGCCGGTACAGACAATGATGGGCGCGCTTGGCTGTGGTATCGCAGTGGGACTGAATGCTGTGATTTCAAAAGCACTTGGAGAGAACGACCGGGAGAAGGTTAAGAAAGCGGCGTCGGCTTCCTTTTTTCTGGCGGGCTGTGCGTGGCTTCTGATCCTGGCATGTTTTTTCCTGTTTGGCCGGGCCTATTTTACCTGGCAGTCTGGCGGAAACACACATATTGAAGAATATGGCTATGCCTATCTTAGCATCTGCATGATTTTTTCATTTGGGCAGATGGGACAATGGGTATTTGACCGGTTTGTGATCGCCAGCAGCCGGTCTCACCTGTTTTTATTTACGCTTTCCGCGTCTTCCGTCACAAATCTGATTCTTGATCCGATTTTTATATTTGGGTACTTCGGCCTCCCGGCCATGGGTACAGCCGGAGCCGCGGCTGCTACAGCGATCGGACAGATCGTCGGCTGTATCGCTGGCTATTGCATCAACCGGCGCTTTAATCCGGAAATTCCTATGACATTCACACTTCGGCCGGATGGGGAATGTATCAGGGAAATTCTGTATGTCGGAATCCCGACAACGCTGGTGCAGAGCGTAACATCGCTGGTTGGTATATTTATGAACACAGTGCTGATCGCTTACAGCACGACTGCTGTGGCTGTCTATGGCGTATGCCTGAAAATACAGAACCTGGCGACGGTAGGCGTTCATGGGATAGACAATGGCCTGATCCCGATTGTGGCATATAACTATGGCGCAAAAAAGGAACAGCGTATCTATGACGCCATCAAATGGGCGCTGCTGTATTCCTTTGCCATTTATCTTGTGATTCTGGCTTTTCTGGAGTGTTTTCCCATGCAGGTACTGCGGATTTTTGACGCCTCAGAAGAAATGCTGGCCATCGGTATCCCGGCACTCCGCATTCTGGCGGTTGCTTATCTGTTTTCTACCTTTGGCCTGGTATTCGCGGCAGTTTTTCAGGCCCTTGGCATGGGAACCTTCAGCCTGTATCTGACATCTGCGCGTCAGGTGCTGTTTCCGCTGATTTTTGTATCTGCGACCAGCCTGTCCGGCAACATTCGTTTGATCTGGTCGGCGTTCATTTTCTCTGAAATACTGGCGCTTCCGGTAATCGCGTTCCTGGCAAAAAAGGTATTTCGGAAGGTTCCTGCTGCAATTTTCGCAGCTGACGAATAAAAACGAAATAGAAATATGAAAGCTTTTCGGCGGCTGCGGGCTGTTATTTTCATCTGTTCATCTTTATTCTTGTCCTGACAGGCAGCTTCGTTCCCCAAAATCACACCATCAGCGGCAGCTCCAGTACAGAATCTTCCCCGCAGAAAAGGGTCTGGTTTGCTTTGCGCACCTTTTTCTGATCGGTCCATGACCCGGCATAGTTGGAGTGGACGGCATACTGCGGAAAATCGAAGCTGGAAATGTCCAGACGCAGGCGGCAGCCTGCGGGGACCTGCCAGCTGATGTCCCACATAGAAAATGATGGCGCGGCGCTTTTTCTGTGTCATACTGAAGTGACAGGGGAATAAAAGGCTGGCTTTATCTTTTTCAGAAAAGAAAGGCAGGGGTGTCTGTCTTCACCGTGGCACCCCTGAAAATGATTCCATGCGTGGACTATTGAAGTGACGGTGCAAATTTTTTCTCATGCTTTATATCCCAGAGCATGACGATATAGAGAATATCAAAAACAGAACAGAATATCCCCAGCACCAGTATGAGCGTGTCACCGCCAATGGCACCGAATGTGATGGTGGGAGCCAGTGTTCCAATCCATTTGCAGAATGCAATAATCAGGCTCTGTCCTTTGTCGCTTTTCCGATGGACAAGCATACTGATATAGACGAAAGACATGATCAGATTCTGTAAAAACGCGGCGATTCCTGAACCCAGGTTATCAGTTGGCAGTTCTACCCGGAATGCATACTGGACGGCAAACGCCATGACTAAAACAAGAAGCGACCAGGGGATAAAGAATCGGCTGTCTGCATAAGAAGAGAATTCTTCTTTCCCAAATTTAAAATAGGTAATCAGAATTACAATGTCAAGAATGAACCACACCAGATTGATAACGCCCTGAATACCGGGATAATTTGTTTTCCCGACATAGCAGGCGATGCCTTCCCATGCGATATTCAGCGCGAGTGCAAAAAATGGCATGGAATAGGTTTTTTGTTTGAAGCCAATACGGATGGACTCCACATAGACACCGGCCCAGCAGACTCCACAGATGAGAGTTAAAAAAGTAACCATAAATTTTACCTCCAATTTAGCGATGTTACAGTTGCAACGTCATGATTCACAGAGTATAATGCAATCAATGGTTCATTTCAAGAGGCAGGGGGCTTACTGTGACAAAACGGGGGTGAATGTTTTTGAAAAAGCTTGACAATAGTTCCACGAATAAACTGGTAAAGGAATGCATCTTCACATCGCTCATGCAGTTGATGGAGGTAAAAAAATTTCAGGACATAACCATAACAGAAATTACGAAAAGAGCAGGCGTCTCCCGCATGGCGTATTATAGAAATTACACGTCAAAAGAAGATATCCTTACAGAATATCTGGATGAATTGTTTGAAAAATATCTGGAGGAGATGGAACAGATTTCCGGTATCAATGCATATCAGTTCGCCAGTAAGTTTTTTGCTTATTTCAGGGAACAAAAAATATTCTTAAAGAATATAAATAAGGCGGGACTCTCAGGCATGATACTTGACCGTTTTGACAAGTATCTCCAGTCTATTGTAGAAAAAGTATTATCTGTACAAACACAGGAGAAAATTGATCCCTATCAGATTCACTTCTGGGCAGGAGGCCTTTACAAAGTTCTGATCGCCTGGATTGAAAATGATTTTCGGAAAAACGATGATGAATTGGCTCATATTGTCCGAAATTTCAGCGCTCCCATGAAAACGGCAGACTGATAGTATGACTGCCTTTTTACCGTTGGGGTGGAATCTGCCGGAATACTTTATTTTTCAGATTATTTTCTCTGTAGCCGGTGGGAGTTGCGCCGGTAATTCGTTTGAACAGGCGGCTAAAATAATAAATGTCCGGGATACCGCACTGGGATGCAATGGCCTTTATTGGCAGGTCGGTTGAGGCGAGCAGACGCTGCGCATATTGAATACGGGCGCGGTTTACGTATTCTGTGAGTGGGATTCCTACCTCTTTTTTAAATAAAGAGGATAGATAGCTGGCGTTGACGGAAAACAGGTCAGAAAAAGCCTTCAGGCTCAGGTCTGCTGTCAGGTCGGTTGAAGTATAAGTGATGACCTTCTGGGTCAGCTGTGAATAATTTCCTAATGTGTATCTGCGGATCAGCCGGCAATAACTCTGAACACAATCACGACAGAAATTTCTGCACTGCTCTACGCTTGTAAGCTTGTCAATGGTTCTGATGTTTTTGTTTGAAAGTGAGTCAATATGAACCGGATGGACTCCGGCCGTTTCTGCCGGTTTGCGCAGCATGGTATTCAATGTGGCGCAATAATACTTTTCTTCGCGGAGCGGATTGTCCGTGCTCGTTGGTATAAAATATGAAAAGCAACTGGAAAGAAGCTCCAGTGCTTTTGTTCCATTACCGTTTTGGACGGCCATCAGCATATCTGCCTGTATCTGATAACGCGCTTCTACTATCTGATTTCCGAGAAAAGGTTTATCTTCAATCCTGTAATAACCCTGATAAAAGTCAGACCAGTGCTTCAGGTCACCAAAGTCAGATTCAATCATTTCATATCCATCTTTTCCAAATAAATTTTCGGCAAGAAGGCGAAACAGGTTTGTAAAAAAGACAGGGGAAGTCACAAAGGCTATGCCCTGGTAGTATTGCCGGAGCTGTTCATGCAGTTTGGGCGGAATTTTCTCATTTTCCAGAAAATCATCAAGACGGGCGCCCTGCATAATTTCAAATGTGAAAGGCCCGCAGGCTATGAATTCATCTGAATCTGGGAGACGGAAGCTGAAATAACTGCATCGAAAAGCATCGGTCAGGAAATAGAGTTTCCGGTGTTCCAGTTTTTGCCAATACTCATTCATCAACGTTTCCGGATCTTTATAGCAGAAGATAGTTTTGCGCAGTCCCTGGTCTATTTCAGCAAGTTCGGGCGAAGGCAGCGTAAAGCGATGAACCGGAAAATGATTCATTTCCAGCAGATTTTCGACGAATGTTAGTATCTGATTATTATCACCCATTTGATTTGCCCTTTCTTTTGATTTCTATATTTTATATCATATTCATTTTTTCTGCAATATTCGGCTGAATCCCGGTATTTGAATAATTTCCTGATTATTTGACGGATTTTTTGGACAAATCCGGTTAGCCAAAAATCGTACAAAAATTCCATAAATTGAACATCGTCAAATAAATGATGGGAATGTATATTCCTGGATGATAGCAACAAAGAAAACGAATGATGGCAGGGATAATTGTATGAATTTTACAGTTCCGGGCGGGTGACTTATGAAATTCTGAGATTAAACTGCACTATTACAAAGGGAAAAGGGGGAACATGATGAGAAATGTAATCAGCCTCAACTGTGACTGGCGTTTTATTCAAAAAAACGTCGGTCTTCCTGACAGGATGCCGGAAGACTGGCAGCAAGTTTGCCTTCCGCATACCTGGAATGCGGTCGACGGCATGGACGGGAACGGTGCTTATGACCGCGGAACTTACTGGTATGCGAAGGAGTTTGAAGCACCCAGACAGCCGCTCACGGGCGGACGTGTGTATATAGAAATTCTTGCTGCGGGGCAGCAGGCGGCCGTTTATGTAAATGGCATTGAGGTTACATGCCACGAAGGGGGATATTCAACCTTCCGCGCAGATATCACAGACCTGTGCAGGGCGGATGGGAAGAATCTTCTCGTGATTGCGTGCAGCAACGAGTATAAGGACAGTGTATATCCGCAGTCAGCTGATTTTACTTTTTATGGCGGCCTCTATCGCGGTGTGAATCTTATTTCTGTACCAGATGTGCATTTCGATCTGGATTATTATGGGGGACCAGGGCTGGCAGTTACGCCAAAACCCTGTGAAAATGAGGTGTGTAATGGGGCAGCCTTCGAGATGGAGTCCTGGGTGACGAATCCGGACGAAAATTTCACCGTCCTGTATTCGATCAAAGATGCGGACGGGAAAGAAGTGGCTTCGGCAGCGAGACCGGCAGACGACACAAAGGTGACGGTTTATGTGCCGGATGTGACAAGCTGGAATCTGGATGCCCCGTACCTGTATACGGTAACCGCGACTCTGCAGCGCAGGAACGAGGCGTATGACGAAGTGTCCGCCCGTGTCGGCATCCGGAGCTTTGCGGTCGATCCGGACAAGGGCTTCATTATCAATGGCGTTCAGACTCCGCTACGTGGTGTAAGCCGCCATCAGGATATGCTCTATAAAGGCAACGCGCTTAGTAAAGAGGATCATTACCATGATGCAGAGCTGATCAAGGAGCTTGGCGCGAACACGATTCGTCTTGCTCACTACCAGCATAATCAGTATTTCTATGACGCTTGCGATGAGCTGGGCTTTGCGGTGTGGGCGGAGATTCCGTTCATCAGCGTGTTCAACGCAGACCCGGCGGCTCATCAGAACTGCATAAGCCAGATGAAGGAGCTGATTGTCCAGAATTACAACCATCCGTCGATCATGTTCTGGGGCGTGTCGAATGAGATCCTCATCGGCGGCATCTCTGAACAACTTGTTGAAAACCATAAGGAGTTGAATGACCTTTGCCATCAGCTTGATCCGACCCGCCTGACAACGATCGCGCATGTGACAATGACTCCGGTTGAGAGCCCGATTCATAACATCACGGATATCGAGAGCTATAACCATTACTTTGGCTGGTACGGCGGTAAGATGGAAGACAACGGCCCGTGGCTTGACAATTTCCATAAAGTTCATCCGGAGATCTGCCTCGGCCTTTCTGAGTACGGATGCGAGGGCATTATTACCTGGCACAGCCCGAATCCGGCCTGCAAGGATTACAGTGAGGAATATCAGGCGCTTTACCATGAGCACATGGCGAAGGTGCTCGACGAGAGACCCTGGATGTGGTCCAGCCACGTCTGGAATATGTTTGATTTCGGCTGTGCGGCGCGCGACGAGGGCGGTGTAGCGGGAAGAAACAACAAGGGCCTGATGACCATGAACCGCAAGACAAAGAAGGACAGCTACTTCATCTACCAGGCATACTGGACTACGAAGCCGATGGTACACATTTGCGGCAGACGCTATGCGCAGCGTGCGGGGGAGACAACCGAAATTCGTGTTTACTCTAATCAGCCGACAGTAGCTCTGTTCCTAAATGGAAAGCTGGTTGAGGAAAAATCGGCAGAAAAGGTATTTGTTTTTACTGTGGCACTCGCGGATGGTTTCAACACCATCTTCGCATTTGCCGGTGATGTAAAAGATTCAATTACTTTGGAAAAGGTGGAGAAAGAGCCGTCGGTTTATGTGCTTCCGGAAGTGAAAGAACGCAACGAGGGTGTGGCGAATTGGTTTAAGCTTGCGGGAAACCTGGATCTTACCGCGCCGATGGAATTTCCGGAGAACAAATATAGCATCAAAGATTCTATCGAAGAGATAGCGAAATGCCCGGAGGCACTGGCTGTGGTCACTGAAGCGTTCAGGCTTACCATGAAAATGGAGATGAAGCCGGGTGAAGGCATGTGGGACATGATGAAAACCATGAGAATGGAAGATATGCTCAAAATGGCCGGGACACTGGTGCCGGAGGGCTTCGGAAAGAGCCTGAATGCAAAGCTGGTTCAATTTGATAAAGTTTCAACAGAGAAAGGTGAATAGAATGGAAAACAACAAATCAAACTTAAGTACGCGCCCTTTTGGTATGAGAGATAAGCTCTGTTATGCGTGCGGCGATATCGCCAATGATTTTACATTTATGCTGATGTCATCCTGGATGCTCAAGTTTTATACGGATATCATGGGAGTTTCTGCCATGCTGGTCGGTGGCCTGATGGCATCCGCCCGTATCGTGGATGCATTTACGGATGTCGGGATGGGCACCCTGGTTGACATGACTGATCCGAACAAATCCAAATATGGAAAATTCCGTGTATGGATGCTGCGGGGCTGTGTGCCCTGTGCATTCATGGGCCTGATGGTATTCGGGGGCGGTGTGATTTCCGGCGCGCCTATGCCGGCGAAGATTGTGTGGATGTTCGTTACCTATCTGCTTTGGGGCAGTATTTTTTACACATGCGTGAATATTCCTTATGGTTCCATGGCATCCGCGATCACATCTGATCCGGCACAGAGGACGTCTCTCTCATCTGCCCGCTCTATTGGCGCGATTGTGGCGAACCTGGGTATTGGTGTTGTCGGACCGCTCGTTGTTTACATAACAAATGATGCGGGGAACAGGGTCTTAAGCTTTCCGAAAATGATGGGCTTCGCCGCTATGTGTGCGGTTCTTGCGGTAGTATTCTACATGATTTGCATTTTTGGATCGGTAGACCGTGTTTATATTCCGCCTGTGGAAAAGCAGTCAAAGGAAAATAAAAAGAAAAATACCAGCCTGATCAGCCTTCTTACTGACAAGGCATTGCTTTTGCTCATTATTGGTACTGTATTCATGCTCCTTACACAGATGACCCAGAATTCCATGGCCGGGTATATATACCCAAATTATTTTGGAAATACGACAGCACAGGCTATCGCCAGTATGGCCGGATGCATGCTGATGATCGTGATCGCCGCGCTTGCACCGAAGCTGGCAAAGAAGTTTGGCAAGCGCGAACTCGGCATGTTTTCCATGTTCGGAGGAGCGATCGTATATGCACTCCTTTTCATTCTTCATGTATCCCCGGAGAATGTCTGGGTATATATGGTGCTGAATCTTCTGGCATATGCGGCTCTGGGCGCGTTTTCCGCAATCAGTTTTGCGATGATTATTGATGTTATTGATAATGCGGAGGTAAAAACAGGAAACCGTGATGACGGCAAATATTACGGAGTGTATTCCTTTGCGCGCAAGCTGGGGCAGGCACTTTCCTCTCTTCTTGCGGGCAGTCTGCTGACACTGATTGGGTACAGTGAAGCAACGGCGTTTGAAACGGCAGTGGTAAACGGTATTTACAATGTGGCGACTCTGGTTCCGGCGATTGGCTTTACAGTGGCTGGTGTGTTTATGGTACTTTATCCAATGAAAAAGAGCATTGTAGATGAAAATGCAGCAGCTCTGGCAGCAAGAAGAGATGGTAAATAAGTGAAACGACTCACGTCATTTACTATAAGCACAGGTATATATTCAGGATGGAGGCTGTCCTCACGAGAGGACAGCCGTGAAGAAAAGAGAGGAGCCGGCTATGGCAGGTAATTTAGCAGAATTTAAAAAACAGCATGAGTACCTCGTCTGCGTTGACAGTGATGGCTGTGCAATGGACACGATGGATATTAAGCATATTCGCTGTTTCGGCCCCTGTATGGTTGAAGAGTGGGGGTTGGACGAATGGCGCAAGGACATCCTGACGCGCTGGAATGAAATTAATCTGTATACCATGACCCGCGGGATTAATCGTTTCAGGGGACTGGCGATGGCCTTGCGTGAGATTAATGGAATGTACTGCAGGATTGACGATCTGGAGGCATTGGAAAATTGGGCGAATACTGCTCCGGAGCTTTCCAACGATGCACTGGAAAAGGCTATTAATGAGAATCAGGCAGCCGGAAGCAGGCACACTTCACTGGAAAAAGCACTTTCCTGGAGCAGGGAAGTAAATAATTCAATCTCCAGACTGGCGCAGGATGAGAGAAAACCGTTTGAGGGCGTTGATATGGCGCTTGCGCTGGCGCACCGACAGGCAGATGTGGTTGTCGTCTCCAGCGCGAACCTGGGTGCTGTACTCGAAGAGTGGGATTTGTATGGACTTCTGGAGCATACAGATGTTGTGCTTGCGCAAGATTCCGGCAGTAAGGCACACTGCATCAGTGAGCTTTTGAAAAAAGGTTATAAAAAGGATCACGTGCTGATGTGCGGCGATGCGCCTGGGGATCTGCAGGCGGCACAGACAAATGGTGTATTATATTTTCCGATTCTCGTAAAGCATGAGGCGGAGAGTTGGACGGAGTTTATCTCAGAGGGCTTTATCCGACTGATTGATGGAACTTACGGAGGCAAATATCAGAATGCCTGGATACACGCTTTTCGCGAGAACCTGGGTGGCTGATGGATTGTGCCTGGCTTCGATGGATTCGCAGTGGCAGGGATATCATCTGTTCTGTGCGGGATATTTCTGCCATTAGGAGAAAGGGGAAATACATTATGGTAGATATGAAAGAGAAACCGTTTTATCTCTCGGATGAGGATTGTGCCTGGGTGGAACAGACTATCGCGGGGATGACGGACGAGGAGAAAGTCGGGCAGCTTTTCTTTCAGCTGACCGCATCCCAGGATGAGACTTATTTGAAGGAACTGATGGAGAAATATCATCTGGGCGGCTGCCGTTACAATGGAATGCCGGGAATCAAGGTGCAGGAACAAAACCGGATTTTACAGAAATACGCGAAAGTTCCGGTTTTTATCGCCTGTAATACGGAAGCCGGCGGAGACGGCGCCTGTGCGGACGGTACCGCGATTGGCTCCGGTGTGAAGATTGGCGCAACCGGAAAGACGGAATACGCATATGCGCTCGGGAAAATGTCGAACGAGGAAGCGGCTGCCATCGGATGTAATATGGCATTTGCCCCGGTCTGCGATATTGCGTATAACTGGGAAAATACGGAAGTTATCACGCGCGCATTTGGGAATGATCCGGAACGGGTAGCGAAGATGAGCGCGGCCTATGTGCGGGGAGCTCATACGATTCCCGGATTTGTCTGTGCGGCAAAGCATTTTCCGGGCAATGGGCAGGATTTCCGTGACGCGCATCTTTCCAACAATGTCAACTATTTTGCCCCGGAGAAATGGGACGCGACTTATGGCCTTGTATATCGCACCCTGATTGAAGAGGGTCTGGACGCCGTCATGGCAGGACACATCATGCTCCCGGAGTACGCGAAAGCGATCAACCCGGATTTACAGGATGAGGATATGATGCCGGCAACCTTAAGTCCGGAGATTATCCAGGGACTTCTGCGCGGTCGGCTTGGGTTTAACGGTATGGTCGTGACGGACGCTTCCCACATGGTTGGCATGACGGACCGCATGACAAGGAAGGAAATGCTTCCGCGCAGCATCATGGCCGGGTGCGATATGTTCTTGTTCTTTAACGATCCGGATGAGGACTTCGAGACGATGTTGACCGCTTACAGGGACGGTACAATCACCGAAGAGCGGATGACCGATGCCCTGATGCGTATTTTGGCATTGAAAGCGCATATGGGGCTGCACAAAAAGAACCTGGAAGAACTGGTTCCGCACCCCAATGCAATTCAGACAGCGATTGGGAAAGAGGAGTACCGCCTGATGCACAAATCTATCAGTGAGGACTGCATCACACTTGTGAAGTATAAGGACAAGGATGTGTTTCCGCTGACACCAGACCGCTATAAGAGGATTATGATCGTCCACATCAAAGGGGCTCCCAGTGGGATGGCTCCACTGATGAAGATGCTTGGCATGAGTGGAGGAAAGAACGCTGCGGAACTTTTAAAAGAAAAGCTATGCGCGAGGGGGTTTGATGCGTTCATCTATGAAAGCCCGCTCGATAAGATGAAAAAACAGCTGGAGGCGGGTGAAAGACCGAGTCTGAACGTTTACTTTGCGGGAAAGAATGCCATTTCAGATTTTGTGAGCGGTATGGATATGGTGATTACTCTCTGTGATGTACAAAGCGGAAGACCTTCCTTTGGTATGTCCAAGGGTGGCGGAGAGATCCCGTGGTATATATTTGAAGTACCGGTTGTGGTAGTCGGCTGCGGGCAGCCGACGATGCTGGCGGATATTCCACAGGCGCGCACGTACATCAACACTTACGACGCGAAGGAGGACACCTTTGACGCGCTGATTGATGATATGATGACAGGACCGGAGGCTTTTAAAGGAACAGACCCGATCGACAGCTTCTGCGGTCTGTTCGACACGCGGCTCTGAACTGCAAAAGGAGGAAACATATATGCAAATGACATTTCGCTGGTACGGCGAGGGCAATGACAGTATTACACAGGAGATGATCAGACAGATTCCCGGAGTGACAGGCCTTGTATGGGCTTTACACGATAAGCAGCCGGGGGAAGTGTGGGAAGTGGACGAAATTGAGGAAGCCCGCCGCCAGATTGAAGGCTGGGGCTTCAACATGGACGTGGTAGAAAGCGTTAATGTTCATGACGACATCAAGATCGGCCTGCCGACTCGTGACCAGTATATTGAAAATTATAAACAGACGCTGCGCAATCTTTCTCAATTCGGAGTGAAGGTTGTTACCTACAATTTCATGCCGGTCTTTGACTGGACGCGCACCGATTTGTTTCACCCGATGGGGGACGGTTCGACGGCTCTTTATTATGAGAAGAATCGGATTCAGGACGACTATAAAGAGATGGCGGACTATATCCTGAATAATCTGCACGGCATGACCTTCCCAGGCTGGGAGCCGGAGCGTATGGCGAAGCTGGACGAGTTGTTTGAAGCTTACAAGCCGGTTACCAAGGAAAAACTATGGGAAAATCTCAAATATTTTCTGGAGGCTCTGATGCCGGTTTGCCATGAGACCGGCATCAGGATGGCCATTCACCCGGATGATCCGCCGTGGGATATTTTCGGGCTGCCGCGGCTGCTTGTGGACAAAGAGTCGATCGGACGTTTTCTGTCTATGGTAGACGACCCATACAATGATCTTTGCCTTTGCTCGGGTTCGCTTGGAGCGAATCCGGAAAACGACGTGCCGGATATTATCCGCACGTACTGCGACCGTATTGCATTCGCCCATGTGCGAAATGTAAAGCACTTCTCAAATGGAGACTTCACGGAAGCATCCCACCGGGACTGCGATGGTGACGTGCGTATTCTGGATATTATGAAAGCATACCATGACTGCGGATATCAGGGATATATGCGCCCGGATCATGGCCGTCACATCTGGAAGGAGCAGTGCCGCCCGGGATATGGTCTCTATGACCGTGCTCTTGGGATTATGTATCTGCTTGGCTGCTGGGATATGCTGGAGAAAGTAGATGGCAAAATTGAATTAGAATGACGCCGTGCGTTTACGCATGCGTTGCGGATACGTGGAGCTATTTGGAATTATTTCACGTAGAGGCTTTTTTGCACAAGTAGAAATGAAACAATTTTACAGTAGATAGCAGGGGAAGTGAAATCATGTCAAAGAAAATGGAATCAATGGAATCAAAAATCCATAGCATGGGAGTAGTTCCTGTGGCGGTACTGGAGCGTGCGGAGGATGCGGAGCCTCTGGCTGAGTCACTTTGTGAAGGCGGGCTGCCTTGTGCAGAGGTAACATTTCGGACTGATGCCGCAGCGAAGAGTATTCGCAGGATGACGGAAGCATATCCGAAGATGCTTGTAGGCGCAGGAACGGTTCTGACGACGGAACAGGTGGACCGGGCTGTGGATGCCGGCGCGAAATTCATTGTCAGCCCTGGTTTTGATCCGGAGATTGTGGATTATTGTCTGGATAAGGATATCCCGATCTTTCCCGGATGTGTGACTCCGTCTGAGATGGCACAGGCGGTGAAACGAGGATTGAAAGTTGTAAAATTCTTCCCGGCGGAACAGTTTGGGGGAGTGGGAACGATCAAAGCGCTGGCGGCTCCTTATGTCGGTCTGAAATTTATGCCGACGGGTGGCGTAAATACGGGAAACCTGGAGAGTTATCTTACCTGTCCGTCTGTCCTTGCATGCGGCGGAAGCTGGATGGTGAACGGTTCTCTGGTAAAGGAAGGAAAATTTAACGAAATAAAAAGTCTGACCCGGGAAGCAGTGAATCTGGTAAAACAGATTCGCGGATAGCAGTATTGCTTCTTGCCGGATAAGGGCTTGATGTATGCCCACAACTGTGAAGGCACGGAACAATTACAAATCAGCCATGTATGGAGGACTGAAAGAATTATGAATTTGGAATTACGACCGAAGGAAAGCTGTGCGTTTGACGCAGTATCGCTTGGCGAGGTCATGCTCCGCCTGGATCCGGGAGAAGGCAGAATCCGTACTGCGCGCTCTTTTCGCGCGTGGGAGGGCGGCGGCGAGTATAATGTCGTCCGTGGCCTGCGCCGCTGCTTTGGTCTGAAAACTGCGGTGATTACCGCGTTTGCAGATAATGAAGTGGGCAAGCTGATGGAGGATTTCATTCTGCAGGGCGGGGTGGATACCTCACTGATCAAATGGATGCCGACGGATGGCATTGGTAGAGTCTGCCGGAACGGCATTAACTTTACAGAACGCGGATTTGGTATCCGCGGAGCGGTCGGCTGTTCGGATCGGGCGAATACCGCAATTTCGAAAGTGACTCCGGAAGATTTTGATTTCGAATATATTTTTGGTACGCTGGGAGTGCGCTGGCTGCATACGGGCGGGATTTATGCTGCTCTTTCGGAACAGTCCTGCGAGACCGTGATTGCCGCGATCAAGACTGCAAAAAAATACGGGACAGTGATTTCCTATGACCTGAATTACCGCCCGTCTATGTGGTCTGCGATTGGTGGGCAGGAGAAAGCGCAGGAAGTGAACCGTGAGATTGCGCAGTATGTCGATGTGATGATCGGAAATGAGGAGGACTTTACTGCCTGCCTGGGCTTTGAGATTGAAGGCAATGATGAAAATCTGAAAACGCTGAATCTGGACGGCTATAAAAAAATGATCAATGAGGCGGCGAAAACCTACCCGAACTTCAAAGCGGTAGCGACGACTCTGCGCGAAGTAAAGACTGCGACCGTCAATGACTGGAGCGCGATCTGCTGGGCGGATGGAGAGATCTTTAAGGCAAAGGATTATAAAAATCTGGAGATCATGGACCGCGTCGGCGGCGGAGATTCTTTTGCCTCCGGCCTGATCTTTGGTCTGATGGAGACAGGAGACGCTGGGCTGGCTGTGAATTATGGTGCGGCACATGGCGCACTGGCGATGACAACGCCCGGAGATACCACCATGGCGAGCCGGAAGGAAGTCGAGGCAGTCATGGGCGGCGCAGGTGCGCGCGTGCAGAGATAGCGATATACTATGAAAACCGGTCAGGAAAGGATGGAAAGCGCATGAAACCATTTATGGATCAGGATTTCCTGCTTGAGACGGATATGGCCAGACATTTGTACCATGATTATGCCGAACAAATGCCAATCGTGGATTACCACTGCCACATCAGTCCGCAGGAAATTTATGAAGACAGGAAATTTGATAATATCACGCAGGTATGGCTCGGAGGGGATCATTACAAATGGCGCCAGATGCGCTCGAACGGTGTGGAAGAATGCTATATCACTGGGGATGCGTCAGATCGTGAAAAATTTCAGAAATGGGCGGAAACGTTAGAGCTGGCCATTGGGAATCCACTCTACCACTGGAGCCATCTGGAGCTACAGCGGTATTTTGGCTATATCGGCTATCTATGCGCTGAAACAGCGCAGGAGGTTTGGACTCTCTGTAATGAAAAACTGCAGTCCTCCAATATGTCCGCCAGGAACCTGATTCTCCAGTCTAATGTAAAGGTTGTATGTACAACCGACGACCCGGTGGATTCCCTGGAATGGCACAAGAGACTTGCAGAAGATGAAGGTTTTTCAGTAAAGGTGCTGCCTGCATGGCGGCCGGATAAGGCCATGTATATCGAAAAGCCGGATTATCCAGAGTACATTGGACACTTGTCTGCCGTGAGTGGAAAGAAAATTACGGACTTTTCTTCTCTGATTGAGGCACTTCGTATCCGGATGGATTTCTTTTCCGCGATGGGCTGCCGCATTTCGGATCATGGGATGGCTTATGTGCCATACCGACCGGCATCGGATGCGGAGGTGGACGATATTTTCCAAAAGCGCATGGCGGGAGGCGAAGTGACCGCAGAGGATTGCGCAGTATTTACAACAGCGTTTATGATGGCTCTTGGAAAAGAATACAGCAGAAGAGGCTGGGCGATGCAGCTTCATTATGGCGTAAAACGCGATAACGATCAGCGCCGGTTCGGGTTGCTCGGTGCCGATACCGGATTTGACAGCATCGGCAGTGCGGGGCCTGTTTCCGAGCTGGCAAATTTCCTGAATGCGCTGGCACAGACCAGTGAGCTTCCGAAAACAATTCTGTATTCTTTAAATCCCAACGATAACGCTGCCATCGACACCATTATCGGATGTTTTCAGGATAGTTCCTGCGTGGGGAAAATCCAGCACGGCAGTGCATGGTGGTTCAATGATCATAAGAAGGGAATGCAGGATCAGCTGACGTCTCTGGCAAGCCTTGGACTGCTTGGAAATTTCATTGGGATGCTGACTGATTCCAGGAGTTTTCTGTCTTACACCCGTCATGAATATTTCCGGCGCATTCTGTGCAATCTGATCGGCGGCTGGGTGGAAAATGGGGAATATCCGGAGGATGAGAAAGCATTAAAGAAGATTATAGAGGGTATCTCCTATTATAATGCAATGAATTATTTCAGTTTTTGAAATAGTCAAATGCTGCCCCGTTGGCTTTAAGTAACAGGCAGTTTACCAATGGAAAAGAGAACAACGAGATCGGAACAGGAGGCATCATTGTGGGAAAAAATGTATTAAGTACCGATTTGACCGGAAAAGTGGCAGTCGTCACTGGCGCAGGGGGAGTATTGTGCAGTGACCTTGCGAAGACTCTGGCGCGGGCGGGGGCGAAGGTCGCGCTTCTGAATCGGAGTACGGAAGTGATTGAACGCTTTGCGAAAGAAATCAATGATGAGGGTGGAAGCGCGAGGGCATACAAGTGCAATGTCCTTGAAAAAGACACCTGTCTGGCTGTAGCGGAGGAGGTTATACGGGATCTCGGCCCCTGTGATATTCTGGTGAACGGTGCCGGAGGAAATAATCCGAAAGCACAAACCGACAAAGAATATTATGAGCCGGGAGATATAGACGCTGATACGCAAAGCTTTTTTGATCTTCAGGAAGAAGGAGTGGATGCAGTATTCCGCCTGAATTTTCTGGGAACATTGCTTCCAACGCAGGCTTTTGCGAAACAAATGTTGGGGCGGGAGGGCTGCAGCATTGTTAATATCAGTTCCATGAACGCCTTTACACCGCTGACAAAAATACCGGCATATTCGGGAGCTAAGGCAGCCGTGTCGAATTTTACCCAGTGGCTGGCGGTGCATTTTTCGAAGGAAGGGATTCGCGTCAATGCAATCGCACCGGGATTTTTTGCCACAAAACAGAACGAAAAGCTGTTATTTCACGAGGACGGCAGCCCCACTGCACGGACTGGGAAAATTCTTGCCGCCACACCAATGGGACGGATTGGAGACCCGAAAGACCTCGAGGGCGCGCTGCTGTTTCTGGTGGACAATCAGGCCGCAGGGTTTATCACCGGCGTAGTACTGCCGATTGACGGAGGCTTTCAGGCATATTCGGGAGTGTAAACATATCATTGAGATCTGGCCGGTTGCATGGTTATACTGCGAATTCCATATGCCGTAATGGTTGGCACATTGGTAGGTGTGACAGCGGTGATTCCGATTGTCGGCGCTTATGTAAGCGCTATCATTGGAGCAATCATGATTCTGACAGTCGATCCGGTCAAGGCTGTAGTTTTTATAATCTATATTGTGATTTTGCAGGAAACAGAGAATAATCTGATTTACCAAGAGTAGTCGGCATGAAAATCAATCTGCCGGGCATGTTATGTGAGTGCTGGCAGCAGTGATGGCTGGCGGCAGCCTTTGCGGGCCTGTTGGAATGCTTCTGGGTGTTCCTGCCGCGTCAGCCGCCTATACGCTGCTGCGTGAGGCAACAGAAAGACGGGAAAGGATATTGAACCCGGAATAAGAACAGCCGGGGCTGTGCATATGGAGAGAGAAGGATTGCACCAGGATGAAAGTAATTCCATTTGAGGAGAAGTACAGGCAGGACTTTATTGATTTTAATACAGACGATGTCGGGGTCGAAAGCCAAGATATTTTTATGACTTTTCCCACTGAACTTTGAAAACTTCACATATTGTATTCTATATTATGCAACATCAGCAAGGAGCTCTGCTGATTTGGCGGATAAATGTCCTCATTTTTCTGTCAATCCTCATTTTTTCTTCATTCTATTACCGGATTTTGGGCATAGTTTCCCCGTCCGCATCGGAAATTGAAGAGTTTCCTGAAATTCAGAGCTGCTATCTTGCTTCCGAAGAAGAACTTGCCCCTCTGTTTCCCTCGCGGAAGTTTATCCAGATGGAAACAACTTCTTATATAAGAAGGAACGGTTTCAACACCGTTACGCAGTCGGGCAAAATTCTTAAACTCCTCGGTCTGTGTAAAACGCTGACTCTTGGCTCTTTCGTGCGCTGCTTTGGAAACATGCACCTGAGCTGTTTTGGGATGTAGTTTGGCATTGCACTTGTCCTTGTTCGGGCAGTTCGCACACTGCTCACGGTGAAAAGAGCAGGTGCATCGGCCATTCTTCGCACAATAACTACAGCTTTTCGGTGCATACCCAGCCGGGCACTGGATAACTCTTGTTCCTGCTTCGTTGAATACAAAATCAGCCAGGATGTCTCGAGTTTCACAGCCACTCAATGCGGTTGTGATCAAGATTATGTTGTTCTCCTCAGCGGTTTCCTGCAGATCCGTACCGCTGTATGCGCCATCGGCAACTTCGATTACGCACTCTTTCTGTACGCCATCTGCCTCCAGATGATCTTTCATGAGCTGGCTGTCACTGGTGTTATTCGGTTCAAACTGGTAGTCCGTTACTACGGTTCCTTCTTTTCCAACGGATTCTTCCATGTTTGCCACATAACCGCTATGCTTTTTTCCGGCTTTCTCACGGAAAGTTGCATCTGGATCGGACGGGTTTTGAAGAATACTGGAGTCCATGCCACCATCTTCTTTGGTGCGAAGCCTGCGTTTTTCATCTTCTACGATGGTTTGCTCCGAAAGACATCTTGTCAAAAGCTTGTAATCATCGCTTTCGGAAAAAGCAGATTTGCATAGCTCGAGCAACCTGTCTGCGTCGGCGAGGATCTGAGGAATGTTCTCATTTGTTTCTGAACTGCGCTGATAGTAAAACATCTGGTTGAAATCGTTTGGATCCAGGTAGTGCTGCAGTTCCTCTGGAATCAGTTTTGCATCTTGCTTTGATGCTGTCACCGTCAGGTTGCGAATACAGGTGTAAATCAGTTCCATGCGGCTGAGCTTTCGAATGTTAGAATCAATCATCATGGAGTCCATCCGCCGAAGACTACCGGAGATTTTCATAATCCTGGCAATCTCCGCCGCAAGGCTCTTGACGCAATCGTGGAAAAGATCTACTCCGTGTGTGGTTTCATAGTTATAGCAGCGTTTGCGGAAACGCGTTAATGTTTTATCACTAAACGGCTGCTCTTTGAAGCTTGTTGTATGGAGTGCAGTCTGAATACGATAGTCAAACATGGCTCCTTCAACGATTTCGTCATCAGAATAGTCGAAGAGCTCCTTGATGATCAGACCGCCGACAATAACATTCACCGGTGTATTGGGGCGGGACGCATCGTTGTCACTGTACAACACAGAAAACATACTCTCGTCAATCTTCGGAAACAGATCGTCTGCAAACGTCTGCGCCCAGGATTTTTTGAGAGCCTTCTGCTCGCGTTCAGTCAGTTGGTAAAGCTTGTCGTTAATAGAATACTGCTGGTAATTATTTGTTTGAAAAGACATAGTGCAAAACTCCTTAACAAGATGTTTGTATTATACATCATTTCGCCAATAATTGCCATAGAAACTATGAAAAATGTGAAATTGTCAATGAACTGTTGGGACTTTTGACCCCAACATCATACAGACTGGATTGTTTTAGAATTTGGCATTCTGGAAGAGCAGGATCGGGAAACATTTGAAAATATTGATGAGGAAATGAAGAAAGGTGCGATGATTTTCTTTGCCGTTGAGCAGGAGCAGGCATTAGCTACCTGTATGGTAAGGCCAATGGAAAGGAATACCTGGGAGATATGCAAACTTGGCTCAAACAAAAATCTTCCGCATAAAGGTGCGGGCAGCGCGGTTTTTGAGGCCTCCATGAAGTGGGCTTTGAATCATGGGGCAGAAAGGCTTTTTATTGTATCGAACAGCAGGCTGAAGCCGGCTCTGCATATTTATCGGAAATTCGGGTTTCAGGAAATCAAACTGGATGATTATGAATATGCCAGAGGCGACATAGCATTTGAGTATATTGTATAGAAAGAAAACACATTAAAAAACCCGCAAAAACATATGTAGCCCCATGACTATGCAATAATCATCTGCGCCGGGAAATTGCTTCGGCCCTTAAATGCCCGAAGCAATATTTTCCCGCCATGTGCTGTCTGCGTGCAATTTTTTGTGCAGATTAATGCAGTGTCGGCGCAAACTTCTTCTTATGCTTAATATCCCAGAGCATAAAGATATAGAGAATATCAAAAACGGAACAGAATATTCCCAGCACCAGGATAAGCGTATCGCCACCAATGACGCCGAACGTGATAGTAGGAGCCAGTGTTCCAATCCATTTGCAAAAAGCGATGATCAGGCTCTGCCCTTTATCGCTTTTTCTGTGAACGATCATACTGATATAGACGAAAGACATAATCAGGTTCTGCAAAAACGCGGCGATACCTGATCCAAAGTTATCGGCTGGCAGCTCTGCCCGAAATGCGTACTGGACGGCAAATGCCATTATTAAAACGAGAACAGACCATGGGATAAAGAATTTGCCATCAGCAAAAGAAGAAAATTCTTCTTTCCCATATTTAAAATAGGTAATTAGAATTACAACATCGAGGACAAACCATACCGGATTAATGACACCCTGAATACCGGCATAATTCGTCTTCCAGACGCAGCAGGCGATACCTTCCCATGCAATGTTCAGTGCCAGCGCAAAAAACGGCATGGAATAGGTTTTCTGTTTGAATCCGATCCGGTTCAGAGGGAAAAACTGCCCACCGTGTGTATGCCCGCTTAGCAGAATATCAACTCCAGCATCGGAGCAGTTCTCTATATCCCCTGGCTGATGATCCATGACCACAATCAGGTTCTCCCTGGAGATTCCTTTCAGGCAGTCGTTGATGGACAGGCGCATACCGTGTGCATTTCCATTCGGTATCATATCGGTGCGCCCCATCATATACAAGTCATCCCGAAGAATTCCTCTATCTTCAAGCAGCGTGATTCCGGCATCGTGGAAAAATGATTTCATTTCTGATAAATCGCTTCCCGCATCATGGTTTCCGAGACAGGCATATACTCCGCAGGTGCTGTTCAGTTTTCGGAACTCCGCTGCGATCTTTTTCATTTCGAACACTTCACGTGTATTGTCAGTAAACGTATCTCCGGTTATGCAGATATAATCCGCAGACAGGTTATTCGATATGGTAACGATTTTTCGGATTTTCCCCAGACCATTGATGCTGCTTAGGTGCAGATCACTTAAGTGGACGATTCGCAGTTCTCTGTTTTGTAATGTCTTTTTGTTGACACTGCAATTGTATTCCCGGACGCAGATCTTCTGTTCGTGGGCAGCACCATAGATAAAAGTGATGAATGCGGCACCAAAAACAGAGAGGGAGAAATAGCCTATCCTTTTCTTCCACGGAAGTTTTAGAAGGTGAATCACAATGAATTCTGTCGGCCATTCCACCAAGATGGAGAACAGGAGAATAAACTGCAGGCTGCACCAATAATTACCGATTACCTGCAGACATCTGGAAATTATTGATTGTGGGAGGAAGAAGCCTGTCGGCAATGAAAAACAAAATAAACAGTATACCGGTACAAAACCCCGGAATGAAACCGAAGGAAACAGACACAGCAACATCTCCCGCAATCGCCATGCGATTAGCCCTGCCATCAGGATATAAGAAGTCAGCAGTACAAAAAGTTTTTGAAGAGATGTATTATTTTTTGCAGCCATTGTTGAACCACTTCCTGTCATTCTGTCCGAAAAAAGGATGGTAAAAATGTTTTCCACAGCGGTTTTGCCCATTCTACTAAGTCATAGCTTCCCTTTGTCAAAGACCAGGAGAAAAGAAGACCCCGGCCAAATATAAAAATGCAGTCCAGCGCAGATTCCGGAGTTACATCATCACGCAGTCCCCCGATACGATCTACTTCTGTCAGAAAATTCCGTAATTCTTTCTGGGCAGTAGGACCATAGAGACTATATGTCTCTGAATGGATTCCCTTGTCTTTCTTTTCATCAGCAAATTCATCTCCCTGAAAAATCAGATAAATATTTGTGGATACAGCACTGCCTGCAGCCATCCATTGCCGCTCAAAACTGTTCAGGAAATCAACAATGTAAGGAAGCGGCTCTTTTATTTTTTCTTCCAGATTCTCACAAAGACCGATATCCGGCCGGAAATACTGTTCATAGATGCCTTCCAAAATAGCCTGCTTACTTTTGAACAGGTGATATATCGTGCCGTTGGAAAGACCGGACGCTTTTTGAATATCGGACATTGTGGTCTGGTCGTATCCTGCATGGTTAAACAATTCCTGCGCAGTATCCAAAATCAATTTTCGATTTTCCTGTGTCCGCTGTTGGCGCTTACCGGTTATTTTTTCCATAATGTCGGTCTCCTTGTGTATAATTCAAATCTTTAAAATAGTATACCACCTTATTTAACAGAAGACCAGAGGCGGCCGCGAAGGAAAATTCAGAAATTTTAAATGGAAATACCCTGTTATGCGACAGAAATGACTTGACGAAGCTGCATAAAACTGATATTATCAATCTAGAATGATAATCTAGTTATGCAATCCAATTTTCCGTGACTGCCCAAAATTCAAAAAGGAGGTTTCTAACATGGATGTATTCAAAACGGAAGTTAAATCCCCGGCCGGAGTCAGTTATGAGATCAAGGCAAAAGCGCATGCGTATATCAACCCTGATGCCTGTGTGAACTGCGGGGAATGCCGGGAAGCCTGTCCGGTAAACGCAATTCAGGAAAATCAGCGGCTGATATGCCGCCTGTGTGAGAGCTGCACCTCACGGCCGGCTCTGCTTCACACTGAAATGACAGCACTTGCAACTGAAAAATCCTGCACAACAGCCTGTCCCCTGGGAATCAGCCCACAGGGGTATCTGAATTTAATACGCGCAGGCAAAGAAAAGGAGGCATTCTGGCACATATGGGACCGCAACTGCCTTCCTTCCGTCTGTGGAAGAATCTGCCATCACCCGTGTGAACAGGCATGCAAAAGGGGAATTCTCGTTGATGAGCCAATGGCTATTCGCGGCGCGAAACGATACCTTGCGGATAAGTATTCCGATGAACCGGTTCCGGCGTATCCAAAGATTTATGATATGCGGGTTGCAGTGATTGGCGCAGGACCGGCAGGACTTGCCGCTGCGCATAAGCTGGCAAAAAGCGGTTACAGTGTCACGGTGTTCGACAAGGAGACAAAAGCAGGCGGTATGCTGATTGAAGGCATTCCAAAGTTCCGCCTTCCGCGGGATGTCGTTGCCCGTGACGTTGCAAGACTGGAAGATGCGGGGATCGAATTCCGCTTTGGCGAACTGATTGGGAAAAATCAGATCGAACAGATGAAACAGGAGTTTGATAAAATTATCATTGCCACAGGGACGCCAAATGCGAAGGAATTAAAAATAGACGGCTGGCGGACAGAGGGCGTTTACACAGCACTTCATTTTATGCAATTAGCGAACGAAAATGCGGATATCTGGCGGCATCCAGGACAGCAGTTTATTAAAAACAAAAAAGCTGTTGTGATCGGAGGCGGCGATGTGGCTCTTGACTGTGCGCGTACGGCAATCCGTATGGGGATGGAAGAGGTAAATGTTTTTTGCGTGGAATCGGGCGAGGACGTTCCGTGCCATCCGTGGGAACGTGAAGCGGCGGAGGAAGAAGGCGTGATGTTCTATGAGGGATGGGCTCCTTCGAAATTTGAAACCCTGCATAATCGGCTGGACGGTGTTAAATTTGCAAAAGTAACTGATTTTTCCAGAAAAAACGGAAAAGTTGCATTCCAGATAGACAAAGAAATTTCCTGTTTAGCCGGGGCCGGTATTGTGATCCTGGCGATTGGCCAGGCGCCAAGTCCTCTCTGGAACGAATACAATGATGATGCGCAAATCCTGTTCGCAGGCGACGTCCGGAGTGCGGCATGTTCAGTAGTGGATGCAATGAAATCCGGTATAGAGGCCGCCATCGCTGCGGATGAATCCCTTCAGGGGAGGGAATGGGAAACGCTTTCAAAGGAGCATGAACTTCACCTTGCACCATTGAGTGAAAAAATATATCCGACGAACAGACTGAAAACAGCACGCCCGGATATGCCAACGCTTCCGCCGGAAGTCCGGCGCAGCAGTTTCGCTGAGACAGAGGGTGCTTACAGCAGGGATGTTATAGCAGCAGAGGTGGAGAGATGCCTTCAATGCGGTTATTCTGTTGTGGACGAGGGCAAATGTATCGGATGCGGCACCTGCGCCAGAGTCTGTCCGAAGAAAGATGTGATTTCATTCGTAAAAATTGAGAAAGGAGAGAACTGATATATGGAAAAGCGACAGGTAATCGTGGTAGGTGCGGGGCCGAGCGGATCAACTGCGGCTTTTTATCTGGCAAAACTGGGCGTAGATGTTTTACTGGTGGATAAGGAGTTCTGGCCCAGAGATAAGGTTTGCGGCGACTGCCAGTCAGGGTACTGCTTTACTCTTTATCACGAAATGGGTATTTACGATGAAGCAATGAAAAATGCGAATGTTCTGCTGACCGGCCAGCAATTCAGCGGGGTAAAAGAAGAAATTGCCACTTTTGAAGCCGGCAGGCCCATTTCATTTCTGACCCGCAGATATGTGATCGACGATATTGTCCGCCGCGCGGCGACAGAAAAGGCAGGCGTCGATTTCAGAGAAAATTTTGATGTTCGCGACCTGATCATAGAACGGGGCTATGTAAAAGGCGTTAAGGCTGTTTATAACGGTAAATATATTGAGGTTCGGGCGGATGCCGTGATTCTGGCAAACGGTTCGCATTCCGTGCAGGCAAAGAAGCTAGGATTCCTTTCTGAGGACCCGGAACTGGTATTTTATGGTGCACGGGGATACTTTGAAAATGTGCGTGGCCTGCCGGAAACTGTTTTTGAGGAACATTATCCCACGGATAATTTTTATCCGTCCGGATATATCTGGCTGTTTCCTGAAGGGAATGGTCTCGCAAATGTAGGCATTTATATTACCGAAGAAAATCTGAAAAAAGGCGGCATGAAGCTTGAAGATTATATCTACTGGTGGCGGGATCATACCAAAATCGGCCGTGAAAGGCTGGGCAGCGCAAAATTAGTCGGTGATATAAAAGGCTGGAGACTGCCCACCTGCAATAAGGTCGGCGCGTATTATGGAAACGGTGTGCTTGCGGCAGGGGATGCCGGGAATTTCATTCAGCCGCATTCCGGAGAGGGATTTGCCCCTGCCATGAATACCGGAAAGGTAGCGGCACAGCTTTTAGCGGAAGCGCTTGCAAAGGGAGATGTTTCCAAAGAGGCTCTCAGTGTTTATCAGAAGCGCCTGGAAGAGCATGAGATGGCGCCGGGCATGACCATGAAAACGTATTACAATCTCATGTGGACGACGCGGAATAAGGTATGCTGCGATGCAGATGTGTTTGAGAAGTTTCTTGATTTTTCCAGACATCAGGACGGCTATCCTAATGTAAATGCATCCCAGGCCTATCTGAACTTTATGGAATCGCAGTATGGACTGTCGATTGATGTTCAGACGGATGCACTCAATAAGGGCGGACATTAAATATTGTTTATTGTATTGCGTTATCACTTGAACCGGAGGTAATACGAAATGAAAAAGAATCGTGAAATTTTATTTACAACTGCCCGGATTGGCAGCTGCGAAGTGGCAAACCGTTTTGTGATGTGCCCGATGGCAGGGACAGCAATTGTGAACTGGGTAGGCAGTGAGGGATATGATCCCGGTGTACACGATTTATTTGTCAACCGCGCGAAGGATGGTGTTGGCCTCCTGATTCCTGGCTCTGTACCGGTATACAGTTTTAAAGATCACAGCTGGCTGTGGCAGCATCCGGAAGCATTCGAAGGAGTTTCGGAGTTTATGGACGAGCTGCACAGCTATGGATCTAAAGTCTTTTTCCAGCTCACGGTCGGCGCGGGACGAAATTTTACTATACCAAAAGAAGCCTATGAGCATTACGAACAGCTTAATCCCATCATGAAGCTGGACGCATTAAATGCGTCGCCGGATGAAGGGCTTCCAAATGTCTGGATCAATGATTTTAAGTCTCGCCAGGTGACGGTGGACGAGATTCATGAGCTTGTACACGCAATGGCAGAAACGGCATGGCTCTGCAAACAGAATGGTGTGGACGGAGTAGATGTTCACGCTGTGCATGAAGGCTACCTGCTGGATCAGTTTACGCTGCCATATACCAACCATCGCACGGATGAGTATGGCGGAAGCCTGGAGAACCGGCTTCGTTTTGCCTGTGAGATTGTTCACGCGATCAAGGAACGCTGTGGGGCAGATTATCCGGTTTCCTTGCGCTATTCAGTCACATCGAAAACCCGCGGTTTTAACCAGGGAATTATCCCGGCGGATCAGGAATCTACAGAGATTGGGCGCACAATGGAAGAGTCACGGAAAGCCGTCCGCATTCTTGAGGATGCGGGGTACGATGCATTCAATGCCGACAACGGGACCTACGACGCATGGTACTACTCTCATCCGCCGGTTTATATGCCGCTCAACTGTAATCTGAACGAAGTTATGGAAATAAAGAAATACACGAGCAAGCCTGTGATCTGTGCGGGACGGATGCAGCTGGATGAAGCTGCAACAGCAGTCGCAAAGGGGAGCCTTGATTTTGTTGGCATAGCCAGACAGTTTCTTGCCGATGAAAAATTCCTGACGAAGATGAGGGAAGGGCGGGATGAAGATGTGATTCCGTGTATTTCCTGCCATCTTGGCTGTATGCCAATTGGCATGTGGAAAAATTCCGGATGCGTTATGGGTTCGCAGACAGGTATCTGTGCACTGAATCCTTACTCACATAATGAGAAAAAATACGAAGCTGTTCCATCAAAATCCCCTAAGAATATTGCGGTCATTGGCGGAGGAATCGCAGGAATGGAATTTGCACTGCAGGCAGACCGGCGCGGTCATCAGGTTGATCTGTATGAAAAGAGTGCGCGCCTTGGCGGTGTATTTAACGAAGCCGCCTGTTTTTCCTTCAAGGAAAAGGATCGGGATTTGCTCCGTTATTACCGCGTACAAATCGAGAAATCCGGTGTGCAGGTACACCTGATGAGCAACATAGCCAGCCTGGATGATGTGCAGGCGGATGAGTATGTGATCGCAACCGGTGCTGCTGCTGTCAGGAAACCCAAAATAGACGGTATTGAAAACGCAACGCCGGCTCTGGATTTTCTGTCGGGCGGGATGGAATGTGGAGATCGTGTCATTATTATCGGCGGAGGCCTGACCGGGTGCGAGATCGCGTATGAGCTTGCGATGAAAGGAAAGCATCCCATCCTTGTGGAAATTCAGGATGATATTCTGAAAATACCAGGATCAAGCATGGCGAATACCTCTTATCTGCGGGACGCCTTTGTGTTTTATAAGGTGCCGGTTTACACTTCCGCAGAAACGCTTTCTATCCGCGAGGACACATGTCTGGTCAGGCTGGAGGACGGCAGGGAAGAAACACTGCAGGCGGATCAGATCATTTTCTCAGCCGGTTATTTAAGCGGAAGCTCGCTGGCCGGAAGTGGAAATGAACATGTCCATGTGATTGGCGACGCGGACAGAGTTTCCAATCTGCGAAACGCAATTTGGTCGGCAAACGACCTGGTTCTTACTTTAGCTTAGTGTTATAAGGCAGTTGAGCTGTGATAGTTTCTGCCTGATATCTGACAGAAGGAGTGTGAATACATACATGGAAGACAGTGACAGAGCGGATACGGCGGACAGTATTCCTATAATTCCATGTTGTATTTGAATTTGAATAAAAAGACATAACCAGTATCAGAGATAACGATACAGGTTATGTCTTTTTGCATTATTTTTCGGAGGATTCAGAATGATTGGGGCATTGATTTTACAGGTAATTCTGATCGCGTCAAATGCGGTATTTGCCAGCGCGGAGATAGCGGTAATTTCCATGAATGATATGAAACTGAAAAAGCTGGCAGGAGAGGGAGACAGCCGTGCGCAGAAACTGAACCGACTTAAAGAGCAGCCGTCAAAATTTCTTTCTACAATACAGGTGGCAATCACGCTGGCCGGATTTCTGGGCAGCGCGTATGCCGCTGACCATTTTGCAGAGCCTTTAGTGGCGTTGCTGTTTCGAGCAGAAATTCCCGTTTCGGAAACAATTTTAAATTCAGTATCGGTGCTCGTAATCACGATTATTTTGTCTTATTTCAGCATTGTATTTGGAGAGCTGGTACCGAAGCGAATAGCAATGAAAAACCCGGATAAGATTGCCCGACGCTTATCAGGCATACTGGGTTTTGTGTCGACGGTTTTCGCTCCTCTGGTTGGTCTGCTGACTGTGTCAACAAACGGAATTTTGAAGCTGCTCGGAATTGACCCGAACCAGACAGAGGAGACTGTTTCGGAGGAAGAAATACGAATGCTTCTTGCGCAGGGAAACGAACAAGGGGTGATTCCTCCAGAGGAGAATGCGATTATTCAGAATGTGTTTGAATTCAGCGATCAGTCGGTGGGGCAGGTATGTACTCGAAGAAGGGAAGTTGTTTATCTTTCCATGGATAATAGTATGGAAGAATGGAAAGAGATAATCCACGGTAATCGTCACAGATATTATCCGGTCTGCGAAGGAAGCATGGATGACATCGCAGGAATTCTGGATACTATGGATTATTTCCGGTTGGAAGATAAGAGCAGGGAGAGCGTTATGAAGGCGGCGGCAGAACCTGCGTTTTTTGTTCCAGAGACGATGCATGCTAACGTGCTGTTCAGTAAAATGAAGCAGGAACGGCGGTATTTTGCAGTCGTGATCGACGAATACGGTGGACTGTCTGGAATCGTCACACTTCATGATTTGATGGAAACACTGGTGGGTGATTTGGATGATATTGACGAGCCGGTTCGACCAAAGGATATTGAGCGGCTGGACGAAATAACATGGCAGATACAGGGATTTGCGGATCTGAGCGAAGTGTCGGATGCTTTAAAGCTGGAGCTTCCAACGGGCAAATATGACACATTCAGTGGCTTTGTGTGTGATGTGATAAAGCGAGTTCCAGAGGACGGAGAGTCGTTTCAATGTGAAACAGACGGGATGCTGATCTCTGTGCTGGATGTGGAAAATCATGTGGTTGGAGCGTGTACTGTTAAAATTTTAAAGAAAGAGTAGGAGTCTGCGATGCAGATATATTCGAGCAGTTTCTTGATTTATCCAGAAAACAGGATGGATATCCTAATGCGACATATCCCAGACTTACCTGAATTATATGGAATTGAAGTATGGATTATCGATTGATGTCAAGACAGATGCTTTCATAAGGGAGGCCATTGATTTTTATGCAGCTATAACAGTCCGCTGATAAAAAATTGAAATAAAATCGCCGCACTCCTGATTGAATCATCCGTCAGGAATGCGGTGTTTTTTCATGTCCCATGTATTTGATGGAATAGTATTTTTTGAAGAAAAACTATGAACCCGGGCATGAGCTTTGCCGGAAAGAATATAAAAATAAAAGCCAGCGCACAAAAAGTATTTGTTTTACTGGCTCATTCATCTGGTTTATGGAGATTTTGGGCGGCTATTAATTGTTCGGCCAGAAAATCCAGAGTGCTCATAAGTATTTTCCTGTTTTCAGGTGTACATGCCTGAAATTTACCGATCAGGTGTTGTATATCAACATCATTTTCAGAAACATCAAAGTAAAAAATGCTGTTGGCTGAGATGCCTAATCTCTTAATCAGGAGATCAAGGATCTCATAAGAGGGATTTTCGTTCCCTTTTTCGATTTTCTGGATCGTTTTTTGCGCAACACGGGTCTGATTTGCAAGTTGTTCCTGCGATAATCTGCACTCGTATCTGGCGGCGCGGATACACTGTCCAAGGTGTATCAAATTTTCCTTTGGCATGATCAGTCACCTCTTGTTTATTTTATCGTGCCTGTTAAGAAAAGGAAATTCCCTAATAGTACCGATTGAAACGGCACTATTGTACCTGTTTTGGCCTTATCAAAAGTAAGGCTCTGTGTGGAAAAAGCAAGAGAAAACTGGCTCCTCACGGAAGAGTCTTTTACGCGACACCCGTGATTTGCCATGGAGGAAATCATGGGTGCTTTTGCATTTTACGGTAAAGATAGCTCCCTAAAAGACATTTTCTTAAAAAAATCCTGAGTATCTCAAGACACTTCTATGTACATAAATCGGCATTATCGTACCTGATAAAATCCCATGATTATATACAAACAAAAGAGAATGAGAAAGGAACTGGAGATTCGAATGGGCTTTCCGGCTTTTTTTCGTTCCAGCTTTTTTGGATTTTCTGTAATGAGAAGGAGAGAGGTCCGCCTTTTGTCAGAAAAAAATATGGTTGAATTCGCCCGGCTCCAAACACCTTGCGATGAAAAGGAGGCAGAAAACCATTTCTTTTGTTTTAACTGACATAGCGGTATGAATGCCGGATCATTTCGGCAGAAAAGTACATAAGCAGAGAAAGGCCAGAGCCCCGCCTTCTTCGATTTGATTTCAAAAATTCAAATCGAAGGAGAAAGGAAATGGCCTATAACAAAGCAAGAGAAGAATACAGGTGGAAAAAATGGAAGGATGAGGAAGAACAGAAACTGCGTGAACTTGGCATGGATGAAGAATCCATACAGGCATTACGTGAGAGCGACTGGGCGAATTTTAAAGAAGATCGGCGTTACCATGAACATCAGGTGTCAATTTTGGACTATCTAGAGATTTTGCTGGATGAAACGGATGCCGCTGTGCCGCAGATTCAGAGCGTAGAAGAGCTGCTGGATTCGATTGATAACGAGCAGATTTTACATACGCTGCTGAATACTGATCGGACGACGCTGCAAATTCTTGTTCTGAAAATGTTGGGATATGCAACGAAAGAAATTGCCAGCTATCTGAATATGCCGGAGCAGACCGTTTACTCGAGAATACGACGCCTGAAGAAAAAAATGAAAAAATATTTAAAGCAGTGAATAAAAACAGCGCTTTCCGGCGGCTAATAGATGGAAGCGGAAAGCTGAACCTTGTACCTTGACAATTTTATATGGTCGGCATTACAGGTACATAACCTGTGCACGAGCGATGAAAGAGCGGCGCGAAGACCGGGCAGCACGGAGGTGATGAAGGAAGCTGTTTCGTGAGCGACAAACGCTATTTTTATCCCGGTATTGGCACACCGGGCGCGAAGACTGTGCAGGGGCATAATGATACTTCCTCACGGCTCCCCAGGGACTGGGGAGAACCCGGCAGCGTTTGAGAAACACCTGTGCATTTCATATCTGCAATTAACATTGTAATTCTACATTTCAAAATCTGAACAGTAAAACTTCAACAGAACATGAGATGGACCAGGCAGTACGGCGACTGCGGAGCTATGACAGCTGCGCCAGCGGCGGCCTGTAATGCCAGAAGGAAATTAACTTTTGCAAAATAAATTTACTTGAGGTGAGGCAACGTGATTGCATTGACTACTCAAAAGGACGAGGCACTGATTTATATTCACGATGATTACTGTAAGGACATTGATGCAGCGCAGACGGAACAGATATTATTGGAAATCAGTGAACTTATTTCCAGTGCGTATTTCGATTCATGCAGAATCAAAAATAATCTAACAATTTAACATGATAATTTGCTGTGCGCAAGGATGCGCCAGGTGGATTTCACATCTTTGTATATATGGGCGGTAGTGAATAAAATGGCACTATGAGATTTGGAAAGGAGGTGTGGTACTTGGAGCGCTATTTGAGGTACCTGCGGAAATCCAGAATGGATACGGATTTCGATGATGTTTCTGTGGAAGAAACGTTGAAAAGACACAGGACTATTCTGGATAAATTTTGTCAGGAAAGACATTTGAATGTCGTGGAAACTCTGGAAGAGGTTGTTTCTGGAGAATCACTTTCTTCCCGCCCTAAGATGCTGCGCTTGCTGGAACTGGTGAATACCGGAATGTATGCGGGAGTCGTGTGTATGGATATTGAACGATTGTCCAGAGGATCGTCCTTAGAATCCGGTTACATAATGCAGATTCTTCAAACAAATAACTGTAAGATTATTACTCCTTCAAAGGTTTATGATCTCCAGAATGAATCGGATGAACAGTTTACCGATATGAAATTTATGTTTAGCCGGTACGAGCTTAAAACCATTACAAAGCGTCTTGTCAGAGGTAGAAATCAATCGGCTGCGGAGGGAAAGTTTCTCGGCTCTATGGCACCATACGGTTATCGGGTGTATAAGCTTTCAGGAGTAAAGGGAAACAGTTTGAAAATCGATCCGGAAGAAGCAAAAATAGTGCGTATGGTCTATGATATGTACGGACAGCAGGGAACCGGATATAATACGATCGCGTATCAGCTTAATGAAATGCATATCCCATCAAGAACGGGAACATGGGGGCAGACGTCCATAGCGAATATGCTTAACAACGAGGTTTACCTTGGGAAAATACGCTGGGGACGTGAACCCGTAAAAAGAGTTGTCAGCGATGGCAAATTAGTTAAGAAGAGGATCTCTAATGGCAGCTATCAAGTGTATGATGGCGTTCATGAGCCAATTATTACGCAGGAACAGTGGGATACCGCAAAGAACAGACAGAAAGAACGAGGCCATACTTCGGTTAACTCTAATCGGGAAATAAGAAATCCATTTGCGTCAGTGTTATTTTGCGAAAAATGTGGTGCTGTCATGAAGCGCAATGTCCCATCAAAAAAACAAAAGACAGCTCCCTGGTATCGCTGTCCGACAAGAGGATGCAACTGCCGGGCAATAAAGTGTGATTTGGCTGAGGACGCTATTCTTGAGGCAATGAGAGAATGGTTGAAAGAATATACGATCGAGGTAGAAACAGACAAGCCTAAAAAGACAAATCCGATTGACACTGCCTTATCAATTGTTCGAGAGCAGATTGAGCAGCTGCAGGCACAACAGGACAGTGCCTGTGAGTATTTGGAAAAAGGCATATACACGGTTGAGATGTTTACAAAACGAAATGATGTGTTGAGCAGAGAATTGCGGGATTTAGGAGCTTCGGAGGCTGATTTATTAAGAAAAAGAGAATCTAAGGAGGATGGACAGAATGCGGAGAAAGAGATTATTCCCGCTGCTCAGAAATTGCTGGATAGTTATCAGCAGCTAACGATTCTTGAAAAAAACAAGCTGTGGAAGATAGTTCTGGAAAAAGTTACAATATACCGAACTCCTGAAGGGGAAATCAGCTTACATATTTATCCGAAATTACCGAAAAAGTGTGAAAACAAGAATATCTAATTTCAGAAGAGCCTCTCGACTATGGCCTTCTCCTGTGATAGAATAAACGAAGTTTATTTTTTACCGGAGGAGGCTTTTTTATGCGCACGGACGGGGAACAGCAGCACGCACATTCGCCTGAGATGGCGGGCAAAAGCAGTCATTTGGCCGCAGGAACAGAGAAAACGAGAAAAAATCGAACCTGTTGTACGGGTCTGCTGGCTCATGTCGACGCAGGCAAAACAACGCTGGCGGAGGCGATCCTGTACCAGACCGGACGTATCCGGGCGCTGGGGCGAGTGGACCACCAGGACGCCTACCTGGATAACTTTGCGCTGGAACGTGCGCGCGGAATCACAATTTTTTCTAAGCAGGCGCAGGTGGTTCTGGACGGGCAGATGGCAGGTACGGGAGGCAGACGGCCTGCGGATACGAGAAGTGATTCGCCATTGCGTTCGGGAGAAGGCTATCTGACAAATCCAGGAGGTGGCCGCGTGGTGGAAGCAGGCTTCCGGACGGAGCCGCTTACGCTTACTATTCTGGACACGCCTGGCCATGTGGATTTTTCCGCGGAAATGGAGCGGACACTGCAGGTGCTGGATTACGCGATTCTCGTGATCAGCGCGCCGGACGGCGTGCAGAGCCATGTGGATACGCTCTGGCGGCTGCTCGCGCGCTATGAGATACCGGTATTTTTGTTTATCAATAAGATGGATTTGCCCGGGACGGACCGCGAGGCATTGATGGCTCATCTTTCGGCGAAGCTGGACGAGCGGTGCGTGGATTTTTCCGGCTTGAAATACCAGGCAGAGCAGGTGCAGCGGGAGGCGAAGTTCCAGGAGGATCTGGCGATGTGCGATGACCGGCTTCTGGAAATTTATGCTTCCGGAGAAACGATCGGGACGGACGAGATCCGCCACGCGATTGCCGCCCGGCATGTGTTCCCCTGCTACTTCGGCTCGGCGCTGAGGCTGGAGGGCGCGGAAGAGCTTCTGGACGGGATTTACAGCTACAGCCTTGAAAAGGAATATTCTGATGTATTTGGCGCGAGAGTTTATAAAATTTCGCGCGACGCGCAGGGAAACCGGCTGACTCACATGAAAATCACCGGCGGGATGCTGCGCGTAAAGGATCTTCTGGCGGGAGAAAAGGTCAATCAGATCCGGATTCCCTCCGGCGGCACCTTCGGGATGGCGCAGGAGGCGGATGCGGGGACAATTTGTGCTGTCACGGGTCTGGAACACACCCGGGTGGGACAGGGGCTTGGCGAGGAATCGGAGGCGGAGATGCCGCTCCTGGAGCCGGTGCTTTCTTATCGGATTGAGCTTCCGGAAGGGACGGATGTACATCAGGCGTTCCGTCAGATGAAGCAGCTGGAGGAGGAAGAGCCGCAGCTTCATATCACCTGGGTGTCGGCGGTGCGTCTGGGCGGAAACGCGGCGGACGCAGGGCAGACGATATCAAAGAATTCAGAGATCCACGCGCAGCTCATGGGTGAGGTTCAGACGGAAATTCTCCAGGATCTGATACGGGAGCGTTTTGGCCTGAAAGTGAAATTTGGACAGGGAAGCATCGTCTACCGGGAAACGATCGCGGAGCCGGTCGTCGGTATGGGGCATTTCGAGCCGCTCCGCCATTATGCCGAAGTACATCTTCTGATGGAGCCGGCCGAGCGCGGCAGCGGGCTGCAGTTTGAGAGCGCGTGCAGCACGGATGATCTGGATTTAAACTGGCAGCGGCTGGTGCTTACCCATCTGGAGGAAAAGCAGCACCTGGGGGTGCTCACTGGCTCCGAAATTACTGACATGAAAATCACGCTGGTCGCGGGGAGGGCGCATCAGAAGCACACAGAGGGCGGTGATTTCCGGCAGGCGACCTGTCGCGCCGTGCGCCAGGGACTCTGCCGTGCCCATTCCATTCTGCTGGAGCCGGTCTATCTTTTTCGGATGGAGGTGCCGGCGGAATCCGTGGGACGCGCTCTTTCCGATATCCAGCGCATGCATGGGACCGCAGGGGCGCCGGTGTTCCTCGATGCTCCAGGCAGCAGCGCGTGGAGTTCTTCTGGAAAAGAGCAGGTATTCTCGAATGGGCAGGCAATTTCGAAAGAGCGGGCAACCCAGAATGGGCAGGCCGTTTCGAAAGAACAGAAATCTTTGAGAGAACAGGATTTCCGGAAAGAGCAGGATCCTTTGCCCGGGCGGGGACAAAAATCTGGTACGGATGACGGAGAAAAACGTGCCGGATCCGGTCAGGGACAGGCCGGCATGATGGAGATTACAGGCACCGCGCCGGTCATAACGATGCGCGGCTATCAGAGTGAGCTGCTCGCTTACACCAAAGGAAGAGGGCGGCTCTCCTGCAGACTTAAGGGGTATGAGGCATGCCATAATGCGGAAGAAGTGATCGCCTCGCGCGGCTATGACCCGCTGCTGGATGCGGACAACCCCTGTGGCTCAGTTTTCTGCGCCCATGGCGCAGGCTTTGCCGTGAGCTGGGAGGATGTGCCGGAGTATGTCCACATAGCGGATACGGACAGATATGCGGCAGATGCAGCTAAAGCAGCTGACAGGAAGGCGAGTGCAGATAGATACGCTGCAGACAAATCTGCGGGTGCGGGCACTGAGGCTGTCGGCGGCAACGGTCCCTTCGCGTCGCAAGGACAGCGTAGCGGACCTTCCGCAGAAAATAGAATGCAAGGACAGCGTAGCGGACCTTCCGCAGAAAATAGAGTTCAAGGGCAGCGCGGCGTGCCGCCCGCGAAAAAAGCGGCTGCTGTCACATCCGTAGCGGACGAAGAGCTTCGCGCCATTTTCGAACGTACCTACGGAACTGCAAAATGGGAAGGAAGACGTCCTGCGGACGGCAAATATGCTGATACAGGCGCTGGACCGGGATCTCGCTGGGCCGGCTATGAGGCATCCCGGACGACCCGCCCTTCAGGCGCATCATCAGAAGCTTCTGCAGAAGGCAGCGAAGCAAAGGAAGCGGAAGCACGCAGGGCAAAGCGCAAAGGAAACGCTTCGGAGCCGCTGGAAGAATGCCTTCTGGTGGACGGCTACAACATCATTTTTGCCTGGGACGATCTGAAGGAGCTTGCAAAGACCAGCCTGGAGAGTGCCCGTACCCGCCTGCTGGATCTGATGTGCAATTACCAGGGATACAAAGACAACTATCTGATCGTCGTTTTTGATGCTTACCGCGTTGCCGGACATCAGACAGAGGTATCCCGTTATCACAACATTCATGTCGTCTACACGAAAGAGGCGGAGACGGCAGATCAGTATATAGAAAAAACCGCGCGGCAGATCCGGCGCCGGTATCATGTGACCGTGGCCACCTCCGACGCGCTCGAGCAGATCATCATTTTTGGAGCGGGAGCCGCCCGCCTTTCAGCCCGTGGACTCCGCGATGAGCTCGAGCAGATGCAAAAGGATCTGCGCGAAAATTACCTCGGCGTCACCCCGAAAGGCGCGAAACCCGGCCTGCTGGACGGACAGGAGGATCTGAAGGGACAGGTGCCGGCAGAATCGGAATAGAAGACGCGAAAAGCCCTGCCCGCAGACCGTAAGGCGGAAATCGAGATATTCATTGATTTTTCAATGGATTTATAAGAATGGTTGAGTTATAATACTAAGCAATCAGGTAAGAAATGGCGAGAAAAAAATCGTCTGTAAAAGCTGAAGAAATCATACAGGCTGGCGCGGCTCCATAACCGTGGCATGCTGCGGCTCCATAATCGCGGAATGCTGCAGTACCGTACTGGGGCATGCCGCAGTTCTGCAACCGGGGCATGCGCGGGCACTGGAGAAAGGAATTATAGATGGGAATCAAAAACTACATTCGAGGCGCCGCATGCGCGCTGCTGGTATTGCTTGCTTTCTGCGCGGCCGGCTGTGCGCAGGGAGGGGCGTCCGGAGAATACACGTCCGCCGGCCTGGAGGCTCTGGACGAGGGCAGCTATTCGGAGGCACTGGAGCTTTTTGAGGAAGCAATTGCGGACGGCGAGCAGCAGATGCTGGCCTATCGCGGCTTAGGCCTGGCCTATATGGCGCTGGGAGAGTATGAGAGCGCGGCGGAGGCCTTTACGGAGGCTCTAGCTAATACGGATGGGCGCATGCCGTCCAACACGGAGGATATCCGTCTGTACCTGGCTACGGCACAGTATCAGCTGGAAAATTATGAGGATGTGATCAGCACCTGCACCAGCCTTCTGGACGATTCGGAGAATGGCAACGCGGACGCGTATTTTCTGCGCGGCGCAAGCTATCTGGCAGAGGGATACACGGATGAGGCAGCTGCGGATTTTGACGCCGCGGTAGCACTTGCGCCGGAGGATTATGATTTATATCTGAATATCTATGAAAGCTATTCCAACGCGAATCTTTCGGCGATCGGAGTGACTTATCTGCAGACGGCGCAGAGCCTGAAGGGAGACGACACGGAGTATTATTACAACCAGGGCAGAATATACTATTATCTGGGAAACTATGAGGAATCGCAGAAAATGCTGATCACCCCGGTAGAGGCAAAGTACGAGCCGGCCATGTATCTGATCGGGAAGGTCTACCTGGCGATGGATGATTACACGCATGCGCTGGCCATTTACCAGCAGATTCAGGAGGAATTCGGCGAAAGCGCCCAGTGCTATAATGGACTGGCAATGTGCGCGATCCAGATGGGTGATTACGATACGGCGCTTTCCTACATCAGTTTCGGACTTTCCCTTGAGGGGACGGACGGAAAGCAGGAGTTGTATTTTAACGAGATCGTCGCATATGAAAAAAAACTGGATTTTGTGACGGCGGCCGAAAAGGCGGAAGCCTACGTGGCAAACTACCCGACCGATGAGGCGGGGCAGAAGGAGTGGGCGTTTTTGCAGACGAGGGAGTAAGGATCTGTCGCGGAATTATATGCCCATCTTGCACCGCCTAATACGCGAATCGCAAACTCAAAAAGCCTCGACGCAGCTCGCTGCGCCTGCGTTTTTTCGTTTGTGCTTCACGCATTATTCGGCACAATCTGAGCATATTATTTCGCGACAGCTCCTAAATACCCTGTAAAATGAGGAGTGCCCCCGGTATCTGGCATACCGGAGGCTATTATGAAAAAATTTATCAAGATGTCTTTTCTTTTGTCCCTCTGCTTTCGGGAACGCTTTGTTTCTTAAGAACTGTGTTCACTATAACAGGGGTTTGTGAACAAAATATGAATAAACACTAAAAAGACCGTTAAATAAATAGTAAAAATGACGCAAAAACAAATAAAATCAAAAAAACAGTTGTCAGATATGCACATATGGTGATAAACTTAGGAAGATAATTCTATGTAAAAAGTGCCATGAGATAACAATAAGCAGGCAAGCAGGGAAATGAAAATGCGTATCGTACAGTTGAAGGCTGCTGTGGAAGCATACGGCGAATGCTGTGCGGGAAAAACTGTAAGACAGACGCTGTATACTATACATAATACAGTAAAAAATATGCGGCGAAGCGCCGCATCGAAAAATAAGGAGGAAAAACATATGAGTCAGACACCTACCCCGCATATTGCGGCTTTACCGGGAGATTTCGCGAGGACCGTGCTGATGCCGGGCGACCCGCTGCGGGCAAAGCACATCGCAGAGACATTTTTGGAGGACGCCGTCCTCGTCAACAATGTACGCGGCGTCAACGGTTATACGGGCCTGTATCATGGGAAAAAGGTTTCCGTGATGGCCAGCGGCATGGGGATGCCGTCCATTGGGATTTATTCCTACGAGCTGTTTCATTATTATAATGTAGAAAATATTATCCGCATCGGCACGGCCGGGGCGCTGCAGCCGGATCTGAAGATCCGCGACCTGGTACTTGGCATGGGGGCATGCACAGACTCCAACTATGCGTCCCAGTATGAGTTGCCCGGGACATTCGCGCCGATCGCGTCCTTCTCCCTGCTTCGCGAAGCAGTAGATGCGGCAGAAAAGATGAGACTCAACTACCGGGTTGGCAATCTGGTCTCCGCAGACGTATTTTACAATGACCGCCCGACGACGGAAAAATGGCAGAAGATGGGCGCGCTGGCTGTCGAGATGGAGGCCGCCGCCCTTTACATGAACGCGGCGCGCGCGGGCAAGAATGCCCTGGCGATCTGCACGATCTCAGACAGCATGGTGACCGGCGAGGAGACGACCTCCGAAGAGCGGCAGACCAGCTTCAACGATATGGTGAAGGTCGCGATGGAGATTGCGTGAAGGATTACAATGGTGGGATGCGAAAAGCTCCCTGTAGTACTCGACAACCTGCCAGGTGAGATGTGGGAAGACTCTTGGGTCATCTATTAACCGGCAGGAAAGGGGCTGACCAACAGATCGAAGATCCCATCACAGTAAGGAGGCAGATAATTCCATGGCTGTAAAACGAGTATTTCTCATTGTCCTCGACAGCTTCGGCATCGGCTATGAGCCTGACGCCGACCTGTTCGGGGATGTCGGGGCCAACACACTGGCCTCGATTGTAAAATCAGACCGCTATGACACACCGAACCTGGAACGGTTCGGGTTATTCAATATTGACGGCGTGACCTGCCGCCCGGGAGCTGTGGAAACGTCCGCCGGATGTTTAACATCGCAGTGCGCGGCCGCTGTCGATGCGCCGATTGCGGCGTACGGACGGCTGCGTGAGCGCTCCATGGGCAAGGATACGACAATCGGACACTGGGAGATCGCCGGTGTTGTGTCGCCGGAGCCGATGCCGGTGTACCCGGATGGATTTCCGGAGGAGGTGCTGCAGCCCTTCCGCGAGCAGACCGGGCGCGGGGTTCTCTGCAACAAACCCTATTCCGGCACGGACGTTATCCGTGACTACGGCGAGCAGCACATGGCGAGCGGAGACCTGATTGTTTATACATCAGCTGACAGTGTCTTTCAGATCGCGGCGCACGAGGAGGTAGTGCCTCCTGAAGAGTTGTATAAGGACTGCCACATCGCGCGGGCAATTCTGCAGGGGAAGCACGGCGTGGGGCGCGTGATCGCGCGGCCGTTCGTGGGAAAAAGCGCGGCCGATTTTACAAGAACCCGAAACCGCCATGATTTTTCCCTGGTGCCGCCGAAGCGCACGATGCTCGTCAGTCTCCGAGAGCATGGATTTGATACCTATGGGGTAGGCAAAATCAATGATATTTTTGCCGGACAGGGCATCGCGCACACGACCCCCATCCAGGACAACGAGGACGGCATGAACAAAACCCTCGCCCTGATGGACGAAGACTTTACCGGGCTTTGCTTTGTCAATCTGGTCGATTTTGACATGCTCTACGGACACCGCAATGACATCGACGGATACGCCGCCGCCGCGACACTCTTTGACCGGCAGCTCGCCGAAATGATGGACAAGCTGCGCGACGACGATGTAATTTTGATCACAGCTGACCACGGCTGCGACCCAGGATTCCCGGGCACCGACCATTCGCGCGAGTACGTGCCGATGCTTTTATATGGGAAAAGCGTGCGCCCGGGTGTTTCCATCGGTACCAGGAGCAGCTTCGCGGACATCGCGGCGACTGTGCTGGAAATGTTCGGGATACCGGAAAGCCTTGATGGGGAAAGCTTCTGGGACGAAGTAAAAGGGTGAGAGCAGCAGGGCTTTTTGCTCAGGCATTGTGCTGGTCTTTTTAATCATAAATATGGAAGGTATGAAAGAATGCAGGATCAGGATTTGATAAAACTCGCGTATCAGGCGCGGCAGCGGGCATATACCCCTTACTCACATTTTTCAGTCGGAGCCGCGCTGGAGACAGCGGACGGCACTGTTTTCCAGGGGTGCAACATCGAAAACGCCACTTACACGCCGACGATCTGCGCGGAGCGCACCGCCTTTTTCAAGGCAGTCTCCGAAGGGTATCGCCACTTCCGGCAGATCGCGATCGTCGGGGGATATGCAAAGGACTCCGGCGCGGATGCTGCCGGGATGAATCCGGATGAGGCGGAGATGGAGACGGAAAATTTTGCTCCGCCGTGCGGCGTCTGCCGCCAGGTCATGGCGGAATTCTGCGATCCAGAGACCTTTCGGATTATTCTGGCGCGCAGTCCGCAGGATTATCAGAGCTTTACGCTGAATGAACTGCTGCCGCTGAATTTCGGACCGAAGGATTTGCAAAAAGCCTGATCGAAACGAAAATTTGCAAAACACCTGGTATGCTTTACACTACAAAAATATAGAAGATATGTATACTTTATTATGGCTGCCGGTTCTTATCGGCATCTGATATCAGGGGGCGGCACTTTTTTGCCGGGGGCTGACCATGCGCCTGGCTGCTGCTTTTTTTGCCGGGGGCTGACCGTGTGCCTGGCTGCTGCATTTTTTGCCGGGGGCTGACCGTGTGCCCGGCTGCCGTGAAAAAGATGCCGGAGCAGACCAATCAGGCACTTATGAACGATTTTTTTTGCGAAAAACAGCGAAATTTTAATTTCAGTTTATCCGAATCAGGGGAGCACCGGTAAATGTTTTCGGATGAGGGGAGAATTATTAGAAAGGGGGATTTTTTCAATGAGAATGTATGACATCATAATCAAAAAGCGCGGCGGCGCGGCTTTGTCGGAAGAGGAGATCCGCTGGATGATTACGGGCTACACAAAGGGCGACATCCCGGACTACCAGATGTCGTCGTTTCTGATGGCCGTCTATTTTCAGGGGATGACGGACGAAGAGACTGCGATCCTGACGGACGCGATGGCCAGGTCCGGCGAGCAGCTGGATCTGTCGGGGATTCCGGGAGTGAAGGTGGATAAGCATTCCACCGGCGGAGTCGGAGATAAAACGACGCTGATTGTCGCGCCGGTCGTGGCCGCGTGCGGCTGTGTCGTGGCAAAGATGTCCGGGCGGGGGCTTGGACACACGGGCGGGACGGTCGACAAGCTGGAGTCCATCCCCGGGACGCGCACCTCGCTCTCCGGTGAGGAGTTTCTGGATGTGGTGCGCCGCACCGGGATCGCTGTGACCGGGCAGTCACCGAACCTGGCGCCCGCTGACAAAAAGCTTTACGCGCTCCGTGATGTGACCGCGACGGTGGACAGCATTCCGCTGATCGCCGCGTCGATCATGAGCAAAAAGCTGGCGGCCGGCAGCGACTGCATCGTCCTCGATGTGAAGACAGGCAGCGGCGCCTTTATGAAGACGGTGGAGGACGCCGTGCAGCTGGCCGGGAAGATGGTAGCGATCGGCGTACATAACGGCAAAAAAATCGCCGCTCTGATCACAAATATGGATATTCCGCTTGGATACCAGATCGGGAACGCGCTCGAGGTTGAAGAGGCGGTCCGCACACTGCGCGGCCAGGGGCCTGCAGATCTGACAGAGGTGAGCCTCGCGCTTGCGTCGCAGCTTTTGTATCTGGCAGGCGAGGGGGATCTGGATTACTGCCGAGGACTGGCGCAGGACGCCCTGGCATCCGGTACGGCCCTGGAAAAGCTTGCCGCTATGATCGAGGCGCAGGGCGGAGACGCGGATTGCGTACGCCATCCGGAAAAGCTCGGACGCGCCCCGTTTGCGAGGGAAGTAAAGGCTGAAAAAAGCGGCTATATCGTCCAAATGGATTCCGCCGGGATCGGTGTCGCGGCGATGCTGCTCGGCGCGGGCCGCGAGACGAAGGAGAGTGAGATCGACCCGCTCGCGGGCATCATCCTATCGAAAAAGACCGGCGATTTCGTGAAAAAGGGAGAGACCCTTGCCACGCTGCTGACCTCGGAGGAGGCAAAGCTGGGCGCGGCGAAAACGCGGTTCCTGGAAGCGGTGGAGATCGGAGCGAAGGCACCGCAGAAAAAACCGCTGATTTTTGCGCGGGTGACCGAGCGCGGGGTGGAGTGAGCAGAGGAATTTTTAGGGGGACTTTATGGAATCTGCGATCTTGACAAATGATGATGTTTACACGATATTTATAATTAGGAGACAGGATAATCCGATTTAAATCTCCTTATCCTTTGGAATATTATAGTGAAATCAAAGAATGGGATAATGGATATATCGTGGTTCTGGCAAAATATAAACATAGTGAAGATTTGATCGAAGAGTACATTGATCTTGATCCGATATTGGAAAACCTGTATATTGACAAAAAAAGATTTCTGGAACCGGTCAGGGAGGTTGTTGCAAAGAATGACAGACATAAAAAAAGTAGCTGACGAAGCGGATATAAAAAATGATCCTGCCGCCGACCCGAACAAGGATCAGGCCGCCGGGCAGAATAAAGACCAGGCAGTCCTGGGGAACTCTAAGCAGCGCAAGCGCACAGTCTGCGTCGTGGGTCATAAGAACCCGGACACGGACTCCATCTGCTCCGCGATCGCGTATGCGTATCTGAAAAATCAGCTCGGAAATCAGCTTGGAGAGCCGTACAATTACGTGGCCGCCCGCGCCGGCCTGGTCAGCGCGGAGACCCAGTTTGTGCTGGAATATTTCAAGGCAAAGACGCCGCTTCTGCTGGAAAACATCGGCACGCGCGTCAAGGATATGGAAATCCGCAAGGTGGAGGGTGTGCGCAGCAACATTTCCCTGAAACGGGCATGGACGCTGATGCAGGAGCAGAACATTTTCACCCTCCCGATTACCAATGCGAAAAACAAGCTCAAGGGGCTGATTACCATCAACGACATCGCGAAGTCCTACATGGATGAGAATGAGAGCACGATCGTCTCTACGGCCCGCACGCCGTACCGCAACATTCTGGAGACGCTCGAGGCGGAGATGATTGTCGGAGACCCCGACGGATATTTTGACAAAGGACAGGTCGTGATTGCCGCGGCAAACCCGGATGTGATGGAAAACTATATCAAAGAGCATGACATGGTCATTCTGGGTAACCGCTACGAGGGGCAGCTCTGCGCGATCGAGATGCAGGCGGGCTGCATTATTGTCTGCCTGGGCGCGCCCGTCTCCCGTACGATCCAGAGGCTGGCCGAGGAGCATGGCTGCACGGTCATCGTGACGCCGCTGGACACCTACGCGGTGGCCCGCCTGATTAACCAGAGCATGCCGGTCGAGTTTTTCATGCAGAAGGAAGAAAAGCTGCTGACCTTCAACCTGAACGATTACACCGAATCCATCCGCGACATTATGTCCAAAAAGCGCTACCGCGACTTCCCGATCCTGGACCGCGGCGGCAATTATGTGGGCATGATATCTCGGCGGAACCTGCTGGGCGTGCGCAAACGTGGCCTGATCCTCGTCGACCACAACGAGGTTTCCCAGGCGGTAGACAATGTATTGGACGCGGAAATCATGGAGATTATCGACCACCACAGACTCGGGTCGCTCGAGACGATCAATCCGGTCTATTTCCGCAATCAGCCGGTCGGCTGCACCAGCACGATTATTTATTCCATGTTCCGCGAAAACTGTATCGAGATTCCGCCGGACATCGCGGGGCTGATGTGCAGCGCGATCATTTCCGACACGCTGATTTTCCGCTCGCCGACCTGCACGCCGATGGACGTCGACGCGGCGCGGGCGCTTTCCGCCATCGCCGGCATCCAGTGCGAGGAATTCGCCCGGAAGATGTTCGCCGCCGGCAGCGACCTCGCTACGAAAACTCCGGAAGAGATTTGCTATCAGGATTTCAAAAAATTTGAGTTCGGGGACATGAATGTCGGCGTCGGGCAGATCACATCCATGAACGAGGAGGAGCTGCAGGGCATCAAGGAGCGCATCATTTCTTTCCTGCAGCATATGATCGCGAGCAAAGAGCTGGACATGGTTTGCTTCATGCTCACCGATATTATAGAAGAAACGACAGATCTGCTCTGCTACGGAAAAGACGCTGAGGATATCATTGAAGCGTCGCTCCACGAGCATCTGGAGAACGGCAGTGTGCGCATGAAAGGCCTGGTTTCACGCAAAAAACAGCTCGTGCCTTCCCTGATGACAGGCATCAGCCAGATCACGGGGGTATGATCATGTCAAAAGAAGTATGGAAGCCCGGCAACATGCTCTACCCCCTGCCGGCCGTGATGGTCAGCTGCGTCCGCCCTGGCGGGCGTCCCAATATCATCACCGTTGCCTGGGCAGGCACCATCTGCAGCAGCCCGGCGATGATTTCCATTTCCATAAAGCCGGAGCGCTATTCCTACGCGATCATCCGCGAGACGGGGGAGTTTGTCGTCAACCTGACGACGGGAAAGCTCGCTCGCGCGGCCGATTACTGCGGAGTCCGCTCCGGACGCGACGTTGACAAATTTCAGGAAACCCGCCTGACCGCCGCGCCCGCAGCCCACGTGGCAGCCCCGTTGATCGAAGAGAGCCCTGTCAACATCGAGTGCCGCGTCCGGGACGTGATTGAGCTCGGCTCCCATCATATGTTTCTCTCCGAGGTCCTCGGCGTTGACGTCGACAGCCGCTACCTGGACGACAAAGGACGTCTGCGCCTGAATGATGCAGATCTCTGTGTTTACTCGCATGGCTCCTACTATTCCCTCGGCGAGAATATCGGAAGCTTCGGCTTCAGCGTGCGGAAAAGAGATATACAGAGAAGAGACACGCAGGAAAGGGGCGTACAGAAAAGAGACGCGCAAAAAAAGAACGCGCAGAAAAGAGATGTGTCGGAACAAGATATGCAGAAACGATATGCACTAAAAAGGGGTGTGCGGGAACAAGATACGCAGAAACGATATGCACAAAAAAAGGACGTGCGCGAACGGCGGAAATAATTCCATACAGGAAAAAAACATCTGCCTGCCCGGGGCATTTATCTGTCTGCAAACAACACAATCTATTCAGAGAGACGAATATACGTTTGGTTCATTATGACGAAAAATTGCTAAATTGTGAATTTTTGTTTACAATTGATAAAAATGTGGTATACTGACACTAATTTCGCTTATTTCCCGGGAGGGGAGAACCGGGAAATTCTAAATTTTACCTTTTGGCAGACGAAAATGAACGCAGCGTCGAAGGCCGTTGAAAGCTCGCACGCGGCAGGATTCCGTCGTAACGGAATGACGCACAGAGCCGGGCAGAGCTTCTTGCGGCATAGTCTGCCATGTTTCATGACAGGGAGTATGGATAAACGATAGCAGAGGTGTTCTATGGAACAGTATATTATCAGAGGGGGGAATCCGCTTGTGGGAGAAGTGGAGATCTCCGGCGCAAAAAACGCGGCGCTCGGCATTCTGGCTGCCTCTATCATGACGGACGATACTGTGCTGATTGACAACCTGCCTGATGTGAGAGACATCAACGTCCTTCTGGAAGCAATGGAAAGCATCGGCGCCCGCATCGACCGCATCACACGGCACGCGGTCATGATCAACAGCAGCAATATCGGCGAAGTCAGCGTTGACTACGAATATATCAAGAAAATCCGGGCGTCCTATTACCTGATCGGCGCTCTTCTTGGCAAATATAAAAGGGCCGAGGTACCGCTTCCCGGCGGGTGCAACATCGGGAGCAGGCCCATCGACCTTCATATCAAAGGCTTCAAGGCTCTTGGCGCAAAGGTGGCTATCCGCAACGGCTACATCGTAGCGACTGCGGATCATCTGCACGGCAGCCATATTTACCTGGACACGGTGTCCGTCGGAGCGACGATTAACATCATGATGGCGGCTTCGATGGCCGAGGGATACACCATCATTGAAAACTGTGCCCGCGAGCCACACGTAGTGGACGTAGCCAATTTCCTGAACAGCATGGGAGCCAACATCAAGGGCGCGGGGACCGACGTGATCCGTATCCGCGGAGTGGCGAAGCTCCACAGGACCGAATATTCCATCATTCCAGATCAGATCGAGGCGGGGACCTTTATGTTCGCGGCAGCTGCTACCCGAGGCGACGTGATGGTAAAAAATGTCATCCCCAAGCACCTGGAGGCGACTACGGCCAAGCTTCTGGAGATCAACTGCGAGGTAGAGGAATTCGACAACGCCGTCCGCGTCGTGGCGTCCAAACGCCTGAACAGCACGAACGTGAAAACCCTTCCCTACCCGGGCTATCCGACTGACATGCAGCCGCAGATCGGCGTGACCCTTGCTCTGGCACGCGGCACCAGTATCGTGACAGAGAGTATTTTTGACAACCGCTTTCGCTATATGGACGAGCTGGCCCGCATGGGCGCCTGCGTCCGCGTGGAAGGCAACACCGCGATCATCACCGGAGTAGAGAGGCTCTCCGGAGCGCGCGTCAGCGCACTGGACCTGCGTGCAGGCGCGGCCCTTGTCATCGCCGGACTGGCCGCCGAAGGCGTCACCATCATAGATGACATCATCTACATCCAGCGCGGTTACGAGTGCTTCGAGGAGAAGCTGCGGAGCCTGGGCGCCGAGATCGAAAAGATCAACAGCGAGAAGGAAGCGAGAAAATTCCGCCTGCGGACAGGCTGAGGACAACTATCAGGGGCAGGCACCGCAGCAAGGTTAGAAATGTCGACAGAAAAAAGCCTTAGCGTAACTATTCAGGACAGTACCTCGTACTTGCCGCGAGGTATGTATGAAAGTATATAGCCTTAATGATCGAACAGGGGGATAGTTTCCCCCTGTTTGCTTTTTCTGACAATTTGGCACATTGCGGAATGCCTGGGGATTTCAGTCAAAGAGGTATACAGAATCAAGGCTAAGATGCCACAGAAGGCATAAACTGGGGTACCACGTAAAGATGACTGAATTGTCTGAAATATTTGTAAAATATATGAAATTAGAACAAAAACAAAAAAGAAAGCAGTTCGAATAAAATAAATTAAATAAATTTTTAAAAATAGTGTTGACAAATCAAAAAACCTGTGGTATAGTACAACCATCAACAAACATTGTTGTTCCTATAGATCAAAACCCTATAGACAATGACAGGAAAGAGAGGAGGTCGATTCCAATGGACACAGTCTCACACTACTTATTCAAAAGCACATGCGGCGGGATAGATGTTTCCTGTGAAAAAGACCTTAGCCAGAGTTGATTCAAGAGATATCGTAAAAGAACGATCCCTGGAGAAAATAAGAATCGGCTGGCCGAGTACATGTATCCCACGGTAGAAGAAACGGACACGCAGGTTCGTAAGATAACAATCAGAGCTGATGCAGATATAACTGCACGAGCAGAAATAAAAAGAATGTGAAAAGCAAAAAGCTGGAAGGCCAATAAAGAATGCGCGGCATAGATCGGGATTCAAAGTAATAATCAAAGATTAAGAGAAAATCAAAGATTTCCCCGAGATCCGAGATTACGAAGAAGAATCAGAAAAGCGAGAAACAATAGCTTCTGAAATGATACGTGAAAGTTCAGATATGCGAGGAAACAGTGAAAACAGTGGTATGTATTACAGATATGTGGTATATGTCATTCGTATGAGGATTCGGATAAGACGAATTCAGATTTACTGAAAAAGGATTCAAGGAATGGATCTACACATATTTCGAAAGGAAAAAACGTTAAAAAACGGTTGACTTTCACGATCTAAAAGAAAATCAGAACAAGCCGGAGCGCAAAGATATCACATTCAGACGGATTCGCGAGAAAGGAACCATGAGGCCGGAGTGATTCAGAGAAAAAAGAATGAAACACCACGGAGAGGTTTCAGAGAAGAACGATGCGAAGAACGCAGGCCGTAAAGAATGCAAAACGCAAAAATGCGAAAAATGAGAACGGCAAAACAAAAGACGAATCCGCAAAAGAGAAAACAGCCGCATGGTTTATAAAAAAGAAGAACCGTGTAAAGAAACGGGAAATCGATTTTATAAATAATACAGGAAGAAGAGTTCTCCAGGAAATCATACCATATAGCAAATGGAAACTCATGTAAGTTTAAATATTAAATCGGAGGATGAAAAATCCTCCGATTTTTTTCCCTTAAAGCCGGATCCGGATTTCTGTAGATTTCTGGATATTCCTGCACATGGCTTGCGGCAGGATTCGACATCGGAGGAAAAATCTGGATAAAAACAGAGAAAAGGTGACAAATATTCGAAATTATCCATCTTGTTTTTGACAATAAAAAACAGGTATGGTACACTAAACAAAAGACTTGATGAACGAGGTGACAAAGTTGGACAAGGTGGATAAGTATGAATACAACCTCAAGCTGGAAGAGATCGATAAGCTTGTAGACCAGGGGGATTATGAAGAGGCGGCGAAGCTGGCGGATACGATTGACTGGCGCAAGGTTCGGAATGTGCGGACGTTGTGTCTGATCAGCGAGATCTACGAGGCGGCGGGCAGACTTGACCGGAGCAAGGAGATGCTGGAACGTGCGTATAACCGCTCTTCCGTAGGCCGTACGGTTCTGTACCGGCTGGTCGAAGTGACGACGGCACTGGGACAGTACGACGAGGCACTGGAATATTATTCAGAATATGTACAGGCAGCTCCGCATGATAATAACCGTTACGTATTAAAATATATGATATACAAGGGAAGAGGCAGTGCTCCGCAGGACCTGATCCCTATCCTGGAGGAATACCTGAGACAGGAATACACCGAGCGCTGGGCCTATGAGCTGGCTACCGTCTATCAGCAGGCGGGTCAGATCCAAAAGTGCCTGGCGACCTGTGATGACCTGGTTCTGTGGTTCCATTCGGGCAAATATGTAAAGAAAGCCCTGGAGCTTAAGAAACGCTATGCAGTGCTTACTCCAAAGCAGCAGCAGATTTACGAGGTATGCCTGCAGGAGGAAGCGCAGAGCGATTATTTTGATGACTCCGATGAGGAGACGACTCTTGCGCAGCCTTCCGGCGAGGCGGATGACGAGGTAATTGCGGAAAATATCATTGCTCAGACAGAGAAAGAGATCGCGGGAGAAATTTCTGCCCGTAAGGCAGAAAAAGAGAAGAATGAACAGCCGGCGGAGGCTGCCGCGGGACGATCAGGTGCGGCAGGCACTGCTACGGGACGAGCGGGTTCAACTGGCACTGCTGTGCCTGGAGGATTCTCATCGGGAACTGCGCCGGATAGAGATGCACAACGGAGCGGTCACGCGGCTTCGGCGGTTGCGCCAGTGCCGGATATAGAGGATGAGTCTCTTTACGAGCCGGATATTCCGGACAGTACGGATGACGAGGAGCTTCAGGTGGAGCTGGCCAGGAGTGTGAGAAGGGTGATTTCCGGCGTGGCGAGGAAACCGGAAATGGATGAGGATGATGTACCGGCCGCGGTAGAGGAACATCTTCGTCCGGTTCAGGAAGCTTCCAGGAGAAAGGAACCAGAGCCGACCGCAGGGAGACTTTCCATTGATGATATTCTCCTTTCGATGGGAGAGAAGGGAAGACAGGCGGCTGCAGCAGCCCGCGCCCAGAGAGAAGAAGAGGCGCAGGCGGCAGCCGCAGGAGAAGCGGAAACACAGCCGATAGGCGGAGGGGAGACGCGCCCGGCAGAAGATACTGTAATTCAGCCGATGGAGGCAGCCACATCGGAAGCACGACTTGCAGAGGCAGAAAGTGCTGTAACTCAGCCAACTTCACCAGCAGTAACAGAGGTACAGCCGACAGACAGTGTGGTGTCCCGGGCAACGGCACCGGTTACAGCAGAGGCGCGACCGTCGGAGACTGCAGCTTCCCAACCGACGCAGCCTGCAACGAAGGTGCGTTCAGCAAAAGATGCAGCGTCGCAGCCAACTTCGCCAGCCGTAATAGAGACACAGCTGCCAGACTGTGCAGTATACCAGCCGACAGCATCGGCCGCAGAGGAAACGCCCGTCGCAGGGGATCCAGCGCCACGTCAGCCTGTGAAAGCATCAACGGCCAGGACAATTGCCGCGGCTGCGGCAGAGGAATTGACTGAGGGGCAGCGTGAGGCCTTACAATACTCCAGCAATCCAGAGAAATTAATGAGGAACAGAGGCGCTCTGCCTGCTTATGCGCAGGATCAGGCTCTTGGCGCGACACGCAGGATTGTCAATCCGAAGGAAGACCTGCTGGAAGCGGCCCGCCAGGAGATGATGGCCTCCAGGACGATTCGGATTCCGGCGGAAGAGATTTCCCGGGCATACGCGCACGGCGGCATTTTGCCAGGCAGCGAGGATGGAACGGACACCGTGCGGCAGGAAGCAGTGCCGGCGGTGGAGGAAGCACCCGCTGCACGGCAGGAAGCGGCACTGACGGCAGAGGAAGCACCCGCTGCACGGCAGGAAGCGGCACTGACGGCAGAGGAAGCACCCGCTGCACGGCAGGAAGCGGCACTGACGGCAGAGGAAGCATCCGCTGCACGTCAGGAGGCAGCACTGGCGGCAGAGGAAACACCTGCTGCACAGAGTCGGCTGACGGCTTCGAAGGATCCGGCGTATGGACAGAAAATAGCGGCGTCCGCCGGGAGATCGGCTCAATGGCCTGTATCGGATGCTGCGGTACAGGCTCGAGGGACGGCTTCGGATGAAGCATCCCTGAAGGGAACAGCAGGTCCGGCGGGATCGTCAGGAGCATTCCCGGAAGGAACAGCGGGTACGGAGGGGACATCGGGAGAACTTTCAGAGAGAGTAGATTCGGACGGCCCGGAGGAAGAATACGAGGAGTACTATGATGACCCGCTCACGCTTGAACCTCATCTGCGAGGCTTATTTAAAGGATTCACGGAAATAGACGGACTGGAGGATCAGATCGCGAACGCGATTCTTCAGGCTCTGGCCAAGGGCACAGACCGGACATCCCGCACAGGGAACCTGCTGATCTTTGGCGCGCATGGCTCAGGCAAGACGACACTGGCAGTTGCCATCGCACGGGCGATTGCGCAGGAAAAGGGACAGAAATCAGCCAAAATGGCAAAGATTTACGCGGCTGATCTCAACCGCAGAGACATCGCTGCTACGATCGCGAAGATTGCGGGAGGCATCCTGATTGTCGAGGAGGCCGGGGACCTGAATGACAATACCGTGGAGCAGATGACGACTGCGATGGAATTCCGCACAGACGGACTGATCGTGATTCTGGAAGACGAGCAGCGGTACGTACATGATCTGCTGATGGAGCATCCGCGTTTTACGATGAAATTCACCGCTCAGATTTATTTGCCGGTATATACAGCGGACGAACTGAAAATGTTCGCGGGATGTCATGCGAAGGAGCTTGACTATGCGATCAGCGAGGATGGTTACGAAGCGATCGCGCAGAAGATCGCGGCGGCGGCATCCGCCGAGACACCGATGTCCATCATCGACATTGTGGAGCTCGTAGACAAGGCAATCCGCCATTCCAATAAATTTATGCGGAAAATGACGATGGGGAAGAAGCGCTACAACGAGAACGATTATGTGGTACTTTTTGCGAAGGACTTTAAATGATGGATTATGCGGAAATTTTTGTCTGCGAGGGATTTTAAGTGAATCATGCAGTGAACAGGGTTCGGGAAGCAGATGTGGGCGTTTGCCCGCGAACCACTGAGTACGGGATCACTGACTGCAGCGCCGTCCCAACGCGCAGCGTTCTTTAAATGGACGGCGCGTCCTGCCCTCGCCGGGGGCATCCTCGCCCTTTGGGCGGGATATCCGCCGAAGCGGCAGCGAGGTAGCGTTACAATCTAATATAAAGGAGGTGCTTTTTATGGCAAAAAAAGTAGTAGTTGCAATTGGACGCCAGTTTGGCAGCGGCGGGCACGAGATCGGGGAGAAGCTCTCCAAAAAGCTCGGGATCAAGTTTTATGACAAGGAGCTGATCAAGGTCATCGCGAAACAGAGCGGACTATGCGAAAAGGTACTGGAAAGCTATGATGAGAAACCGACAAACAGTCTTTTGTATTCCATTGTGATGGATGTTTATCCTTCGGCAATGTATACCGGACCGACACTCGATCAGCAGATTTACCAGGCAAACTATGACACCATCAAACAGCTCGGCGAGACCTCGTGCGTGATCGTCGGACGCTGCGCGGACTATATCCTGAGAGATGTTCCAGAGCTGGTCAGCGTGTTTATCCACGCAGACGATGATTTCCGCGCGGAGCGTATTGCGGCCGAGTACCATCTTCCAGACGCGAAGGTGCGGGATATGCTTGTGAAGACAGACAAAAAGCGCGCGAGCTACTACAATTTCCAGTCGGAGAAAAAGTGGGGCGCGGCGGTCGGCTACAACCTCTGTCTCGACAGCAGTTCAATCGGGATTGACGGCAGCGTGGATCTGATTGAGAGCTACATCCGGCACCGCGGACTGCTGTGAAATAACCTGTGATTATGCATGCTTTATAAGACAGTGTATGGGGCTCCCGACCGGGATGGCGGGAGCCTTTTCTGTCATACACAAGGCTGTGCATTTGGCGTTTTGGCATTTATCTGTCATGGCAGATTCTATGGTTGAAATGATACTGTGGATGTGCTAAAATACGGCTTGTCTGACAGCCGGGAAGAGAGAAAGGTACTGTCCGGTACCTTTACGGTTAGTTATGTGTGACCTTCTGTTTTGCCGACTGGAAACGTGCAGTCAAATATTTCACTCACTGCACGGATATAAAGGGGAGGCTAAGATGAAGCTCTTAAAATACCGTATCAATACACTGTTTAAATACAAGGATCTGATCCTGGAGCTGGTCAGCCGTGATATAAAGCTGAAATACCGGCGCAGCTTTCTTGGATACCTCTGGACGATTCTGCAGCCACTGCTGCTGATGATGGTCTGGGTGATTGTGTTTACCAATCTTCTGGGCAAGAATATTGAGAATTATCCGGTGTTCCTGCTTTCGGGCCGTATGATGTATGATTTCCTGAGCGCGAGCACGAAAGGTGCGATGAAGTCCGTGACGGGAAATGCGTCGCTGATGAAGAAGGTCAGTATACCGAAGTATATTTTTACGCTGTCAAAGGTGACAAGCTGTATGGTGGATATGGTTTTGTCCTTTGGAGCACTGTTTATTGTCATGGTGATTACCGGCGCGGAATTTTACTGGACGCTGATTCTGATTCCGGTCGTCGTCATACAGATTTACATTTTTTGCTGCGGGCTTGGCTTCTTCCTGGCACAGTTTAACGTGTTTTTCCGCGATACAGAGCATATTTATGACGCGGTTTTGCGGGCGCTGCTGTATATGACGCCGATTTTGTATGAAATCACGAGGCTTCCGGCCAATCTGCAGCTTTTTATCAAAGCCTTCAATCCGTTGTATTATTATGTAGGACAGTTTCGCGATATCGTGTATTACGGCAATATACCTGGTCCCAGGATCTTCTGGGGTGGCTGGCTGATCGCCTTTCTGATGCTTTTGATTGGTGCCTGGAGCTTCCAGAGGTCGAAGGACCGGTTTATTCTGTATATTTGAGAAATACGAAAAACAGTTTCTTTACGTATATCAGGCACTTAAAACGATTTCCTGCGCAAAATGCCAAAGGTTTTGATCCCGGGTTATCTGGGTCAGGCACTTAAAAACGATTTTTTACGCTAAATGGCAAAATTTCGGTTCCGGTTTATCCGGGTTAGGGGAATAAAAAAGGCTGGTTTCTTCTGCGTATCAAAAATATGGCAGAATCCTGGCCGCATTGCAGAACAGAGGAACGAATATGAGTAAAACAGTCATCGATGTCGATAGTCTGACAATCCGCTTTAATCTGGCGAGCGAGAAGGTAGACAATCTTAAGGAATACGCGATCAAGCTGGTAAAGCGCCAGCTGCTGTTCCAGGAATTTCTGGCGCTGCAGGATATCAGCTTCCAGGTGAAAAAAGGTGAGGCCTGGGGGCTGGTCGGAGTGAACGGCTGCGGGAAATCCACCTTGCTCAAGGCTGTCAGCGGCATTTTGAAGCCCTACAAAGGGTCTATAAAGGTAACGGGAAAGATTTCGCCGCTGATTGAACTCGGAGCCGGGTTTGACAAGGATCTGACAGCCCGCGAGAATATTTATCTGAACGGCCTGGTCCTCGGGCATTCGCGGGAGTTTATGGAAGAACATTTTGACGAAATTGTCGAATTTGCAGAGCTGCAGAAGTTCCTCGATTCGCCCCTGAAGAATTTTTCCTCCGGTATGAAAGCGAGGCTTGGTTTTGCCGTGGCGACGGTGGTGGATCCGGACATCCTGATCGTGGATGAGGTACTGGAGGTCGGGGATATCCGTTTCCGCCGGAAGTGCAATGAGCGGATGCAGCAGATGCTCTCCGGCGGCACGACGCTTCTTTACGTCTCACACAATGTGGAATCGGTGAAGGATCTCTGCGACCATGCGATCTGGATCGACCAGGGGAAAATGCGCATGATCGGCGAGGCGCAGGAGGTCTGCGACGCTTACAAAGAGGAGCAGGAGGAAAAGACGCGTGCACGCAAGGCTGCAAGACGGGAAAAACTGAGACGGCTTAACAGAAAATATGATTATCTGGTCGTCGGGGCCGGACTTTTTGGCGCGGTATTTGCCCGTCAGATGACAAAGGCCGGAAAGCGCTGCCTTGTGATTGACAAAAGAGACCATATTGGCGGAAATGTTTACACGGAGGATGTGGACGGCATCCAGGTGCATAAATATGGCGCACATATTTTCCACACCGATGATGAAAAGGTCTGGAAATATGTAAACCGGATGGTGAAATTTAACCATTATATCAATTCCCCGATGGCGGTGTATAAGGATGAGATCTACAACCTTCCGTTTAACATGAATACCTTCAGCCGCCTGTGGGGTTTGAAAAAGCCGCAGGAGGTTAAGGACAAGATTGCATCTCAGATCGCGGATCTTCATATCACTGAGCCGAAGAACCTGGAGGAGCAGGCGCTTTCCCTGGTAGGGCCGGACGTGTACGAAAAGCTGATCAAGGGCTACACACAGAAGCAGTGGGGGCGTGAGTGCAGGGATCTCCCGGCGTTTATCATCCAACGGTTGCCGCTGCGGTTTACCTATGATAATAATTATTTCAACGACCCATTCCAGGGGATTCCGCTCGGGGGCTATACCGGCCTCGTGGAGAAGCTCCTTGAAAACATCGATGTGATGACAGATACGGATTTCTTTGACTACCGCAAAGAGCATCCGGATATGTATGACCGGGTACTGTATACGGGCATGATCGATGAGTACTTCGACTTCTGCTACGGACATCTGGAATACCGCAGTGTCCGCTTTGAGACGGAACGTGTGGAGGAGTCCAACTATCAGGGAAACGCGGTGATCAATTATACAGACCAGGAGGTTCCCTATACCCGTGTGATCGAGCACAAGCATTTCGAACCGGAGGCAGAGCAGGAGAATCCGAAGGATTACACCATCATCTCCAGGGAATATTCGGAGGAATGGCACCCGGGGATGGAGCCGTACTATCCGGTGAATGATGAGAAAAATAACGAGCTCTACGAAAAATACCGCGAGCTGGCCGACCGGGAGAAAAACGTCCTTTTTGGCGGACGGCTGGCTTCCTATCAGTACTATGATATGGATAAGGTAATCGCGGCCGCGCTGGAGCTTGCCGCGCAGGAACGCGCCAGAAGCGCGGACAAGGTGATTCAGAAAAAAGAAAAATAATGGTAACTGTAGAAGGTACTGAACAATTACAGATAATGCTTCCGCAGCTCCAAGACCGAAATAGTGCCATTACAGAGCACTGTTACAGCTTCCGATAAAGCGTAACATACATGGTCACAAAGCATGCCAGCCCGCCGATCAGATTGGAGATAGGCTCCGCGAGGAATACGCCGTCCGTCCCCAGTCCCGCGAGCATCGGCAGAGCAATGGTGAGCGGCACTACGATGACGATCTTGCGCAAAATCGAAAAGAATACGGCTCTTTTGGCCTTTCCCAGTCCGACGAAGGTGGACTGCCCCATGAACTGCAGACTCATAAAGACAAAACCGAGGAAGTAAAGGCGCACTGCGTGTATTCCATACGCGATCGTCTGCGCGTCGTCTGAGAAAATCCGGATAAAGGCAGAGGGAAACAGCTCGATCACCAGCCACATCAAAGCTGTGTATGCGACACCCATCAGTGCCATGAAACGGATGCCCTCTTTCACCCGTTCTGGCTGCTTTGCCCCATAATTGTAGCCCAGCACCGGCTGGCCGCCGCTGCTGATGCCGGTCACCGGCAGAGACGCGATTTCACGGATGCTGTTGATGATGGTCATAATCCCCACATACAGATCCCCGCCATAATTTTGCAATGTCACGTTGCACACAATCTGCACAACACAGTTCGTCGCCTGCTGCATGAAGCCGCTCACGCCCAGGCCGATCACATCGAGAACCACCCTTCCTTTCAGCTTCATACAGGAAAGCCGCAGCGTCAGATCTGTCTTTCCTGCAATCAGGAAGTGCATCACCCAGACGGCGGACACGCACTGGCTGATCACAGTAGCGGTTGCTGCGCCCTCGACTCCCATAGAAAGTCCGAAAATAAAAATCGGATCGAGAATCAGGTTCAGCACGGCACCGATCACGGTCGTCCACATCGCTGTCCGCGGAAATCCGAGCGCACTGATAAAACCGTTCATCCCGGTGACGATCATGGAAAAAAGGACGCCGAAGAGATAGATCCGTAAATAACTCTCCGCATAGACGATGGTCGCGTCACTTGCGCCGAACAGGTAAAGCATGGGTACCCGCAAAATCATGCAGAAGCTCATGATTACCATGGAGGCAATTAAAATCATGGTAAAGACATTTCCCATGATGACATGGGCCTTATCTTCGTTTTTAGCGCCTCTGGCAATTGAAAATAAAGGTGCGCCGCCAGTCCCGAACAGATTGGCAAAGGCCAGGATCAGAGTCGTGATCGGAAAGGTGACGCCGACTCCTGTCAGCGCCAGAGGGCCGACTTCCGGCAGATGCCCGATATAGAGGCGGTCTACGATGTTGTATAAAAGCTGTACCAGCTGGGCGACCGTCAGAGGCACCGCCTGCGCCGTGATAATTTTCCACATTTTGCCGGATGAAAAATCCCGCTGCTTAGTTCCTCCCATATGCTGTCTATCCTGTTTATTTTCCTCCATTTGCTGCATATCTATATTTCCTCCAGAGAGATGCTTCTGTGATTTTATAAATTTTCCGGACAAATGCTTCTGCGATTTTATGAATTTTCCGCTCAGCCAAGTCTTTGATTTTATGACCGACCGCCAGATGGATAACCCTGTTTGGACAGTGCCAACGGCCTGATTTTTAAAGCCTGTGCGCATTATTTTGTCGTGCGTGAGAATTATAGCACCAGAGAAAGAAAATGAAAAGAACATCATTCCAGAAAGAATTTAAGCGAAAGAATTTAAAGGATTCTTAAGACTTCTCTTGAAAAAAACGGTACCCTGTGCTATGTTAAATTCGTAAAAAATTCATAAAAAGATCACATTCTTCTGGCTGGCAGAATGTTTTTACAGCAATCGGCGGACATCAGCAGACAGCTCCTGGTCGGAAAAAACAGGGCATGACAAGGGAGGTATTATGAAAACGGGAAAGAGAACAGGGAAGAGGGCATGGAAGCTTTTATTCGTGACACTGGTGATGGCTGCACTTTTGTCACTGGCATTTGGCAGCGATTTGTCATTTGCCGCGGAGGATACATTCGGCAGCGGCTCGTCATTCGTCGCGGACGATGCGTCCGGCAGCGATTCCTCAGATTCATCCGCAGGGGCAACCAGTGATTCATCCGCAGGGACAACCACTGACACATCTACGGGGACAACCACTGACTCATCCGCAGGGACAACCACTGACTCATCTGCGGATATAACCACTGATTCATCCGCCGGGACATCGACCGATTCTGGGGAGCAGCTTCTGAATGGTCTTGTGACAGAGAGCGACGGTTATACCTATTATTATGTGAATTCCGTGAAAACGGGCGGATGGGTGACGATCGGCAAAAAGACTTACTACTTTTATAAAAGCGCGCACGGTTCCATTCCCGCGAAAGCGATGGTGGCTGACGCCGTCGTCAAGATCGGCGGCTACCGCTATTATTTTGACGAAGAGGGAGTCATGCAGACCGGCTGGGTGACCTGGAACAAAAAGACCTGGTATTTCTATAAATCCGCGCATGACCCGATCCCGAAGGGAGCCGCGGCCACGGGGCTTGTTAAGATTAACGGTTATCGGTATTATTTCTCCTCTTCAGGGAAAATGCAGACCGG
>JAJQEO010000081.1:0-16229 GCA_021201665.1 Lachnospiraceae bacterium | reverse complement strand
TATTATTTCTCCTCTTCAGGGAAAATGCAGACCGGGTGGAAAAGCATCGACGGCAGCAAATATTATTTTAAGAAAACAGCCTCTTCCGCTTTTCCAAAGGGAGCGGCAGTGACAGGCCTGATCAAGATCAGCGGTTATCGGTATTACTTCTCCTCTTCTGGAAAGATGCAGACGGGCTGGAAGACCATAGACGGAAACAAATACTACTTTAAAAAGACAGCTTCATCCACCGTTCCCAAAGGCGCGGCTCTGACCGGATTATGGAAAATCAGCGGTTACCGGTATTATTTTTCCACGGCCGGGAAAATGCAGACGGGCTGGAAGAAAGTCAGCGGGGATACCTATTATTTTGGCTCCAATGGAAAAGCACTGACAGGATGGCAGACGATTAACTCGAATAAATATTGCTTTTCCAGTGCCGGCAAGATGCTGACAGACTGCTGGAAGGATGGGTATTATCTGCTCTCGGACGGCACAATCGCGAAAAACCAGCAGGTGCCGGACGGTTACTATGTGGATGCGAATGGGAAAAAGATTGAGCTGAGCGGCATTAAAAGTACAATTAAATCCATGATCAATTCCTATGGCGGTACCTGGTCTGTCTATGTGAAAAACCTGGAGAGCGGGGATGTCCTGAACATCAATGACTGTGCCATGTATCCGGCCAGCACGATTAAGGTTTTTGTCATGGCATCGCTTTACAATGAGATCGCTGCCGGACGTTTATCAGAGACTGCTACGATCACGAGCCTTTTGAATTCCATGATTACGGTCAGCAGCAATGAGGCTTATAACGAACTGGTCCGCAGGCAGAGTACATCGGGCAGCAGCTTCCTTTCGGGAGCGGCCGTGGTAAATAAATATCTGAAGGCGAATGGATATACCAGTACGGCAGTTCACCATACCTTACACCCGTCCTCCTCCTCGAGCACCAGCGACGGCAGCAAAAATGTATCCTCTGCAAAGGACTGCGGTGTGCTTCTGGAAAATATCTATAACGGGACCTGTGTATCTAAGGCATATTCTAAGAAGATGCTGAATCTGCTCCTTGCTCAGGAACGGCGCTGGAAGATCCCCGCAGGGATTCCATCCGGGATCAAGGTAGCCAACAAGACCGGTGAAACCTCGACGACACAGCATGATATCGCGATCGTATATGGAGAAAAGACCGATTATGTGATCTGCGTCTTTTCATCCGGATGCAGCGAATATACGGCTGTAAATGGGATCAAAAATATTTCAAAGAAGATATATAATTATTTGAATTAAAGGAGTAAAAAAGTCAGAGGCATTGGTTCTGACAGAAATCTAATAATTACCCCCGCTGCAGGCAGCGGGGGATTTTTTAGTGCGCCCGGCGAGCGCACGTTCTCGTCATTTACGTTGCTCTCTATACTCGCTCATTCACAGACGCGGCTCCAGATAGTCCATCAGCAGATCCACACATTCCTCCACAGAGCGATTGGTAGTGTCAATCTGCAAGTTTGGCTTCTGCGGCTTTTCGTAGGGGCTGCTGATGCCGGTGAACTGCTCGATGCGCCCCGCGCGGGCGGCGGCGTACAGGCCCTTGACATCGCGGCGCTCGCACTCCTCGATCGGCGTGTTGACGTAGACCTCGATAAAGCCCTCGCCGATGATCTCTTTTGCCTTGCGGCGGTCGCGCACGAAGGGCGAGATAAAGGAGGTGAGCACGATGAGGCCGGCATCGTTCATCAGCTTTGAGACCTCGGCGATCCGGCGGATGTTTTCGATCCGGTCTGCTTCGGAGAAGCCGAGGTTTTTGTTCAGGCCGAGGCGGATGTTGTCGCCGTCCAGCAGCATCGTGTGCTTGCCCAGGGAGACCAGGCGCTTTTCGAGTGCGTTGGCGAGTGTGGACTTGCCGGAGCCGGAGAGGCCGGTAAACCAGATGGTACAGGCCTTCTGGTCAAGCTGGTGCTCGCGGAACTCTCTGGTGATGTCCATCGTGTGCCAGGTGAGGTCGCGGCTGCGGCTGATCGACTGGGTGATGACGCCGCAGGCGGAGGTCGCATGGCTGATGCGGTCAATCAGGATCAGCGAGCCGAGCGCCTTATTATTTTCAAACAGGTCAAAAACAAGATTCGACGAGACAGAAATCTCACACTGGGTGATCTCGTTTTTATAAATTTCCTTTGCCGGGACCTCGCGCCCGGTATTGACATCAATCTTGTGACGGATATGCAGAACCGTGGCGGGAATTTTCTGCGTGCCGGATTTGAGCAGGTAGTTTTTGCCTTCCACGAGCTTCGTGTCGTCCATCCACAGCAGGGTGGCGGAAAACATGGTGTTGACATACAGATCCGGATCCTTGGTCAGGACACAGCCGCGGGAGACGTCAATCTCCGTATTGAGCTGAATGGTGACCGGCTGGCCGACGCTGGATTCCTGTACGGACTGATTGCCCTCCAGGATGGCCTTTACTGTGGAGGTCTCGCGGCTCGGGAGTACGGTGACCGCGTCGCCGACGGAGATGCTGCCGCTCTCAATCTGTCCCTGGAATCCGCGGAAATTGTGATTTGGGCGGCAGACGCGCTGCACCGGCATGGTGAACTCTGCGTCGGTCGGTTTTTCGCTGACATCAACTGTCTCCAGATAATGGAGCAGGGTCGGTCCCTTGTACCAGGGCATTTTCCGGGATTTTTTCGTGATATTGTCGCCGTTCGTCGCCGAGACCGGGATGATCTGGGAGCTGCGATGTTCAAACTCCGCCAGCAGGATACGGATCTCCTTCTGAATCTTTTTGAAACGCTCCTGGCTGTAGTCGATCAGATCCATTTTGTTGACCGCGAATACGACATGCCGGATGCCCATCAGGGAACAGATCCGGGTGTGGCGGCGCGTCTGGGTGAGCACTCCCTGGCTGGCGTCAATCAGAATCACGGCCAGATCGGCAAACGAGGCGCCGACAGCCATGTTCCTTGTATATTCCTCATGCCCCGGGGTGTCCGCGACGATGAAGGAGCGGTGCTCGGTCGTAAAATAGCGGTACGCGACATCAATGGTGATCCCCTGCTCGCGCTCGGCCATCAGGCCGTCCAGCAGGAGACTGTAATCAATATTTCCGTCATTGGAGCCGACACGGGATTCCAGCTCCAGCGCGTCCTTCTGGTCAGCAAACAAAAGCTTCGCGTCGTAAAGCATGTGCCCGATCAGGGTCGATTTCCCGTCGTCCACGCTCCCGCATGTGATAAATTTTAATAAAGAATCCATTAAAAATATCCCTCCCGCTTCCGCTTTTCCATACTGGCCGAGCCGCCGTCCTTGTCAATTACCCGGCTGGTCCGCTCAGAGGATACCGCGCTTAAGGTTTCCTCAATAATCCCGTCAATCGTGTCGGCATCCGACTCCACGCCGCCCGAGAGCGGGTAGCAGCCCAGCGTGCGGAAACGCACCTTTTTCATCATGGGCTTCTCGCCGGGCTTCAGTCTCATGCGGTCGTCGTCCACCATGATCAGATTGCCGTCGCGCTCTACGACCGGACGGACTGCCGCGTAGTACAGCGGCACGATCTCAATCTCTTCCCGCTTGATATACTGCCAGATATCCTTTTCTGTCCAGTTCGAGATCGGGAAGACACGGATGCTCTCGCCTTTATTGATCTCCGTGTTAAACAGCTTCCACATCTCCGGCCGCTGGTTTTTCGGATCCCAGACGTGGTCCTCATTGCGGAACGAGAAGATACGCTCCTTCGCGCGGCTCTTCTCCTCGTCGCGCCGCCCCCCGCCGAAGGCCGCGGTAAAGCCGTATTTATTCAGCGCCTGCTTGAGCGCCTGCGTTTTCATAATATCCGTGTAGGCGGAACCGTGGTCGAAAGGATTGATCCCCTGCGCAAGCCCCTCCTGATTGATATATTCGAGCATCTCAATGCCGTATTTTTCCGCCACCTTGTCCCGGAACTCGATCATCTCCTTAAACTTCCAGGTCGTGTTCACATGCAGGAACGGGAAGGGCGGTTTCTCCGGGTAGAAGGCCTTGAGCGCAAGATGCAGCATAACGGACGAGTCCTTGCCGATCGAGTAAAGCATCACCGGCTTTTCACACTCGGCCGCGACCTCCCGCATGATATAGATGGACTCGGCCTCCAGCTTGTCTAAGTAATTCATATGATTCAGATCTCCAGTATTGATTAAAATATAAATGGTGCATATAATGCCCCGCCGGACGCAGGCTGCGGAAGCAGCATTCCTGTGCGTTCGTGTGTCCATAATGCTCTGTGCCGGACGCAGGCTGCGCATGCGGCCATTCCCTGTGCGTCCGTGTGCACAAGAAAATCTTCCGACAGTATAGCATTTTTTCCCCCGTCTGCCAAGGTATTTTGAAGAACCTGTTCATGAAACATTTATAAAATGATTTTATTTCTTAACATACCGTTTAACAAATGCTTGAATTTCACGATGCTTATTGCTATAATTCAGAAAAAGCCGCGCAGCATAGAATCGCTTTGCGAGTACTGACATATAAGTGTGCCCGGCAAAAATATCTGAGCGGATTTATGGGAGAGATACCCTGGTGTCGGGATTCATGGGAGAGATATCCTGGTGCCGGAAAAGAATCATAGATATAGAGGAATATAAAAATGACAGACAGAATTTGGAGCGGCAATGCAATTTTACAGGAGGATCTGGAGCGGATTGCTTCTTCGGAACTGATTGACTGGGAACGCTTTCGGGGAAAGCGCGTCCTGGTGACAGGCGCGACGGGGCTGGTTGGCTCGATTGCTGCCCGGGCATTGGTGTGCGCGGGCGAGGAGCGGTCACTGAATATCCGGGTGGCGGCACTTGTACGTAATCCGGACAAGGCAAAGGCCATGCTGGGCTCATTCCTGGAACGCGGCCTGGAGCTGGTGGTCGGGGACATCTTATCTCCAATTTATGTGGACGGCCCGGTGGATTTTATCCTGCACGGTGCAAGTGTGACGGCTTCGAAGGATTTTGTCGACCATCCGGTAGAGACGATTCTGACTACCTTGAAGGGGACGGAGCATTTGCTGGAGCTGGCCAGGCAGAAGCAGGCAGAAAGTATGGTATATTTCTCATCCATGGAGGTTTATGGCGAGCCGGATGTCCGTAATTATGCAGATCTGACCGGGATGCTGCCGGGCATTGAGGGAACGTGCGCACCGGAAGCAGCCCGCACGTCCGGAGGATCGTGCGCATCGGAAGCAGCCCGCATGTCCGGAGGGTCGTGCGCACCGGAAGCAGCCCGCATGTCCGGAGGATCGTGCGCATCGGAAAAGGCTCAGACGGCCGCAGTTCTCCGCGAGTCAGATTATGGCTATATAGACCCTCTCAAGGTACGCAGCAGCTATTCCGAGGGCAAGCGTATGGCGGAAGGAATGTGTGCCGCCTATGCGCATGAGTACCAGATTCCGGTAAAAACCGCGCGTCTGGCGCAGACCTTCGGTGCCGGGATCCCAAAGACGGAGAACAGGGTCTTCGCGCAGTTTGCCCACAGTATTATGGAAGGAAAGGATATCGTGCTGCACACGGATGGGAGTAAGGCGCATTGCTATTGCTACACGACTGATGCGATACTCGGCCTCCTGGTGGTATTGTTGAAGGGTGAAAATGGTGGGGCCTACAATATTTCAAACGAAAATACCTATTGCACGATCCGTGAGATGGCGGAAATGCTGATAGAAAAATATCCTCAGAGCGGATCCCGCCTGATATTTGACATTCCGGAGGATGCCGGCAAATATGGTTATGCCCCGACTTCGCGGATGCTGATCTGCTCCGAAAAGCTGCGTGGACTCGGCTGGAAGCCACAGGTGGGACTCCCGGAGATGTTTGAGAGGCTGATGGGAGCAATGAGGTAACTGATCATTCCCATGTGCAGAAGAAGCTTATGTAGCGGAAGGTGCGGAAAAGTGGAGGAGAATGTTTCAGATAAAACAGCTTATAAAAATGCTTTTGCAGAATATTATACTGCCATTTGTTTACAGGCTGTATTGCCGGAGACCGGTAGAGGATGGACTTGTGCTTTTTGCGGACGCGCATCATGCGAGTCTGCCATTTTCTATGCGCAGGATGTATGAGGCAGTAAAGGGACTGGAGGAAGGGCGGGAAAAGGAAGACCAGTCTGACAGCCCATCTGACGGGAGACCAGAAGGAAGGACGGCCGGCTCGAAAAAGAAGCTTTCGCAAAAAGTACATATAGAGACCTTTGTGACGGATTTTGACAGGCTCTCTTTTTTTGCGATGGCGGGCTGGCTGCTGCGGTTTATGCGGCGGTATGCCGCTGCGGAGTACGTGTTTATCTGCGATTATTTTCTGCCGGTTTCTTCCTGCCGGAAAAGGCCGGAGACAAAAGTCGTGCAACTGTGGCACTCCTGTGGCCTGATGAAAAAGATTGCATACGACGCCACAGAGGATATTCCGAAAGGTTACCGCGGCAATCTGTTCGGCAACTATACGTATCTGACGCTGAGCGCCGAAGTCTGCGTTCCGGTGCATGCGCATGCACTGCGTCTGCCGCAGGATCATATTTTTGCGACAGGAGTCAGCCGGACGGATTTTTATTTTGACAAAGAGTGGAACCAAAAGTGCAGGGAGCATTTTTTCCGGGAACACCCGGAGGCGGCGGGGAAAAGGATTGCCGTGTGGGCACCGACTTTCCGGGGAAATGCGGCTTTGCCCCGGCTGGAGGGCCTTGATGCTGTGCTTCAGGCCTCGAAGGAATTGACAGAGAAGTGGTTCTTTGTGATAAAAGCGCATCCCCATATCGACCGGCATGGGAAAATTTCCAACAGCGAGATCCCGACGGAAGAACTCCTTCCAGTCGCTGATGTGCTGGTCACGGATTATTCTTCTCTTTTGTTTGACTGGCTGCTTTACCGTAAACCGACGATTCTGTTTGCGCCGGATCTGGAAGAATATGAGTCTGCACGGGGATTTTACATTGATTATCGGAGCATCCCTTTTCCTCTTGCACAATCAGAAGAGGAGCTGAGAGCGATCTTTACACAATCAGAAGAGGGCCAAGGGATATCCCCTGCCCGGGGCGGAGAGCCGGAAGGAGGAGCCGTTGAAAGCACCGGGCAGTCAGGAGATGCTGATGAGTTTCGGAAGACTTACGTGGGTACCTGCGACGGGCACGCAACAGAGCGGATATTGAAATTGGCCGGACTGGGATGACAGATACGGATGGATTCGCATGTCTGGTTTTGGAGGTATATTACTATGAATCTGGCTATTATTTTCGCGGGAGGGAGCGGCGTCCGGATGGGCGCGGGGATCCCCAAGCAATTTCTGGAGATTAATGGAAAACCCATCCTGATCCATACGCTGCAGTTGTTTCAGGAGCACCATGAGATTGACCGGATTTATCTGGCTATGAGCAGAGATTATATGGAATATGCGCGGGCTCTTGCGGAGGAGTATCATATTGATAAGCTCGCCGCGGTGGTTCCGGGCGGCGAGACCGCACAGGATTCCATTTACAATGCCCTGAAGTGTGCCAGGGAGGAAAACCCGGGAGATTCTGTTGTGCTGATTCATGACGGCGTCCGTCCCTGCGTTGAATATGATGTGATCAGTGAGAACATTGAGAGTGTGAAGAACTATGGGAGCGCGATCACGGCGACACCCTGCTATGAGACGATACTGATCAGCCATGACGGACAGAGGGTGGACGAGGTGCCGCTGCGTGCGGAAAGCTATGCCGCACAGGCACCGCAGAGCTTTTATCTGAAGGACATTCTGGAAGCACATGAAAAAATCCGTGCGAGAGAAAAACGGTATGAAGGCATGGTTGACGCCTGCACGATTTACCGTGCGCTTGGCCGACAGCCGCATATCGTATACGGAAACCGCGGAAATATCAAGGTGACGACGCCGGAGGATGTCTACATGTTCCGTGCGCTCCTGCAGTATCGGGAGAATGAGCAGGCATTTGGCCTTCCGCAGTCTGACAGTATGGCTGCGAAGATGAAGCGGTTTCAGAAGAGAAAGAGCTGCGATCAGTGATGGCGATCCGAAGCCGGAAATGGAGCAATTATGTCTGAGAGCATGGATTCTGACAAACTGAAGCTGTTACAGAAGGTTTTACTGGCGACACTGCTGGAGGTGGACCGGATCTGCCGGGAAAATGACATCCGGTATTTTCTTGCAGGAGGCACCCTTCTGGGAGCCATCCGCCATCATGGATTCATCCCATGGGACGATGATGTGGATGTGATGATGCTTCGGGAGGACTATGAAAAGTTTCTGCGGGTCGCGCCGGAGGAACTCTCTGACAGGCTGTTTTTACAGCGGGCGAATTACAATCCTTACACGAGAGTGCGCGTGAACGGCACCGTATTTGCGTCGCCGTTTATGGCACGGTTTCCTGAGATCCACAGCGGCATTTTTCTGGATATTTTTGCGCATGACCGGACAGGAAGCCGTCTGTGGTCGCAGAAGCTGCACCGCCTGGTCACCAAAGCGACGCGGTCAGTCGTTTTTAATAAGTGGGGCGCAACTGCTATCAGGGGGGACGGAAGCCATCCGGTGATTCGGTGGATCGGCAGCCGGCTGAAGGATCTGATACCGATGAATCTGGCCATCCGGATGCGGGATCAGACACTTGTGTTTTTCCGAAACAGGGACACAGGTTATCTTTATGACGGCATGGGACAGAACATGGGACGGGGGGCTTTCCCCGAACAATGGCTGAATGAGGCGATTTCTGTGGATTTTGAAGGATATTCGCTTTCTGTCCCGAAGGAATATGACGCATACCTGACGTGGCTGTATGGAGATTATATGCAGCTGCCTCCCGAAGGGCAGCGCCATCCGGGTCATGATACAGTGAAGCTGGACTTCGGTATTTATGAGAAAATCATCCGGGAAGAAGTACGGGCGGATCATATTTTTGAAGAGATCAGTAAAGCCCTGCAGATGTCTGCGGCGGCCCGTCCGGCGGGCAGCCGCTGTGATACTGTCAGTACGCGTTCGATGGGTGGCGGCTCATCTCATGCTCAAGCATGACCGGATAAATCCGCTCGCAATTATGATTATCTGAGAAGGCAAAGAAATCGTCTGCCCTCTGTCGGTACAGATCCGGCATACGGCAGTCGTTTTTCATATAGCCGCACAGTACGCTGATGAGTTCCTGGTTTGTCGTGCAGATCTCCCCAAAACCCATCGTGTCGTAGAAAAAGCTGCCTTCCTCGTAATGCTGCGGAATAGCCTGATGATGGAGGTAAACGACCGGCTTCCTCATGTAGGCAAAGTCAAACTGCACGCCGGAAAAATCTGTTACCATCAGGGCGGCCTCGCAGAATAGCTTTTCGTAACTCATCTCTCCAATGGAAGGAATAATCTCCACAAGATCATTTGTCACAAAATCCTCTGCCTGCGGGCTGATAATCGGATGCAGAACGTACTGGATCCGGTAACCGTACTGCTTCGCCGCTTCAAGCAGTCCGGGATCGTTGATCAGGCTGTTATAAACCTGATAATAGCTGGTCTCTTTAAAATGGGGGTTATACTCACGCGCAACGGACTCGCCCCTGGTCGGAGGCAGCGCGGAATTCATCCGCCAGGTCGGGGAGATCAGAAGGATTTTCTGCGCGCGGTCCTTCAGACCGTCATAGCGCGGGACGCCGGTCAGCTTCAGCGCGCCATAGTCGGCATAATCGTAGGCGGGCTTTGAAAGATTTTCGATCTCGTATCTGGATGCGCAGAAATAGAGCTTTGTGTTGTCACGCAGCCGTTGCTGGGCAATCGCGATCTTCTGGATGGACATGCCGTGCTGCACACAGGCGACGTCGAAATGGACATCCCCCCGGATGTAGCGGGATGTATGGATGCTGTAGCTGTTGAACGCAAACACAGTAGAATTAGAGGCTATTACCATATTTGCATTGAGAAAGATAAGCCTGTGCCGGATACTGCCTCGTCTTAACGGGCGGTAGCCTTCCTTTTTCAGGCGCTGAAAATCAACGGAGGAAGGATCCAGAAGATAATACTTGCGGATGCCGTCCTTCTGCGCGGACGCATATTTATAGATATATTCCGAAGAGTCGCCGCCCTTGTAGATTTTATCCATGAACAGCCAGATCCGCTGCTGCGAGAACCAGGGCCGCAGTGCGAAATTCAGCATTTTCAGCGGAAGATACTGAAGGTCTTTTCCCTTCCGGAGGATCTGCCGCCAGAGCAGGAGCTCCTTACGCAGTACCAGGGCAGGACGCGAACGAAGCACGTGTATGCCCGTGTTATTGCAGAAGGAAAGGTATTTGCCGAAGCGCCAGTAGCCGTAGGCAAGGTCGGCGGCAAAGCGGCTTGTGTGGGAGGGAAATGAATATTCCATGCGGTATTCCTTCTGCCCATGCGGCTGCAGATAAAAATTCAGCAGGCGTTCGCCGGATCCGGAATCCGTTTCGTCTACCGGAATCGAAATGTGGAAGGTCTGCATCCGGGAGAAAGATACACCAAAATATTTGGTCAGGGAGTACCGATGATTGTATACGGGGGAATAGGTCCGCTCGCCGAAACGGGCATAGACCGAGACCGCCTCCGGGCGGAAATAATCCAGGTAGGAAGCATCGATTTCCAGACATCCATCCAGATAGTCAATGAGATGAATGCGCATGGGGACCTTTGAGAGGGATGCCAGGCGTATTCCATCGCAGGTAAAGAAAACCTGTTTCGCCGTACAGGTTAGATCAGGGTACCAGCCCCAGTCTTTCTTTTTCATCCTGAGCTCGGCAATCCGAAGATTGCTGGGGCAAAAGGAAGGATGCACTCCGCTGTCAAGAATCGCGGCGACACTGACATACTGAAGGACAGAGGACACCAGATCCGTGTAGGCCGGGACATCCGCGGGATCGATCATATACCGGTTCCGATTGTCCAGGTTTGACTCAAAACGGATATTGATCATGTAGAGAGCCAGGTGCTGAAGCATAAAGCGGACGTGTCCGTGCTTTTTCTGCTGCTGCTTAAGAAGCGGCAGCAGAAACTGTTCGAACGGATCATAATACCACTCCTTCGTCAGGCCGCGGATATCATATGGATAGTCACATTCCCTTGGCAGGGCGCAATTAATCTGCAAAGATCCGCAGTAGATGAATTCCGGATGTCTGGTGAGCATATGTAGGAGCACCCGCTTTTCCCGCTCGACGGGATCCGTGTTTTTGGACAGGGCTTCTTTAAGCGCGTATGTGGGAAGAAGCAGCGCGTGCAGCTCGACCGGAAATACGGGAGGTATTTTTCTGGCATTCATGACGGTATCCTTTTTCATGGAACGAATGCAGAAATATTCGGTATCCCGGCGGGTTTGCGGATTAACCTGCGCGGGCATCACCAGAGCGCCGCCATATTCTGCCGCACAGTCCAGCAGCTTTTCCAGAAAATCGTCCGAAAAAGCATCACCGGCATCAAGCAGAATCGTAAACTCGCCTTCGGCTTCCGTTATTTTACGGAACGCTTCCGCACGCGGCCGGTAGGGGTCATTTTCGCGGAGAGGGATGACCTGGATGCGCTCAGAGGGGAGCGTCTGCGCGGGAAAAGCGGGGATTTCTGCATCAGGCTCGTGGACTGCGTACAGTACTGTGATATCGTACGAATGACTCATATAGAGGGGTTCCTTTCTGTAATGAAAATGAATGTAAAAAGACTTTTACTTTTTACTAAAACTATTTTAACATAATCGTAAAACTATTACAATAAAGTTTTTTGAATTTGAAAACGTATGGAAACACAAAACATCTGATTGACCGAAAAAAACATGTGTGATAGAATGAACAAATACAGACACATGGCAGGAAAATGGGATCTTGGAGGGCGTCGCAGATGGCTGTAAAGGAAGAAACCGCATTTATGCAGAAAATAATGCGTCAGGGGAAACGGCTGCTTGGAGCCGCATTCTCTGGCTCCGGGAGTGAATCGGGGAAAAAAGTTATCGTTCGGGCGCCTAAGGAAGCTCCGGGGATAGATCTTGCCGCCGGCGCCGGGGTTTATCAGGAATATACGAGGATGCTTTCTGAGGAAGGCCTGCTGAAGCAGGAGAGGAGAAATACTACTGTCAATGATTTTTATTATGGAGAAAAGCTCAGGGACAGGACGGTTCTTCTGGTAGGTCTTGGCAAAAATGTCAGGGGAAGTATGCAGTATATTTTAAATGAGCTGAATTCTTCGGAGGCATTTGTCGGGTTTCATATATATGTGCGGACCTCCGACGAGACGGATCTGCTTGTCAGAAATTTCATAGAAGAGAATCACTGGGATCGCACATCGACGGTACCAGACGCGAAAAAATACAGTTCCCTGCTGGAAACGGCGAAATATCTCATTACCGAAGTCTATTTCCCGGAAGGGTGGGTAAAACGGCCCGGCCAGATTTACATCAATATCTGGCACGGTACGCCGCTGAAAAAGCTGGGATTATCGAAGAATTTTAAAAATGCGCATAAAAATGGCGTTGTCCAGAAGAATTTTATCGACGCAGACTATCTTTTATATCCAAACCAGTACACGCGGGAGAAGATGCTGAAGTCCTATCAGGTGACGCAGCTGACGAACGCAAAGCTTCTGATGCTCGGCTATCCGAGGACGGGGGGCATGCTGGCCGCAACAGAGAGCGATAAGGAGAAGGTGCGCAGGAGGCTGGCGCCAGATCAGAAGAAACTCTATGTATATATGCCGACCTTCCGCGATTATCTTTCTACAGAGGCTTCCATCGCACAGTCGAAGACGCTTTTGGATTATCTGGAAGCGGGATTGTCCGGGGAACAGATTCTTTATGTAAATCTGCATCATAAAATAAATGGCTCCATTAATTATGATTCCTACAAAAGGATCCGGCCGTTTCCTCCGGATGTGGATTCTTATCAGATTATGGCGGCAAGCGATGCTCTGATCAGTGATTATTCGAGTGTGTTCTTTGATTATCTGGCTCTGCGCAAACAGATCGTTCTGTATGTCCCGGACTATGAGCGGTATCGAAAAGAGCGCGGGATGTACATGGGGCTGGAGGAGCTGCCATTCGATCAGGCGAAGACCCCGGCGCAGGTTCTGGAGGCGCTGAATCGTGGAAAGCAATATGATGATGGCGCGGCGTTCAGAGAATTTTGTACTTACGATACCCCCTGGAATGCGAAGAATCTTTGCCAGCTGCTCCTCGGGAATGAGACGGGTCTGCAGCTGGAGACTGTCGGGCAGAATCGGCTTCCGAAGGTGCTGATCCATTCGGAATGGATGACGGCGGGACGCGAGACAGAGCTGCTGGAGGAGCTTACCCACCTTTATGACCGTGAGCAATATGGCATTTATTTTAGCTGCAATCAGGTTCTTAATGTGAAGGAGAGCGGCGCGTACCCGATGCTGTTTGAGAATCCGGTGATCGGCTCAGAGGGAAAGCTTCATATGAGTTCCATCGGGAAGATTGTGAAGGAGCAGTATCTGAGCGGCGCGAATTCTTTCCAGGATGCCATGCGGTATTTGCGGTATGATTATGCACTGCTTCCAAAGCGCATGTTCGGAAACGCGCGGTTTGATGTGGTAATGATCTATGACTGTGACGACCCGGAGAAGATTCTTGGATTTTCTGAGATGAGGGCGACGCTGATGCTGTTTTTGCAGGATTCGGTTCTGGATAAAATCGCTGCCGGAGAAAGCTTTTTAAAAGATGCCGTATGTTATGCGGCAAAGCGCAGCAGCGTGATCGCGGTTTCCTCAAAGGAGCAAAAGAAGCATGCGGCGGAGCTTCTGGGCAGGCAGTATAAATCCAGGATTTCCATCATCACGACTGCAGAGGAGATGGATCAGGCAGTTCGGAAGGCTTTTAAAATCAGGCAGCGATATCATATGGGAGAAAAAATATTATGAGAAAAGTAATTACGTATGGAACATTTGACTTGCTGCATTATGGGCATATAAATCTGCTTCGGCGGGCGAAGGAAGCGGGGGACTACCTGATCGTGGCCTTGTCTACCGATGAATTCAACTGGAAGGAAAAGCAGAAAAAGTGCTATTTTTCCTATGAGGAAAGGAAACAGATGGTGGAAGCGATCCGCTATGTGGATCTGGTGATCCCGGAGGAGAGCTGGGAGCAGAAGGTGTCGGATGTGAAGGAATTCCGAGTTGATACGTTTGTGATTGGAGATGACTGGGAGGGTAAATTTGATTTCCTTAAAGAATATTGCGAAGTGCTGTATCTCCCGAGGACGCCGGAGATTTCAACAACTCAGATCAAGAACAATCTCGGAACCAGATAAGACAGACCAGACAGACCAGAGATGCCCGATGTTTGAATACCCGCTGATGGCGCATGCCTTTGGCGGCTATCAGGGGCATACCTATTGTAATACGCGCGCGGCACTCGAGAATGGGATCGCGAACGGCTATCAGTATTATGAGGTGGATTTGTCCTGCACCTGGGATGGGCGGCTGGTTCTCTGCCACGGCTGGACGGAGGCCAACTGCAGGCACACCGGGTTTGTGTATTCTCCTTCCTTCAGGAAAATGACTTACACTCAGATCATGGGCATGAAGGTTCATGGCGATGAGATCATGGACGCCAGGCAGTTTTATCAGATGGTGAAGGATCAGCCCTGGCTGTTTGAACTTGATTTCCACGAAGTGACCGGAGAGAAAGCGCAGCGATGCGTTCGGGCACTTCTGGAGGATTTTGAGCAGGATGAAAAGACGCTGGATGAGCGATTTCTGGTGCAGGTCTATTCCAGACAGATGTTTTTTGATATTGATTCTGTCCATCATTTCAAATACTATCAGTATCTGGTGGGCAAGAATATGGATAAGCTGGACGAGATTATCGCGTTTTGCCGGGAGCATGGGATCTGCGCGGTGGCGATCCGGGCGAATCTGGCCAAACCGGCCAGTGTTCGGAAGCTGAAGGAAGCCGGGCTTTCGATTCTGTGCTACACTGTCCAGAATGACGTGGACTATGCAAAGAAGCTTCTGGAATCTGGTGTCGATACAATCTGCACGGACTGGATTACCCCGGCGATGCTGACCGGGGAGAAGCACAGCTTTGGGAAGAATCCTTTTCGTGTTTACTATAACAGCGGTATACGCCCCTCGGAGGAAAAATATTCGATCCTGATCAGGGAAAAAAAGCTGGAGGGGGAATTAAAGGAGCTTCCGAGCGGCAATATGGAATTTCGGGACGGTACCATCTGGCCGAATGACGGGGCAAAAGCACTTGCTCCGAATTATTTTTCGGCAGAGGGGAAACGGTTCGCCGGATGGAAGATGCGCGTGACGGTGGACGGGAAAATGCTCTGGTACTGCAATGACGGCTGCTATCACGGCGGAGGAGACATAAAGAAGGACGGCCTCCTCCAGCCGTTCCTCTTCGAGGAGGAAGCCCTGATACCCAGGTGGACTTTTAAAAAGAATGAGAAGCTCATTATGGTCGCGGTATGGAGTGACGAAGCTTTAAAGGATGAATCAGACAAAGATTTAAATGAGATTCAGAAGAAGGGAGAAGAAATATGAAAAACCGAAAAAGATTTTTGGCACTTGTCCTTGCAGCCACGATGCTGACGTCCCAGTATTCGGCGGCCGGCGCGGAGGATGTGCTGTCGGACGGTACGATTGTGATTTCCGAGTCGGAGGAGATCCTGGTGGAGGACGGGGACGATGTGGCCGTAAGCGGGGAAACACAGGAAGACTCCGGCGGCATTACGGTTGAAGGGATTGAGGAGGTCCAGGGTGAAGCGTCTGACATGGCGGAGGATACCGGGACCGGATCGGACGATTCCTCCGTGGCGGATGTGGAGACGGAGACCACATCGTCTGATGAGACAGCGGAGACCGGGACTTCATCCGATGAGACGGTTGAGACCGCGGCCGGGGAAAGCACGGCGGATGAGACTTCCGCAGAGACAGAAAGCGCGGCCGAAGATAGCGCTGCGGCGGAATCCATGGAAGCGTCTGCGACGGAGGAAGCGGCCGCAGCTGAGATATCTGCGACGGAAGACGCGGACGATGCGGAAGCGGCGCAGATCGTTGAAGATGCAGCCAGGGGTCTGTCCGCTGACGCGATTATGGTGGCGGACCTGGACGAAGAGGATGCCGCCGTGATCATCTCGGAAACGGATAGTATGGAAGAAGAAACGGACGAGGAGACGGAGAGCCTGGAGGACGGGATCCTGGCAGTCAGTGAGGAGATGGCGATAAGCACGGATTCTACGGACGCTTATACGATATCCGGCACGACGATTACCGTGACCGTGACGTCAGGAGCGGATATCAGCTCGAATG
>JAJQEO010000012.1 GCA_021201665.1 Lachnospiraceae bacterium | reverse complement strand
GATCTCAATCCTTGTTTTATTGGATCCGTTTTCCTTACAATGGTGTTCGGGTACGGCTTAAGTCTACTCAGAACACTATCTCAATCCTTGTTTTATTGGATCCGTTTTCCTTACATAAGGCGGGCTCAGTGGACGGACGAGGACAGGAAGCGATCTCAATCCTTGTTTTATTGGATCCGTTTTCCTTACATGAGGTATGATGAACGCCATCAAGATCCAGTTCCAGAGTCTCAATCCTTGTTTTATTGGATCCGTTTTCCTTACTTTCCAGACTGTCGGCAAAGAGGGCAAACTGTTTTACGTCTCAATCCTTGTTTTATTGGATCCGTTTTCCTTACATGAAGATAGCAAAAAGGAATGAGTTCAAAACCAATATTGTCTCAATCCTTGTTTTATTGGATCCGTTTTCCTTACGATTTCAATACTATCATCAATGACCAGTTAAAGAATTTTGTCTCAATCCTTGTTTTATTGGATCCGTTTTCCTTACAGCCGGTCTTGCTCTGGCTACAGCAGTATCAAGCGGGCGTCTCAATCCTTGTTTTATTGGATCCGTTTTCCTTACTAGAAAGAAGAAGATATTAATAGAATATCTTTACAATTGTCTCAATCCTTGTTTTATTGGATCCGTTTTCCTTACACGTCAAGAAAATACCTATAATTCGATTTTACAATATATCGTGTCATATCGCTCATTAATAGCACAACATATCGTCAACCTCAACTATTTCCCTTCCCAAAAATGCCGCAATTATCTTCATCTTAAGAACTCCTTTCAACCTCCAGACAAACAGGAACCGCTATCGTATATGCATTTGTCACAACCTCTCTTTTTACTGATACCTGTTCCAGGCATTTTCCATAGAACGGTTTTACCTCGTCTGTACGGAATAATGCTCCGGCCTGAAAGAAAAGTATCGGCTTTTTGAACGGAATTTCCTCTGATGCAAATTCCCGATCCAGCTTTCCATACTTGATCAGTATTTTATAACGGCCGTCTGTTGGATCATTTTTTGCCGGCACAAAATTTGACAGTGCCATAAAGGCATTGGCGTTTTGAATGGAAAAGCTGTCTTCTTTCCAATCCATCAGTTCAAAAGCCCCTTTTCCTGTAGATTTGTTCTTGCCTATACCTAAAAGAAGCATCATTTCTACAGTTTTTTTTAGCAACTCTGCATCCAGAGAGGATAAAATGTATATATCATAAAGAATGTCTCTGGTTGGATAGAATTCATCTTCCTCATACAAGCTTCCGCTTCCGTCTACATTTTCTACCTGTCCGGAATCTCTGACGACCATGTTGTGTATAACCGTCTGTTCCTGGATGGAATCTGATTGCAGGCCCACTGTAAAACCGTCTGAATCTCCCCGCTGGATTCGCTCGAACCATTCCCGTTTTATGTATCCGGCTGATTTCAGTTTTTTACGATTCTGGTATGCCGCTTTCCTGGCATTTTTCGTTTTTATATTTTCAAGATCAGCCGACTTATCATAAATTCCCAGAGGCATCGGGACAGTACCAGACGGAAACGCATTTGAAAAGATCACCGGGGGCTCTCCACTTTTCATCACCTGCAGAAGCTCTCCAAGTGCTTCCTCGCCGCAGGAATATTTGTAACTCCAGCAGAAAGTGCCGAACAGCGTGTCACTCTGCAGCTGTGAAGAAAATGACGCGACCGGACGAATCACCGCACGATACAACTGCATATTTACACCTCTACGTCTTTCCAGCTTCCCTCAAATTTTACCTGTCCGTAGCCTCTTGAGCCACTGCCGCCGAGATAGGAAAGCTCTACCAGCCTCAGTCCATCCTCTATATAGCTTTTGAATTCATCCTCATTATCTCCCTCGAACACCTGAAGGATAATCTGTGTACCAAATGACAATCCGGCAGGCACACGCTCCATAAATCTGGGGGATTCCGCAGTCCCGCTGTCCCTCTTAATCAGGTTCTCAGCTTTCACTTCAAGATAGCTGCCACTCTCTATCGGCATCGCATCAATGATTCCTCTGGCTTCATCCGTTAAGACGCAGTCTCTGACAATAATCCGCGTAGGCGCAGAAGCTGCTCCCGGATTCATATGAGCCCCAAACAGTCTGCAAATCGTACACCGGCCGCAGCCGCAGGGTTTCGAGATTTCCAGCTCACCACGTTTGTTTTTCGCGCCATCCCGTCTCTCCAGCTGCGAACGCATTTTCCCTTTCAGGCTGGAGCCTGGGATATAAGGTTCACCTGTTACAGGATTCTTAATCACCTCACTGTCGGCTCCGCCGATGCTCAGCTCATTATTGGCTCCACGGATGGCAAGACCCGTGAGCAGCCTGACTGTTCCTTCATACATACAGATTTTCTTAAGCTTCATTTTCGTAACCTCCTCAGTTTTTCTCTTTCGGCAAATATGCAACCAGTGCTTCAAAATGCTTTACAAAGGCTCTCATATCATCCGCATTCTTTATCATAGAAATATTTTTTACTATAAAGTTCACAAACAGGTCTGATACCGTATCCCTACTGCCTGCATATTTCACAAAGGGAATCAGACGGTTCAGTTCTCCCTCCACAAGGGTGAAGTTACCAGCTTTCCTGACGAGCAGATCATTAATCCGAAGCGTGTAATCATAAAATTTGCGGATCTGGCTGCGCTTATTTCTTTTATTGTTTTTGGATTCTTCCCTGTCTGAAAGTGCACGGGCGATCTCTTCCGGATACTTTACAATGTAGTCTTTTTTCAAAACCTTTTCTCCCTGTACCACATCATAGTATCCCCCAGCTAAATACCCGGCCGGCAATGATGCCCGCGATTGCTGATTGCCGCCATACCCGGCCTGGTTGAACCGCTTGTTGTTTTGATTAAAACCCGCCATTAGTTCCTCTCCTCCTTTGATTTATCCATTGCGTATTGTGTGACTGCTTCCGCAAAATACAGTTTTTTCTTTTTATACCGGCTGTCCGCTGCATTCTCTGTAAGCTCCGGAACGTACTTTTCTACAAACCACCGAAGGTCTTCGTTTCCACTTTTCCGGCTTTTTGCAGTGACATCGCCATAATTGCGCTGCCTGTCATAATGAAACAGTGGTTCAAACATCAGCGACATCACATCGTTATCAGCGAGGAATTTCCGATACATCCTGCTGTAGGTACCGATTCTTCGAAGCATTCCAGTATCCAGCTGTTTATCAGATAATAACCTGGATAGTCTGTCCCCTGTCTCAAGCTGTGTCCGCAAATCCTCCCACGAGTACTTATTCCGCATAAAGCTAACGCCGTCCCGGCCGCTCTTTTCCGGATATATGGCCGGATCCGCTTCGTCCTTCACGCCTTTCAGGGTCCGCTCGCTGATCTCCGCCAGATTCGCGATGTGTTCTTTGGGATGAAACACACTCACGGCCGCTGAAATCGTCAGTGAAGGATTCTCCGCAGTAAATCTTCGGAAATCCCTTGCGATATCCACAGCCAGCTTCGGCATGATATCCCAGGGGCCGATCAGGAACAGATCATCTCCTCCGGAAAAAACACTATACACATTCCGATATTCCTTCCGCTCCGTGATGAGATGATTGATATAGCCGGAAAAGAATATTTCCAGAAACCTGGACATGGTATTCACTCTTGAAATAGTTCCATAGTGTCTGCCATCTCTGCGCAGCCCGTCCGCAAACAGGTATCCCAGGTTATCTACATCTGCCTTCAATACCGCCAGTCTTTTCCTCCCTGCAGCGCATTCAGCAATATCAGAAAATGTCATTACCTCGCCATGCGCATCCGCAGGAATATGGTTCGCCATATATTTTGTCCGTACAGGCATTCCCGCCGTTTTTTTATACCCGGAATCGCGGTTCAGTTCTTCCACCAGAAACGCTTCATCCTCTGGAAGCTCGCTCCAGAGGCCGATGCTGTAGCCGCCATAGATCGGATACGTGTCCTTGCGTTTTTCCCTGTAGTAAGAGATATATCTGATCTTCGGCAGCTTCCCGCCAATCTCTGTCTGCATTCGGCAATTCTCACAATACCGGTGTTCCAGATCTGTCAGTTCACTTCCACAGGATGTGCAGATTCTCTTTCCTGACAGGTCATTTTCCAGAACGAACCGGTCCTCTGCCCACCCGTCCTCATCTGCCAGAACATGATGGAATCCACAGGATTTTTTATCGCTCAGCATTCGGGAGAGCTTCAGCACCGAATCGCTGTACTTCTCCAGACCCTCGCTGCCAATCGTAAGCCATACAAGATGAATCGCCACTTTGCCTTTGAAGTTTTCATAAAACTGCGTCTCCATCTCCTGCTCAATCCGGTCTAATATGTCGTCGGAATCCTCCGTATTGGGAAGCAGCAGATAAAACTTACCGCCTGTAAGCAGCAGGATATGGTTCTGGGTCAGCTGGAACCTCTCGATGATCACCTGTGAAATAACAGATACCGTGATATCGACATAAAAGCTGCGCGCACGGAGCCGTTTTGCGACGCCGGACTCACTGACCGTCGCCACCGCAAATACATACTTCTGTATGCCGGAGAAATCACAGAGCGCCAGTTTAAAAGGTCTTTCCCTGTCAGAACTTTTCATCATGCACACCGCGATTGCAGCCGCAATCCTTGACTGGTTGTACAGAGAGATATCTTCTCCCTCATAGTCAGAAGCCGTGATACACCACATATATTTTCTTGCAAGAGAATCAAATACGATAATAAACTTCTCCCAGGTATCCGGCGGTGAGTCCTTCAGGGTCAGGAGTTCTTCGCCAAAGCCCTTCGCCAATTCTGTAAGACCGCTTTCCTCCACGGACGATCTTTCTATTGGAAAGGCGGTATCTACGCTCTCACATGCCAACGGATAATACCGTTTTACAGTCTTCTGATCATCAAACGCCGTCACCCTTGAAAAAACACTGGTAAGGTTTTTTACCGAAGTAAGTTTTTCTTTCTTTTCTGACTCGCAAAGGGACAATTCCAGCGACTCATTCACAATGCTCCTTTCCGCAGCATATTTCTCATCACCGGCCAGAATTGCAAGAAGTACGTCCACATCCAGATAATTGTCCAAAACCTCCCCATACTTCTGAACAAATGCCGTCACGCCCTCCGTAAACAGCCGGTCCGTGTTGATCAGCCATGCAGCCAGCATGGTTTCCCGCTCTGCTCTCATCCCACCATCTCCAATCTCATATCTTCCCGTCGGATCTTCGTCCATACCAAAATCTCCTAATTGATTTTATTCTTTTCATCATCATCGGTCTCGGCGGCACCGTATCAAAAATTCTTAATTGGTTTCATCCTTTTCTTCATCGCCTGTCAGCGACACGGTACCAAAGCCTCTGGCCGTACCTTTCCCTATCCCCAGCAGGTTCGGGATGCAGCAGTTCACCTTGAAGCGGCCAGTAAATCCTTCCATCGGATTCCGTTCATAAAGCACTTTTTTGCTGTCCAGATCGAGTGTGACCTCCAGTCTGCGCTCTACCGTCACCTGAAAACCTTTACACAAAGACAGCAGATTCCCGATCAATGCCCGTGTCAGAATCGCTTCCTTTTCTTCCTCCGATGCCTTCCGATACAGCTGATAATTTTTCTGATTGAGTGCCAGCCAGGGTGTCAAAAACCGATAGCTTTTTACCTCGCGGCTGTCCCCTACCGGACGCTCGGACAAATGAATGTCAAGTGCCGTGTCCGAGTAGACCCTGCTGCCGATCCGAAGGGAAGTCTGCTCCATCAAATGCGGATGAATACTCCGAATCCCTTCCTCCGCCGCAACAATCATCGGTGTCCCATGCAAAACCTTATATTGAATCTTTGGATACCGATAAATATCAGCGCCTTCCTCCGTATGATTGTGCAGGATACTGTCCGTCCTGTCCAAGTCCGCAAAAAAGCCCCGTACATTTTTGGCGTCTGCCCCGCTTAATTCAATATTTTTATAAGCAGCGGTCATAATCCTTATTTTTTTCGTCATAAGTATCTGCTCTCCCACATAATAAGGCAACTTTAACACAACTCGGCCTTTTTTGCCACAAAAATCCATAAAATGGCACAATTTTTTCTGCAAAGCTATTTTCTGTAAAGCTGTAAATCCTCCCGGCTGTGTCTCCGGGCTCACTCGGAGAGATTAGAGCCCAGAGAAACCACAGCACCACCAACTGACCCGACCAGCCCGCCGACAGCAGCACCGGATACACTGCCGACGGGGCCAAAAACAGCAGAAACACTGCCGCCAATAGATGCACCAAGGGAACCGCCGACAGTGCTGGCGCCAAGCGCCTCACACAGAATTGCACTTACTTTCTTCATTCGAATCATCCTCCTTGTAATCGGGCACTTATAAATTTACAACGAAAAACCATCCATCAGGAATACTGACAAAACTGGCTTTAACAAAATCGGAGCGAAGCGTAGACCCGAGTGCGGCTTTAGCCGCAAAATCCCTTACCCGGCTCTGTGCATCGGTGCCTTGGGGATACACATCAGCGCATCCGTGAGAACGGGCAGACCATACAGGTCAACCCTTTGCCCGGACAGGGTGAGAAAATCGAGCAACAACCTGGTGATTTCTTCATAAATTCAATTCATCTCCTTTCTGGCTGCTTAAAGAATGATTTTATCCATGGGCTGAGCAAAATACTCCTCCCGGTCGCTGTCATAATGCAGCCATGTAATCTGGATATCCAGGTCACAGGCTACGTTTAAAACACTGATCAGCAGCGGTTTCAATCCCGTAACAGCAATGCTCACCTGTTTATGACTGTAAGGTGTCAGTGCTTCGCGTACACATTTCTCCTGCCAGGCAAAGTCAAACACGCATTCGGAAGGCACATTCTCAAAAATTGCTGTGTCTGACATTCCAAAATGCCGTTCTCCGCATAATGAAAAGAATGGCCCTTCCTCTTTACCTGCTTCACAGTCATCGTGGTCAATCGGTTTCCATATCAGCTGCTGTCTGCGAAATTCATGCGTACTGTTATCCCTGTGGCAGACAATCACTTTGATGTTGAGCTTTACCGCTGCCTGCAGCGCTAAAAGAAGTTCAACTGCCATTCCTCCATTCACATAGAGTTCAACCGTCTGCCCCCTGTAGGTAAGTATACGTTCATACGCATACCTTCTGACTGCATCCACATCCTGATAGCAGCGGACACCCGGAATCCTATAGTAATCATCAGGAAAAATGCTGTCGTCATATTCACCGTAGCTCCTGCGTACCAGCGCAATCCTTGCATCCACGATCCTGCCTCCTTTCTGCATCTTAAATATGATTCCATCGGATAGGGGAATCCTCTGATAGGGGAGTCCTCTCACCCCATCCGTGGCACTGAATGTCCCGTGGACATCCGTTTATCCCTCGCCAGAAGGCATCCCACGCTTCGCATGAGATATGCCTTCCCCGGCTCTGTGCATCATCAGGCCGTGCTCAGTCAAAAAGACTGGAGCACAGCGAAAGCAGGGCGCCGCCGGCAGAACCAACCAGGCCGCCTACAGCGGCACCGGAGACATTGCCGACAGGACCAAAGACAGCCGAAACACTGCCGCCGATAGAAGCACCGAGTGCGCCGCCAGCCACGCTGGCCCCCAACGCATCGGTTAATGTTTCTGTTGCATCTTTCATGATGTCTTCCTCCTTCACTCACGGGTCATGTCAATACTATATACCTTTAAGAAATCTATTTCCACAAGATTATGGTATCTCATAAGGGATACCGGCCTGTCGATGGCAGACGTTTAGCAACGGCCGGAGTGACAGCGGAGAGCAAAGTGCAGGTGTTGCCGGCACTCAGTGCCCCTATAACTCCGGCTGCCTGGCCCGCTGCTTCGCGGAAATAGATCTCCCATTCTGCAGTGCCGCATCAGCGGCACCAGCAGCGGTGAGTGCTGCCAGGCAGCGGCTCACAATAGCGTTTAAAATATACATGCATAACTCTCAGCTCCTCTCTCATTCCGTTTTGCTGTTGCCTCGCTCATCTATATCTGCATTATAACGCGATCTATTTTCTTTGTAATTCCGTCAGGGTAAATAAATCTCTCATTTTACCAACATTATCAATTTTCTATCAAAGAACCTGCAAAAGCTCAAAGGAGCGTTCAGAAAGGAGTTCAAAAAAATAAAATTGGCTATTGACACAAACAAAAACAGTCATTATACTGTTGGCAGTCAAATCTGGCTTTTATGTAACCATTAAGCTGTATTCAGAAAGGAGGCAATCATGACGAACACTGTTAATTCTGCAAACAATTTTATAACGACAAACCGAGGTCTGACTGCCCCCACTGTAAATGCGGCATTATAATCTGGTAAGTGATTTGGTAACTACTCAGGACTGTATCTCGTAACTGGGAAGGTACTGTGCAGTACATAATTTGTAATATCATCAAATCCTGCTATTATTCTCTGATACGCATTTCATGTGAACAGATTTTTATACTCCTGTCCTTATTTTCGGATTCGATAAAATCCTAAGGCGACTGTCAGCACCTCCACAGAGGTGTTATTTTTATGTGCAGGACCAAACATGGTAATCCCATGCGAAGCGTGGGATACCCGCGCCCCACAATCGAAGATTGGGGAATATCCCGCACGAAGTGTGGGATACCACCCGGCGAGGGGCATAGCCCAGCGAGAGGGCATACCCGGTGAGGGAGTTTTTATGGCTAAAGCCGCACCCGGCCTGTCGCCAAAATCGTCTTCTGCCTCATCGCCCCATCATAAGCCGGAAAAGAAATCCGCCCTTCCATACAGATAACACCTGTAAGGAGAAATTTCCATGGCTAAATTAAGAGAAACCCCGTGCAAATACTACGAATCGTTTGGTTCGTGCCAGAAGGGACGGAATGCCTGCCACAGCGGCTACTGCCAGCATTGTGACAAGTATATTCCGCGTGCCAAAGTGCGGCATATTAATAGGAAGAAACAATACAACGAGAAAATAAGAGGAAAGGATTATCTATGAATTTACCAGTTACCGTCACACCGGACGGTTTATCAGATGTTTTATTAAATGTAGCTCCGGTCCGCCCGGTATTTATCTGGGGCGCGCCGGGGATTGGCAAGTCGGCACTCGTGGAACAGTTCGCTGAGGAAGTGGGGCTGCCGTGCGTCTCGCTGCTCGGCAGCCAGCTGGCTCCGGAGGATATCATCGGTATCCCCCAGATCCAGGACGATGTCAGCACGTTTCTGCCGCCGAAAATGATTGCCCGGAAAGAGCCGTATGTGCTTTTTCTTGATGAACTTAATGCCTGCTCACAGGATGTGCAGAGAGCGTTTTACAGCCTGATCCATGAGAAACGGATCGGTGAATACCACCTGCCGGAAGGGAGCGTCGTGATCGGTGCCGGGAACCGCACACAGGATTCCGCCATCGTTAAGACCATGTCTTCCGCGTTGATCAACCGTATGTTTCATGTACAGCTGAAAACAGATACCCGCCAGTGGCTTTCATGGGCTTATGACGCCGGTATCCATCCGTGGGTCACCGACTACATTTCGCAGCGGCCAGATCACCTTTTCTCTGAACCGCCAAAAACGGAAGAACCATACTCAACGCCGCGATCCTGGCATATGTTAAGCGACGCCCTGAAGGAGTATCACGCCGGAGAGAAGGATATCCCGCAGGAAACGCTGCGCGTTCTGACTTACGGAATGCTGTCCCCATCCCACGCAGGTATGTTTCTCGCTTTTACAAAACAGCTGAAAAATACGCATCTTCTGGATGAAATCATCACCCAGAAAGCAAAGTGGCCATCGAATCCTGAAGAAAGGGATGTGCTTTATTTTCTTGCACAGTCCTTCCGGGCGAAGCTCTGCCGTGAACTGCCTAAGAGCAAACAGGAAATCAGTGGCGGAATGCTTTCTTTCATTTACCGCGCAAAAGGAATGATCAAAGAGCTTTCTGCAATTAATTTCGAGATTGCCCAGATGGTAGTCTCATCCGGTGACCGAGATACCCTGCCGGAATGGTTTCTTGTTGAAGTCATTCGCGACATGCCCCGGCTGATCAGTAACAGCGTGTCCAGAAAGGATGGCAATTAACTAATGGCAAGCTTGTACAATTATTACCGCTACCAATATACGCGGGAGAATCAGATTCCCCAGTACATCCGGGTTTTTCTGAATGGATGGGAAAAGCTGAATGGCAACACCCTGTTTCACATGCTGGAAGGGGAAATCCATCTGGCGCAGAAGTATGTCTATGACAAACAGAGTGCTGCCAGCGTAGAACAAAATGGAAATATCTACGTGAATGCACAATGCCGCCTGAGTCCTGATGAGTGGGTCTTTACACTGGCCCACTGCCTGCTGCATCTGGCTTTCGGGCATTTCGACAAAGCGTATATCCCGGAATCCGTCTGCACAGGCCCCAATGCCAGGAGAAACCTGGCTTTATGGAACAAAGCCTGCGATATCTATGTCTCGCGGTTTCTGATTGACATCCATATCGGACTGCCCACCTGTCCCGATCCTGCAGATGAATACAAGATCAAGCTGAACAGTGAGGAAAAAATATACGAACATCTGCTCTGGCTCGGCGAATCTGGTGAGAATCAGACCTATGGGACAAGCTCCCGCACCCATATGGATATGCACGGACTGGAGCATCCTGCAGATTACAGCGTGTCCGCCCAAAATGGCCCTGGTCAGGGCAAAGCCGTTTCGGGGCAGAGCAAAACGGTTTCGAGCCAAAACAAACCGTTTTCGGGCCGCATTGGGCAGAGTTCTTCTGGCAGCAACCCTTTTGTGAAGCGGTTTCACTATGCGTTGGCGCACCTGACTTCCAGTACAATCAGTGAAGTCAGCGGATATCTGTATGACGAAAAGGAAGACACCGAGGTCAAAAAAGCAGCGCGATGGTTTATCAGCTCCTACCCGCTTCTCGGAAGCATGGCGGCCTCGTTCAAAATCATCGAAGATACCTCTTTCTGCATCCGAAATGAGATCGAGATTGCTGCGGTTGATGCCACAAGAGGGGAAATCTATGTCAATCCCGCCTGCGGCTTTTCCGAATCAGAATGGCAATTTATCCTGGCACATGAATTTCTCCATGCCGGGCTGATGCACCACAAACGCATGAATGGAAGGAACCCCTATCTATGGAATGTTGCCTGCGATTATGTCATCAACGGATGGCTGGTCGAAATGCAGATTGGAACTATGCCGTCCTCAGACCTGCTGTATGATGAGGATCTGGCCGGGATGTCCGCCGAAGCCATCTATGACCGGATTGAAAAAGACATCAGGAAGTATCTGCGGCGCGGGACATTCCGCGGCTATAAAAAAGGCGATATCCTTGGCGGAGATATGCCATCTTTTGGCGGACTGCATGAGGGCATCACACTGGATGAATTCTATCGCAACGCCCTGCGGGAAGGTCTCGAATATCACAACATGAATAGCCGCGGCCTGATCCCGGCAGGCCTGATCGAAGAAATTTACGCGCTGTCGATGCCGCCCATCCCCTGGGATGTAGAACTGGGCCGATGGTTTGATGAACAATTTCCCTCTCTGGAAAATCATCGCACCTACGTCCGCCCCAGCCGGCGGCAAAGCTCCACACCTGATATCCCGCGGCCGCGCACGGTGCCACAGGAGATTGATGAAATGAGCCGCACATTTGGTGTCGTAGTCGATACATCCGGCTCTATGTCACCGCATCTTCTGGGTAAAGCGCTCGGCTCGATTGCCAGCTACGCAACAGCAAAAGAGGTTCCTCTGGTCAGGGTCGTATTCTGTGATGCTGCCGCATATGATAAGGGATATCTCAAACCCGAAGATATCGCAGGAAAAGTCGAAGTCACGGGCCGGGGCGGCACCATCCTGCAGCCCGGCATCACGAAGCTGCTGCAGGCTAAGGACTTCCCAAAAGATGCGCCGATCCTGGTCATCACAGACGGCTACATTGAAGAGTCCCTGCACGTTCCCCGCGAACACGCATACCTGATACCGAAAGGGAATCGGCTGCCGTTTCCGCCGAAAGGAAAAGTGTTTTGGTTTGGGGACAGCTGATCCACCTGTAAAACATATAAACAGAAAGGACTTTGTACATGGAAACGATTAACGGAGCTTACACATCCGCGCTCATATATAACACAAAAAATGCAGAAACAGGTATTGACCAATATGCTCGTGCCCAAATACAGGCTTTATGCGATAACCCTGCAAGCAGAGGGTGCAAAATACGTGTCATGCCGGATGTTCATGCCGGAAAGGTCGGCCCGATAGGTCTGACACAAACCATCGAAGATACTGTCCTCCCATGTGTAGTCGGCATAGATGTGGGATGCGGCATGACCATAGCTGAGATCAAAGGGAACTTCAAAGATTTTCAAAAAATGGATACGATCATCCGGGAAAAAATCCCTTCCGGTTTCCGTCTCAGAGAAAAGCCGCACCACAATGCAGATAATTTTGGCTTTGATTCCCTGCACTGTGCCAGACATATCAATCTGGATAAAGCCATGCGCAGTCTCGGAACACTCGGCGGCGGCAACCACTTTATAGAATCAGATATCGGATCAGATGGGAAACAATATCTTGTCGTCCATTCGGGAAGCCGCCATCCTGGGAAAGAGGTAACAGATTATTATCTGTCAGCAGGCCAGCGGCAGCTTAACAGTCAGGGAATTCATCTCCCTTATGAACTCACCGCCATTACAGACACTTTACTGCAGGAGTACCTTGACGACATTCGGATTCTACAGGATTACGCTTCACTGAATCGCGAAATCATGATTGTCGAAATCTGCAAGGGAATGAAGTGGAAAATTCTGAATCAGTACACCTGCGTCCACAATTACGTAGAACCTGCCTCTGAGTCCTATTGTGGAAAACCGGTTCTCAGGAAAGGAGCCATCTCTGCAAAGGAAGGCGAAAAACTCATTATCCCAATCAACATGAGGGACGGCGTTATTCTTGCAACTGGCCTAGGTAACGAAGACTGGAATATGTCGGCTCCTCACGGTTCCGGAAGAATCTTGAAACGTGAAGATGTCGCCTCCCATTATACCGTCTCCGATTTTAAAAAAGAGATGAAAGGCATCTATTCTCCGAGTATCTGTAAAGACACATTGGATGAGGCTCCATTTGCATATCGGACAGTCAGAGAAATCGCTGAAGTAATCAGTGAAACGGCTGCTATCAACGACATCATACGGCCTGTATATAACTATAAATCTGCGCTATAAAGACAGCAGCCAGCACAGAGCATCGACAATCAAAATCGCTTCGCGTTTGGTCGATGAAAGAAAAAAAGCACTCATGCCAGGTCTTTCACCGTCATTCGTCATACGGCGGACGTCTACCCGGATCACACTGCTTTCTGGGCGGCATCGGCGGACGCTCATTCGACCCATGTGGCGGCATCGGCGGTGGCGGACACTCCGGTGCTCCATGTGGATGACGATGGTGTTTTGGACGTGCTGCATATGTGCCGATCACCACGCCGGTCATAAGGCTTGCAATGACTCCAAGCACCAGTTCTCTCTTTTTCACTGTCGAAGAACCATTTAAATATTCCATTACATTGCTCATAGTTTTGTGCTCCTTTCTGCGGTCTCGCTGCTCTCACCGTATCAATTATTATAGGCTCGGTGTACCCTTTCGTCAATCAACAGACAGTGGAGTCCCCTTTCTGACTACGACTTCGTTATACGTTACCGCAACACTGTTTTTTATATGTTTATAGAGAACGATATCCGGGTCATTGATCTCTGCAAATTTAAAATGGGTTCTGGTGTCGTTTGCCACATCCCCATTTAAAATATCACTACAGGCATCCCGCAGATCGACAGCCAGCTGAAGTGGAACCGGTTCTGCATAGTGAGCTGCCCAGATTACAGGATTTCCCATTTCCGAACATATGGATACCATCCCTGACAGAGCTCTGCGGCTTGATTCAATCCTTTCACGTTCATATCCGGTCAGCATAAGTGTCTCACTGACCGCGTCCCCGGTAAAAATATAATGCTCCGCACGGTTGAGGATTGCAACAGAACCAAGCGTATGTCCAGGCATGGCAAGAACCTCCAGTGTTACGCCTCCAAGATCATATTTCATTCCGTCTTCCATATTCTCATAATGAAAATCCGTGCAGTCAACACAATGTTTTTTCGCGTAATCCAGCACTTCCTGGTCATTATCTGAAAAATCAACAAGATCTCCCAGCCTTCTCTCCTTTGTCAGGCCCCACTTCAGTTCCGGCCCATCAAGGGCATTCATGTATATACGATCAAATTGTACGGCACCGCCGGCATGATCCGGATGTCCATGCGTAACAAGGCATAGAACCGGTTTATCTGTAAGCGTTTCCACATAGCTGCGCAGGCCGTCTACAGCACCCAGCCCGCTGTCAATGAGGGCCGCGTATTTTTCCCCGACCGCAAGCCCCAGTGTAAGACTGCTCGTATCACAGTAGCTTTCATAAATAATATACAGATGTTCCGATATTTTTTTACTCGAAAAAAACTGATGCATGATGTTCTCCTTTCAGTTTCTCACACTTCCAAGAATTTGCAAACTGCTTAATTATCAGTTTTACCATACGTTCTACCGTTCTTCCAGCGACAAATCTCCCTCACCATCACATCCGCACACCTCTTCGCGCTGGCA
>JAJQEO010000014.1:2685-15124 GCA_021201665.1 Lachnospiraceae bacterium | reverse complement strand
CTATGAAGTCCTGCTATCCTCTTTTCAATCTGCTTCTGCTTTTTCTTACCACCCATAACTTTTCCTGCTTCAAAGCGGCTGCCGGGAATATTTTCTCCAAACAGCTTTTCCAACAGCACCACTGCCTGCAGACAGCGAATTATTTCTGCAGCATCGCCATCCTTTACCTGAACGCCTTTTCCTCCGGCCTCAATAATCTGCTCCATCAGCATAACCCTTCCTGATTTTGAATTCGATCTTCTTTTGATAAACGTTCAAACAAAAACCGCCCTGTATAAACAAGACGGTTCTTGTGAAGCTATTGATCGATTTCATCAAATGATTGCCAGGCTATTTCTCAGCCTGCACTCTGCGTACTTCTTCTTCCGTAAAACCCAGCAGGTCAGCGATTTCTGATGTTTTATATCCAGCCCTCGTCCATTTCAGGATCAGTTCCCTGTCGCGTTGCATACTTCCCTGTTTTTCACCTTTTTCAAACTCCTTTGATACCCATTGTTCCAAAGCTGTACACATATTTATCGGCCTCCTTCCACGCTTGCCCTTCTGCATAAGAAACGTTGAATCCGTGATTTTTCCAATAACCGCAACCAGTTCAGGTTGGAGTTCTTTATCCTTATACCGCTTCTTAACTTCTTCAATATTTCCTTCAAAAAACTCTCTGGAAACATCAAATACCGTTTTGACGTCCTCGTTATTGAAAGTATATTTGCCACTGTCGCGAACCTGAACAAGATTCATTTTGTAGTCTGAAAAAAGTCTTGCCATTGGTTCCGGCATATCGACAATCATATCTCTGAGACAAAGCGGTCCGTCCCATTCCTTTTCTCCATAGTACACAGTAATTGAAAAAATCGGATGAAGCCGGTCTTCCTTACGCATCTAATGAGGTAAGGAGGGACCCGCTTGCGGGAGGATACCTTGCCTCTAAGAAAGAAACTCATCTTTTGTTTTTGGTTCTGAATCCTCCTTGCGATGCCTGGTAATCTCATTGTATTCTTTCAGATATCCCATGCCATCATACAGGAGGGTCCGAAGCGGGAATGCATAATGAATGCGCTGCTGGTTTTCGATTCCCCAGATCACAAAATCCGCACCATATGCGGTTTTCTTAACCACATCCCTCGCACGTACAAGGGATTCCTCATACTGTTTTAGCTGAATGACTCCGGACATGTCCGTGTCAGCCTCTTCCAATGCATCCGGTTTCAGAACCTCCTGCCCTTCAAACAGGACTGCATTGAAAAGGTCTGCAAAACGGTCATTGTCGCGCCAGAATTCTTTCAGCCTTACGTCTGGCTTCGTGTTGTCTCTTTTCATAAAGCTTTTCTCCTGATTTCCTGTGACACCTTCATTATAGCAGATTTTCACCGGACTGCAATCAGAAGATTCCCATTTTCTACTGGTACGAATAGGAATTTTCGTTCCGGTCATAAATTCCGATCAGGCTGCTTCCATCAGAGAGAGTGAAGGTGATTGTCGCCGTCCGCGTATCCGCATCAATTTCATACGAATTGACTGCCGCTGCAGTAACATCACTGTAACCGTTTCCTCAGTTGTTATGCCATTTTCTCCTGCGTCAGAAATATCCGATACATCCACATCACTCGTTCCGGTCACTTGGACAGTATTGGTTACCATTCCAGACAATCATCTCTGTAAATTCATGAATTTTTCAGTTCATAAAATCGCCCGTTGTTTTTCTATCTCGTTCCGATTATAATCTATGTAATAGTTCAGAATCGAGGCATTCATGATGGGATTTGAAAAGAAAGACGCAGCGAAAAATGAATATATGCTGACGGGCAGCTTCAAAAAGAAAGGATACGATTGGTGGTGGCACTCTTTTACTGCCATAAATGAAGTCACTGGTGAAGAAAAAGCCTTTTTCATTGAATTTTTTGCTATAAACCCTGGCTTAACCCAGGGAAAACCAGTATTCGGTCAGCTCCCGGAAAACAAAGCTGATAACGTGCGGCCTTCCTATCTGATGGTCAAAGCAGGAAGCTGGGGAACACCAGACTTTGCGTCAAACAGCACCGAGTTTCAAAAGCCCTGCCAGCTTCATCGATTCTTCCCATGGAAGGATGTGAGCATTCATGGGAAAGCACCCTACTCTGTAAAAGCCGCGGATTGCTATGCATCAGATACGAGACTTTCCGGCAGCATATCAGTAAGCAAAGAGGACGCTGCCGCGCATCCGGAATGGATGTGTGACAGCGGGGAAATGTCATGGGATCTTGAAATAGATAAGCAGATTGCCTTTAATGTCGGATATGGCACCAGCAAACTGTTCCGTTTCCTCAAGGCATTTGAAATGTACTGGCATGCGGAAGGTATGAAAAGCACCTATCAGGGGACTGTCACACTAAACGGCGTTGTCTATCGGGTTCTCCCGGAAAAAAGCTATGGCTATGCTGACAAAAACTGGGGACGAAACTTTACCTCTCCATGGGTATGGCTGTCTTCCAATCACCTGATCAGCAATCTTTCCGGGCAGCAGCTGACAAACAGCGTCTTCGATATCGGCGGCGGCAGACCCAAAATCTACTTCGTTCCACTGAATCGGATTCTGCTCTGTGCTTTTTATTATGAAGGGTCATCCTATGAATTTAATTTTTCCAAATTCTGGACCGGCTGTAAAACGAAATTCTCCTGTAAGGAGACAGAAAACGAAATTCAGTGGCGTGTTCGGCAGGAAAACCGGCAGGTGATCATGGAAACCTGCGTCTGCTGCAGAAAAAAGGATATGCTTTTGGTCAACTACGAAGCCCCAGACGGCAGCAAACGCCACAATCGCCTCTGGAACGGCGGAAATGGAGTCGGACGCATAAAGCTGTATCGCAAGGAAAAAAATGGAAAATCATTGATTGACGATATCTCTGCATACAACATAGGGTGCGAATATGGGGAATATTAAGAAATATCCGTGCAAGCTATGGCATAAGGTGTCGGCTTTGCCGACTGATGCTTTATGACTCTGGCTGCCTGGCTCGTTGCTTCGCGGAAATGAAAAATCGAACGTTGAGGAAAGATGGAGGTTATGCGATGAAAACAACAATTGTATATGCTCATCCCTGGGATGGGAGTTTTAACAATGCAGTGCTTAAGGAAGCAGAAAAAGCAGCGGGCGATTATGAGCTGATTGATCTTTATGCGGATGAATTTAATCCGGTGATGTCAAAAGCAGAACTGGCAGTATACGCCAGAGGAGAGTTTTTAGATCCGCTGGTGGCAAAATATAATCAGATTCTGGATGATACGGACAGGATTGTTTTTATTTTCCCCATCTGGTGGTATGACATGCCCGCAATCATGCGGGGATTTCTGGATAAGGTGATGCTGGAAGGTTCCGCTTATACAACTGGCGCTTCCGGTCTTACTCCGGTTCGTAATATTTCACAGACCTATATTTTTACCACATCTTCCACACCGACAGATGTGCTGGTGGATACTTTCGGAGACCCCATCCATAATGCCATGATCAGCGCTACATTTCAGATCGTGGGCTTTCAGAACGCGGTATGGAAAAATCTGGGAGGCACCGACGCAAGTACGCCTCAGGAACGGCAGGAATTTCTGGATGAAGTGAGGAGAATGCTGAAATAGTTGAGGTGAGGTTATGGTATTAAAAAAGCTTGATGATAAATTTACCGTATGTAAGGTTGAAGATTTTTCACTTGTGAATATAGATGCAGAATACTGTTTTATAGGAAAAACGGACGAAGAAAAATCTCTTGTATGTCTCACGACAGATGTTCCGTCAAATGTTATTCAGCGTGATGATGGCTGGAAAGGCTTTCATATTCAAGGCGTCTTGGATTTTTCACTGATTGGAGTACTGGCGAAGATTTCAACTATTTTGGCGGAAGAAGGTATTTCTATTTTTGCAGTGTCTACCTACAATACAGATTATGTTTTTCTAAAAGAAGAAAACTATCAAAAGGCTTTAGACATACTCAAACATTCTGGATACAAAATAATAGCCTGACGATTACCAGTTTATTGGTGAGCTATGGCGGGATAAAGCGGTTGATACTTCCTATTAAAAGAGGACAGAAGTAATGAAGCTTGCGATGGCACAGATGTCTATGACGGATAATATAGAGGAAAATTATTTAAAAACACTGGCAAGCTGTAATGCGGCTTCCGACTGTGATCTGATTTTTTTCCCGGAGATACAGTTTTCCCCTTTCTTTCCGCAATACGAAAAGAAGGATGTAAAACAGTACAGAATGACACGGGATCATGAATACATAAAGCAATTATGCAGTATAAGCCGACAACATCATCTTTACATCTCTCCCAATATCTATCTTTGGGAAAATGGGAAATGCTACGATGCTTCTCTCTGGATAAATACAGACGGACGGATCGTGGACGTGGCAAAGATGGTTCATATTTAAAGTGCAGAATGCCCGGAAGCAACCGCATTGCAATAAGCGGAGATGCGACATTAATATCTATTTCTGAATTCCAGTTTACAGTGTGAAAAGCCAAAAGCATAAATGAAGTAGGAGTGGATTTCCTTATAATGATTCAGCTATTAGCCATTGATATGGACGGAACATGTCTAAATCAGCACAGCAAAATATCTGCAAAAACCATGGATGCCCTTATGCTTGCTGCCAGGGCAGGAGTTCAGATCGTACCTGCAACAGGACGCGCGCTGAGCTGCCTGCCCTACCAGTTGTCCAACCAGAAAGATTTATACCGTTATGTTATTTCTTCAAATGGTGCCCAGGTTACTGACTGTACAAACATGAAGTCCGTTTATACTGCATCCATTTCAAAAAGCACAGCCGTCTCTCTTTTGAGCAGATGCAGCAGCGAAAGGCTGGGGATTTCTGCACATATCAGCCATGAATATCTGGTTCAGGGATATCTGCTGATACTTCTCGGATATTTTATCTACGGAAGAGATGCCGGAAATACAAAACATGTTAAAAACATGGCGAAAGCGATCCGGAATACCGATGGCGACCTGGAGGAACTGCAGTTTTATTTTCTTTCCAAAGATGCAGCAGGAAATACAAAGAAAATTCTCGCAGAGTTTTCAGATCTCTCTGCTGCGTATGACAGTTCTTACGTAGAGATTTTTCCAAAGAACGCGTCCAAGGGAGAGGCTCTATCCAGGTTGGCCTCTTATCTGCATATCCAGAAGGAATGTATCGCCTGTATCGGAGACGGGGAAAATGACTTAGGTATGTTCCAGGCATCAGGACTTCGCTTCGCCATGGGAAATGCTGTCCCTGCATTAAAGCAGCAAGCTGACTATATACTGCCGTCAAACCAGGAGGACGGTGTCGCAGAAGCTATCAGCAGATACATCTTGCATGAATGAACCAGTTGAGCTATCATCCTTGCCACACGAGAACACCTTGCACTACTAACCGGGTGGCGCTGTTCCCATTACAGGTAGACAATGTCACAACACGGTCAATGTCAGAACTGGTAATTTCGGTATCAATTTCCGATTCACCCGTCATTTTATCATACCATTCCGCATAACTTCCATAATCCTCAAATGAGATCATGTAAGCATCACCAACCGCATCCACACTATGGACAGAAAAGATACGGTAAAGAAAATCCCCATCCGGCGTATAAATCCAAATATATGGACACAGAACCATCGTCTCTGAATCACGGAACTTTTTCAGCTTCGCGAACATACTTCCATCTCTCATGTTGTGGCCATAAATGACCGTATTGTAATCCTCCAGGTCTGCATGATTCTCGTAATCCATAAAAATACTCCCGGCATAAAGATAGCTGCCATCCGGTGCCCGATGGAGGTAATAATCATTATCTTCTGACTGCATCACTGGATAGGAGATCTCCACGGCAGGGATATGAATCCAGGCAATGAAAAACACCCGCAAGGCGCTGCGAGCGGTGGACACACAGCTTAAAGATGTAAACAAACAGATTCATTATACCGGGCAGTACCTCGCCAACAAAAGTGTATACGGACAGATGCTCAATGCCCGTAACAAAAGGAAATTCCGACAGGAACACGCTTCGGAGATCTCCGCTTACGAAGAAGCCGTCAAATACATAAAAGAGAGATTTCCCGACAGCACAGCTCCATCCATAAAAACGCTGAAAGAGGAAAAACAGAAACTGGCGGATCGGCAAAAATCATTGCAGGCTAGGCTCGAACACCGTAAGGCCGATCAGAAAGACTTCCGCACGGTATGCTCCAACGTGGATGCTATTCTCGGTCAGGGAAAGACCCTGAAAACGGAACGTGACCTGTCGCAGAGCCTGTGATATGAAGAGAAGCAATCAAGAACCGTCAAATAGTCGGCATCTGATTGCTTCTCTTCATATAAAAATTGCGTAATTGAACTATTCTCCCAACAGCCGGACAGCTTCAACCAAATAGCCATATGACTCTAATTTCAGTTTTTTTATGTACGACAGCTTACTGTATTTGCTTTTCGCCATCGGTGAATTAATATATTTTTCCGGCTCTGTTATTCTCTGAAATGGTTCGTTCTTTAAAATACAGGCGGCGAGATACATTACCGAACATGCACCACAGGCAGCCAGTTCTCCGGAGAATTTTTCTCCATAGATGTGCGATCTTACGCTTTTGATTCCCTTAGATAGCAATCGGTATTCTTCCTGATTCGTTGAGCCTCTGGACACAATGCACGCCGCAGTCTCAATCGTATCACGCAGGCATTCCTCTATGCTGCACTGGTTCCCCCGGTAAGCAATTTCCGATTCTACTGTACTCATATAGGAACCATAAACATCCTGAAAATTATCGCATACTTCCGTAAGCGAAATCACATCGAAAAGCTGCTTGATTATTTCCATCTCTTTGTCTGCTCCAAATAGTATTCCTGTCGTATGAGGAGCAAAAGCGGTCATTTTATCGCCAAGGATACAATTTACACTCGGAACAACCGTTATAAAATAAGGTTCCTCCGTAATTAACAGGTCATTCTTAATCTTTTTTTCAACAAGCGAACGATAATGATTTCCCTCAAACAACACATCAAGCAGGATATAGAATTCCCGGTTTTCTACAGGCGAATCATAGTAAAATTTAAAGTGACGTTTTACCACATTATTCTTCCCAACTCTGACCTGTTCCTCCTGCCTCTTGAAAGGGAAGATCTCTGATGCCAGTTCAAGATAACGGTCAATATCGGTTCCCGGTTCCACGATTATATCTATATCCGTAGATAATCTGCGCGGGTGATCCAACAAGACCATCAAGCTCGTACTCTCCGCTTCCGCTCCGGTCGTTGCTAAACAGGCGCCACTGGCGCCTAGCAACCTTTAAAAATAAACGGCATATTTACCCGTACCAGGGATTCCAAAAGACCAAATGCGTGAATACTTCTTTCAAGCAGAATCGGATCGCATCTTTTTTCGTCAGCAAGTCCTTTTATGTGCAGAATATCAAAGGTTTCCTTCTTTATCATAATGTCCTTCCCCTATTTCTCCATTATCATTATCCTGTCACCCAGGACTTCCATCATGGCATCCTTTTTATTTCTCCGACTGGCATAGCGCAGCAGCTTAATACTGTCTACCTGATACTTATCATACATATCTCTTATAATCTGCGGAATCTCCCCTGTACTGATCAGGCTTCGTAAAACCTTGTTAGCTTCCAATTCGACCATGATTCTTTCCAATGGGGCAGAAGCTTTTGCACTGCCTTGTGGTGCTTCCGTCACTAAACGCCCGATCACTATGGTTCCATCTTTTCCATAGCGATATATTTGTTCTGCATCAGGCTTCAGCAGCAGCTCACCATCGTATTTATCCCTGAGTTCTTCATATACAAATTCACAGCCGTCCCTCTCAATATCAAGAAAGATAATGTTCTCACCTACGAGATGATTCAGAAATTCATTGAGCCAACGCAGCTCCCATACCTGAAAGGCCAATAAGGGAAAGTCATCACCCACTATCTGAATTAATTCGCTCGCACGTTCTGAATACATACCATTATAATTTTTTTTATGATTCTGTGATTCAGACGTTTTTATATAACAATTTCTTCCGATTCGGGTAATCGTTCCACTTGACATCAGTTCTTCAATAAGATTCCTGAGGAGTGTATCCCGAAAAGTATCATCCACATTTTTTGCAATATCACAAATATCCTGTCGGCTCATTGCCTTGCCTGTTTTAAGATTTTTTTCTATTTCCACCTTATTCATGTGACCACCTCTGACCATATCGGCAAAAGCATTAAATTTTGCCGGTATGGTCATAATAGCACTCAATGATTTGCAAGTCAACCACATTGGCAAAAAAATGTTTTTTTGCCAATGTGGTTACATAAATATAATACGATTCTTTTCCATAATCAGGATATCAAAACCATCATTCAACAACGCACACAACGAGGCATTCCGAACTCGCTCAAATTTGAGCGAATTGGATGCCTCTTTGCTTATCCGCATCAGTTATATGGAAAAACAGCAGAACAATACCTATCCTGCGGTTTCTTCCTTAAGACTATGTTTTTCTTCAGCCTCGCAATTAATAGTCCATATCGCCCGCGCCTGCCGGTGCTGCCGGTGCCGGTTCCTTGATATTTCCGGCCGCCGCTTCCGTGGTCAACAGAGTGGCTGCTACGCTGGTCGCGTTCTGCAGGGCGCTTCTCGTTACCTTCAATGGGTCAAGAATGCCGGCCTGTACCATGTCCACATACTCTTCTTTGTAGGCGTCAAAGCCAATACCCGGCTCGGATTCATGAACCTTGTTTACGATCACAGCTCCTTCAAGTCCCGCGTTTTCCGCGATGTAGTAGAGCGGTGCTTCCAGTGCTTTCAGGATAATATTCGCTCCGGTCTTTTCATCCCCTTCAAGGGAATTCGCAACCTTCGCCACATCCTTAGATGCATGGATGTACGCAGAGCCGCCGCCGGCGATAATGCCTTCTTCCACAGCGGCTCTGGTCGCTGCAAGCGCGTCCTCCATGCGAAGCTTCGCTTCCTTCATCTCAGTCTCGGTCGCGGCTCCGACACGGATCACCGCCACACCGCCTGCAAGCTTCGCCAGACGCTCCTGGAGTTTTTCTTTGTCATAGTCCGATGTAGTTTCCTCTATCTGAGAACGGATATGAGAAACTCTCGCCTGGATCGCAGCCTTGTCGCCAAGTCCGTCCACAATCACGGTGTTCTCTTTCTGAACCTTTACGGATTTTGCGCGTCCAAGCATATCCATCGTGGTATCCTTCAGTTCCAGACCGAGGTCTTCGGAAATCACCTGGCCACCGGTCAGGATGGCGATATCCTGCAGCATCTCCTTGCGGTTGTCGCCGTAGCCCGGAGCCTTTACGCCGACCACATGGAACGTGCCGCGGAGCTTATTTACAATCAGGGTTGACAATGCTTCTCCTTCGATATCCTCAGCAATGATCAGAAGCTGCTTTCCGGACTGCACGATCTGCTCAAGTAGCGGGAGAATATCCTGGATAGTGCTGATCTTCTTATCCGTGATCAGGATCAGCGGCTCTTCCAGTACAGCCTCCATCTTCTGATTGTCGGTTACCATGTAGGAAGAAACATAGCCTTTATCAAACTGCATGCCCTCTACGAGTTCGATCTCCGTCTTCATGGTCTTTGACTCTTCAATCGTGATCACGCCATCCTCTGAAACCTTCTCAATCGCATCCGCGACCATCTCTCCAACCGTGTCATCCCCTGACGATACAGCGGCAACTCTCGTGATCTGCTCCTTGCCGCTCACCTTTTTGCTCATGCCCTTAATGGATTCTACTGCAGCATCGGTCGCTTTCTTCATGCCCTTGCGCAGCTCAATCGGGTTCGCGCCGGCAGCAATGTTCTTCAGGCCTTCCTGCACCATCGCCTGTGCGAGTACGGTGGCGGTCGTGGTGCCGTCCCCGGCCACATCGTTTGTCTTCGAAGCAACTTCCTTAATCAGCTGTGCGCCCATATTTTCAAACGGGTCTTCCAGCTCGATCTCTTTCGCGATTGTCACACCGTCATTCGTAATCAAAGGTGAGCCGTAGGATTTATCAAGTACAACATTTCTTCCCTTCGGTCCGAGCGTCACACGAACCGTATCCGCGAGCTTATTTACTCCGGCCTCAAGAGCTGCCCTTGCGTCAACACTATATTTTAATTCCTTTGCCATAATTCAACTGCCTCCTTAAAAATATCATGGAACAACATTCGTCATTTCCACAATTATCTTTACAGCTGTTCATTTCCTGCACAGCTACTAATTTTCAGATTTATCTTAGTCTTCCACCAGAGCAAGAATATCGCTCTGCTTTACGATGATGTATTCATCCTCACCAAGCTTTACTTCCGTACCGGAGTATTTGGAATAAATAACTGTATCGCCCGGCTTTACTGTCATCTTTACTTCCTTGCCATCTACCAGACCGCCTGGTCCGACTGCGATGACCTCCGCTTCCTGCGGCTTTTCCTGTGCCCCGGACATCAGGATGATACCTGACTTTGTAGTTTCTTCTGCCTCGCGCTGCTTCAACACGACTCTGTCTGCTAATGGTGCTAACTTCATAAGTGCTAATCCTCCTTCAATCTCTGTCCGTACCCGCATAGCAAGTATGGATGCAGGTTATGTTCTGATTTTCACAGAAAATCAAGAACGTTACCGCGCCATGGCGTGCGCGGCTCTCATTGTTTTTTTGTGCAGGCGCCTATGGGTTCTTCCGTGCGAAACGAAATAATGGAAGCGCCTCCTCGCGATGCTCGGAGGATATCCCGCCCGAAGGGCGAGGATGCCACCCGGCGAGGGCAGGTCGCTCCTGCCAATGAAAACGCTTCGCGTTGGGCAGGAGCTCATGGCATGATTGTTTCGCATATATAGATTCGCTCAGGTGTCGTTCGTTTTTTGTTATACGGAATATAGCACATTTGTTAGCACTCGTCAATAGTGATTGCTGATAATTTATATTTATTTTAGATTTTTGCGCCGCGTTTCCTGTATTTGCCATTTGCTACAGCTGTCTGGGCGAAAAATACCTGCAGAACTCCCGGTAATTGTAGTCTTTCTCCGGACGGCAGAGAACAGCAAAATCAATCGACTCAAACAGTTGATCGCTTCCTTTCCCTGCATAAGAGAACTTCGTAATAGCCCGGTAAAACGAATCCGACACAACCGCCGCATCATTTCCGAAAACACCGCATCCAAAAGCACCCAGGATCAGATGACGGTACCCCTGCGATGCCGCTGCCAGCAGCATTCCCCGAATGCGATTATAAAGCATCGTTTCGTATTCCTGCTGCGACATTCCTTCCAGCCCCATGCGGATCATCGCATGTCCTGATTCACGCAGTGAATCGGGACGAAGGCCACGCCCTCGCGCGTCAGCGCGACTCGGAATGGCGTGGCTCACATTCGGTGCCGCGCAGCTCATGACGGAAATCGGGAATGGTTCTGAGAGTATTTCAGCAGAGGCATCCTTAAGGACTTCCACACAGGGAGAAATCATCACGCCGTCCGAACCCATACGCGTCTTTCGCGCGTTGTTATAATCGTAATATCTCTTTGCCGTCTCGCTTTCCAGAGACAGCAAGAGGGATGTCCTGCGGCAAAGGTCTTCCTCCTGTGCACTGGCTCCTTTTCTTGTCTGGCCGCCAGGGTGCGTGGAGCTTGCCAGATTCAGAACGAGAATCCTGCACTCTGCTTCGCCCTTTTCTTTCAGTTCAAGGTATTTTCTCTGCGCAAGGACAAGGGCGTCCATATTTTCACAGCTGAATGTACAGGATGTATTTTTCGCCTGCCCGCCTTTGTTTTTTCCTAAAGAGCCGGATTCATCTAAACTGTTCCGTATCTCCTCAATCTCTTCCGGCAGGAATACCTGTATTTCCCGCATCTGGTACGGGGTAAACTGCAGCTTTCTTTCCTGACCGGCCTTTTCATAACTGCCTTTTTCCAGAATGGACAGCGTATCCTCCAGAATCTCGACATTCTTTTTTCTGCGCATTTCCTTCTGCCGTTCTCTTTCCTGTATTTCTTCTTCCGTGAGTCCTTTATATTCAGCAGCCCGCATTTGCGCCGCCATCTGTTTTAACCGTTCCTCTTCAGATTGTTCCTTCGTCGCTTCCTGTTCTGCCATTTCCGCTCCACCTTTCTATCAGTTTGTGAAATACATCATCACACGCTTCCCGGATATTCAGAGCTGCGGCACTGTCGAAACCGGTATGTCCCGGATTAATCTGGACAATGACTGCGTCTCTTCTCCGGTAATCCCAATACGCACTTCCATAATAACCGTTCGTCCCGATCACAAGAATCAGATCTGCCCCGGAAATCCACTCCCGCGCTTTCTGTACGCCTTCATCCCAAAGGCTGATATGGCTGTAAAGCTCCCAGGGAAGAATGCTTCCTCCGCAGGATTCGCACTTTGGCAGTTCCTCCTGATTCCATATTTCATAGCCGTCATAGTGGCGACCGCATTTGGAACAGC
>JAJQEO010000014.1:0-2585 GCA_021201665.1 Lachnospiraceae bacterium | reverse complement strand
TGGCGACCGCATTTGGAACAGCAGTTGACCTGCAGGCTTCCCTGAATCTCAGCCACATTCTTTGAACCGGCAATCGTGTGCATACAGTCCACGTTCGTCGTAATGATCCCGGTAATTTTCCCTTCCGCTTCCAGTTCCGCCAGAGCATAGTGCGCATAGCTTGGCTGATAGGAAAACATCGTCTCCAGATAGGTGGGCAAAAAGGAATTGTGCCCATCCTGGGAGCTGCGCCTTCTTGCGGTACCCCGATTGGCCAAACGCATCTGTCCGTATGTCACTCCGCCGCCAGCGACAGATATACCCGCTCCCGTCGTCGCGACAATATTGCTGCTCTGGTCAATATAATCGGATAACTGCCTTATCTTATCCTGATTCGAATTTCCTCTTGAAAATATCATACACACCCCAACCTGACTCTCTTTTATTCCAAAACTGCATCCAGAGCCTCTGCCGCATCCGCCCGAATATTCAGGTCTGCGATTCTGTTAAACTGTGTTTCCGAAAGATTGATCTGCACAAGCTTTGTTCCTGTCTTCATACGGCTTAAATATTCCTCACTGCGGAAACCAGTCGTCCCAATGACAATGACCAGATCTGCATCTGCTATCATGTTTATGGCTTTTTGCATGCTTTCCTGCGATGCACTATTATTAACTCTGGATTCCGAACAGAAGCTCGTCGGCATCAGCGGTCCACCGCATTTTTCGCAGCACGGCATATGCCCCTGATTCCATACGTGATAATCAAAGAAACGGCTTCCGCATGTAATGCATGTATTATCCGCAAAGCTGCCCTGAAATTCCACCACATTTTTCGATCCGGCGACCGTATGCAGGCAGTCCATGTTCTGGGTTACAATGCCATAGAGTTTCCCCTGCCGTTCCAGTTCTGCGAGTTGTTTATGGACGGCACTGGGACCTTTTACAAATGTAGCATCCAGAAAAGCGTCTTTCATGATCTCATAAAATTTCTCTGGATTTTTGCGTACATAGGAAGCAGAAAAAACCCGCCTTGCATTCATCATTCCGACACTCTGCTTCAGCCTGCGCATTCCATATAAATAGGAAATTCCCGCGCCAGTGACGGCAACTGTTTTCTTACTCTGATCCATATATTCTTTCAACTGACTGTATTCACTCTTCATTTATCTGCCTCCATATCCGGTTTCGATTTCCGCAAGGAAATCGTGAACGTAGGTCGAGCCAATGCGCGGAAGTATGTTCCGATTTGCCTGGCAAATCGAGAACGGCACCGCATTTCTATATGGTTTATCCCATCCGTTTAGGATGGGATGCCATCCGGCGAGGACGCGACTTCCATCACCATTGATAATGTATAATAAATCGAGTAGGAGGCGGCTTGCCGACTCCTACTCGCCCGCGCGGGCTGCGTCCAATGTCATAAGGATCGCCGACGAAGTCAGAGGATTCCTTATGACGTGGGCGACAGCCGGAAAATACCTCTCGCAGCCCTGCGCATCAAACACGAACCACCCATCAGAGGGTAAATATTTTCTTTGATGGGTGGCACAAGGGAAAACGACTTATGAGGTTTCCTGTGGTTTATGTTCAGATATAATTCGTCTCAAGTGAAACGGACAATTCTCTCGCCTGCGGGCTTCCGCTCTTGCTGTAGCCGATGGCCGCAGCTGAAACAGGCTTAAATCCTTCCGGTATTCCCATTTTTGCACACATAGCCGCATTCTTCGCCAGTGCCTGCACACCACCCCAGAGATAAATATTATCCAGTCCGGCATCCGTCGCCGCAAGCAGCATATTTTCGATCACGCACGCAGCGTTCGCGCATTCAATGCCCGGTGCCATCTGCTTCTCCGAAGCAGAAACAATAATCACGACAGGCGCTCCATAAAAGAAATCCCGGGGTTCCATTTTCATGGCCGCTGCGGTGGACTGGTTGATCTCGTTAAGGATCTCCCTGTTGCGGCATACGGTAAGATGAAGGGATTTCCGGTCATTCCCGCCAACCGGGGCCTGGCATCCTGCCTTTACCACAGTCTCAACCACTTCATCCGATACTGCCTGGTTTGGGTCAAAATCTCTCGTTGATTTTCTCTTTGCGATAGCTTCTAATGTCTGCATAACAAATGCCTCCTTAATATTTTTTTGTAACAGTTCAGAACAGCATCGAAATGAAAAGACAGACTGTGCAGGTTTACCTGCTAAAGGCTGTATTTTCATTTCGGGATGGGCGGAACGCCCATCAAGCCTCAGACATATGACGCGCAAGCGGCATATAGCCTTCGAAGAAGGCGGTCTGTGGCCTGCTGTTCTGAATAGTTACTTTATTTAATGTAATTTTTACTTTTACATTATAATGCTATATGAAAGTAATGTCAAGACTTACAATTGATTTTTTAGAAATTTTCTGTTATACTTCTCTTCATAAATATGTTTGAGGAAGAAGGTAATTCCATGCGTGTCAGTAAACGATTCCCAACGGCGGTCCATTCGCTGCTCTATGTTGCGGTTCTGTCTCCAAAGCGCCGCGTAACAAGTTCCCTTATTGCAGAAAGCACCGGAACGAATGCTGTCTCAATCCGAAATATATTCCTTGATCTTTCTAAA
>JAJQEO010000015.1 GCA_021201665.1 Lachnospiraceae bacterium | reverse complement strand
AGATATTCTAAAAGATATCAAAAAAGGGTATTGCATTTATAAGCGGCGAAAGGAGAATGTCAATGGCTGAAATTTCATCTGGGCTGATTTATGCCGATATATTAACATCCAAACAGGCTTTAACAACGTACAAAGATAATCCCCGGATAAAAGATATTAAGAATATAGCTGCTTACCATCTTCAGCAGGCAGTAGAAAAGTTAATCAAAGCACAGATATATCGATCGGGATTTCCATATGGTCGATACTACGGATTTCCTTGTGATTCGTTTCCAATGCCGCGCTGGTTCATGAATCTTTAGTCCTTTGAAGTGAATACATCCGGCGGGTTCTGAACGAGAATCATTCGAAGTCCTTGTATCAGCATGGTACCATGCGACAGAAAAATCTGCATTGAGCGCCGATTGACTGTAAATTGACAAAAATGGGTGGTGATCTTTTTGGAACGCTGTGATTTTTCTTCTGTCATGGCAATCATCAAAAAATATACCAGTGAAAGCAACGATATGGGGCAGCTGGATTTTCTCTATTCTCTTTTTGATGATTTTATCAACAGTGACAAAGGAAAAGATTTTGATAATGGCCTTGTCTGCCGGTGGATGAATGGACAGGCTAAGGTGAGTCCGCGAATCACAAAGTATTATTCGGATGAACAACATCAGCGGAAAGAAAATTTATCTGCCGCCGTCCGAAGCCGACCGGCGAGGCCTGATCCGTGCCGACAAGCATCCCAAAAGCACGAAATATGGACGGCAGAACCCCATTGCCGCAAAATGGAACAGCGAGGAACAGCTTCTCACATGGCGTGCGGCGTGGGCGGATGCTGTAAACCGCTGTCTGGAAAAATGGAAATGCTCAGAACGCATTGACCATCGCAGCCATGCGGAAAGAGGGATTGATGAACAGCCTACTATTCATGAAGGAGTAACTGCCGGAAAACTGGAATATAAAGGCATTGTCTCGGATCGCCGCGAACTGAACCGTCAGATTAAGGCTGACAATGAGTTGTTGAGAGAACTGAAAGCACAGATAAAGAAGTTGACCAGCGCGGTAAAGGAAGTCATACCGGCTGTTGCAGAGACTCTTGAAAAGATACGGGAACATATGGTTACGCTGCAATATCATCTGCTTCATAACTCGGCAGAGATTGCTAATACGAAGGAACGATTTGAGAGCGCATCTCCGATTATGGCGGAACACAAATCTGTAAAAAAGCAGCTGAGGCAAAAACAGGAAACGAAGCAGGAGCTTCGTAAGCGATGAATAACCCGGCGGTTTTACAGATCCCGGAAGGCTCAACGCCATCATAGACAGCCTCAACTCCACGGCCGCGAACCTCAATGAAACCATTGAGGAAATGCGCCGCAAGATCTTTGGCGTGTCCAGTGAGAAAACCCGGCGTAAGCGCGGATCCACAGATGACACATCAGAAGAGGTTGCCGATACTGTCACCGTCCATAATTATACAAGAACAAAACCGAAACCGAAGTCCACCCGGGAGGACCTTTACGCAAAGCTCCTCGTGGTCGAGGTCCGCTGCCCTGTGCCGGACGGCCAGCGTCTGTGTCCTGACTGCGACACCCCTATGGAAACACTTGGCTGGCAGTTTGTGCGCGAGGATCTGCGGATCACTCCGGCCATAGTGGAACGGGTGCACTACATGCAGGAAACCCTTGTCTGCCCGGCCTGCCGCGAGGAAGGCGACACTACCATCGTCAAGGCTCCGACACCGACAGCTTTGCTGCCGCATAGTCCGGCATCCCCGTCAATGGTGGCATACGTGATGTACGAGAAGTTCGTAAACGCCGTTCCCTTTTACCGCCAGGAAATGGACTGGCTGCAGAAGGGGGCGCCGCTCGCCAGGGAGACCACAGCGAACTGGTGCATCAAATGTGCGCTGGAATATTTCCTGCCGGTATATGACCGGCTCCATGTGTATCTTGTGGAACGCGAAATTCTTCATGCCGACGAAACGGTATGCCAGGTTCTTCACGAAGATAAAAAGGCAGCATCCAGCAAATCCTATATGTGGATCTACCTGACCGGCAATGACGGCAAACCGGCCATCATCCTGTTTGAGTACCAGCCCGGCAGGAACGGCGATTACGCCAGGGACTTCCTGGAAGGTTTTTCAGGCCTGCTTGAATGTGACGGTTTTACCGGTTATAACAAGATTGATAATGTCACACTGGTCTGCTGCCTTGCCCACTGCCGCCGCTATTTTTACGAAGCCGTCCCGGCTGCCCGGCGCAGGAAGATGAAACTGCTGGATGTCAATTCCCCGGAGGGAGCCGCCAGCCCCGATAAGGCAAAGGAGGAAAAGAAAACCCCTGCCGAAATCGGCGTGCATTACTGCAACCAGCTGTTCAAGGCTGAGCGGACGCTCAAAGACCTGTCCGCAGATGACCGGAAGGCAAAACGACTCGAATTGGAAACGCCCATCTGGGCCAGCTTCTGGTCATGGCTGGATACGGTAAAGCCGGTTGATGGCCACTCGCAATAGCCAGGCACGGATGTGCTGCTCATTCTGAAAGTTTTTTCTGATATGTGGTATTGAAGGAATGTATCCTGGACTACGTCGTCCGCATCCGCGGCATTTTTACAGATATAATTCTGGCTGAGTTGCATCATGATGACAGACAACATTCATGATAATCAGCTATGATAATCAGGGCTTCGAGGTACAAAATTTGTTGAAATGTGATGATTCCTGAATTATACTACAATAGATAGTGCAATGGAGAACCACGCCATTTAAAGTCGTGCTGAAGCACGAGGAATATCCTGCCCGAAGGGCAGGATGCCCTCGCCCCACAATCGAAGATTGGGGCTTATCCCGTCCGAAGGACGAGGATGCCACCCCGGCGAGGGGCATAACCCGGCGAGGGCGTGGCCTGCGGCTCCGTTCTCGATTTGCTTTGCAAATCGGAACATGTCCTGCATCGAAAAGCACGATGCAGGACAAATGTTGAATCTTTGATTCCTGGACAATAGAAAAGAAATGTACATTAAGCTGGAATTATTTATCGGTGAAACATACAAATGAGGTGACATGAGATGCAGTCAAATTTTGCATTCCTGGATGAACAGTTCCCTGTACTGGGCAACTTTGGAAAATTAGCGGAGCAGTATTGCTACAGCGACTCAAATTCATGCCTGATGAAGCTCGGCATGATCGGGGAAACGATCGTGAACCTGATGTTTACATACGACAGAATACCGCTGCCATACGACAATACTGCTGCTGCCAGAATAAATACCCTTTTAAGAGAAGGACTTCTGACAAGTGATCTGGCATCCATATTACATGGCCTTCGTAAAATTCGCAATAAGGCAGTACATGAAAATTATTCCTCCGTATCAGAGGGAAAATCATTTCTCCAGATGGCTCACAGCCTGTGTGAATGGTTTATGCAGACCTATGGTGACTGGAATTACGAGCACCATGATTTTGTTATGCCAGAAGAAGTGAGTGAACCGGTCGCCTCGGATAAGGTACAGGAAGAAAAGAAGGAAAAGGAACTGGAAGAATCGGCACAGGCGGCTGCCGCGGCAGCTCCGGCTGTTCCACAGGCAGAGCGGAGAAAGCAGGCTGGAAAAGCTGCATCGCAGAGGCCTAAGTCAGAAGCAGAAACAAGATTTCTGATTGATGAGCAGCTCCGCATGGTTGGCTGGGAAGCAGATACGGAAAATATCAGATACTCGAAAGGAGCACGTCCTGCAAAGGGACATAATCTGGCGATTGCGGAATATCCGACAGACTCTAAGGTTGCGACCAAAGGCTATGTTGATTATGCCCTCTTTATCGGAACAAGGCTCATAGCTACGGTGGAGGCAAAAAAATATCATACGGATATTCCATCTGTGATTGATTATCAGTGCAAGGATTACTCCAGATGTATTCGACAGCAGGACAGCAAATATCAGATCGGAACGTGGGGGGAATACAAGGTTCCCTTTACCTTTGCAACGAATGGCAGACCTTATCTGGAACAGTATCGTTTGAAATCGGGTATCTGGTTTCTTGACTTAAGAAAGCCTGACAATGCACCGCGTGCTTTACGTGGATGGATACCTTAAAGACAAGACTCAGTACGGAAGGCGTATCTCCGTTTAAAGTTGAGATCGCGGCTTATTTGAAAAGCATTGCGCAAGAGCAGAAAAAAGCCTATGCAGATGAAATTAAAATACTCCATGATGTCTCGGAAAGAGGGATTGCGGGTGTAATAACAACGAATTATGATTCGTTTTTGGAAGATCATCTGAGTGAGTTTACAATGTATGTTGGTCAATCCCAGCTGATCTTTGCGCCGATTCAGGGTATTGCGGAGATTTATAAGATACATGGTTCTCTGGAGCGACCGGAGAGCCTTGTGATTACAGAGCAGGATTATCGTGAATTTGATCAGAAGAGTGCATATTTGATTGCAAAACTGATGACGCTATTTATGGAATACCCTATTATTTTTCTGGGCTATTCTATCAGTGATCGAAATGTGCAGAGTATTATTAAGGGGATTGTGGACTGCCTGGATGATGATCAGCTGAATATTTTGCAAAACAGATTTGTTTTTGTGGAATATAAAAAAGGACATGTTGGCGCTGAAATCACGCAGTATACGATTATGGTAAATGATCGTCCTTTAAATATGCGGGGGATTGTTCTGGAGGATTTCCAGTTGCTCTACAGAGAGCTGGCGAATAAAAAGTCTAAATTGCCGGTACGTTTGCTGCGGCGCTTTAGACAGGAATTATATGATTTTACTTTGACAAATGAGACAACAGCTAATTTAAGAGTTGCAGCCTTGGAAGACGAGCGTGTTGCAGATGATGAACTGGTGCTGGCAATAGGCAAGGCGAAAGATCTTGGATTGAAAGGGTTAAGCGGCATTTCAGGGAATGAGTGGTATCGGAATGTTGTATTGAATGACTTACCTTTTTCGAACGATGATTTGATTGAATATGCAATGCCTTCAGTTATAAAACAATTTACCAGAAAGATTCCGATTCACAAATATTTGATAGGAGTGAAAAGAGAACATCCAGAGGCTTTGCAGATTGCCAAAGAGATGAATTTTGACAGTATTATATCTGAGTCCGAAAAAAAGAAACATCGCTATTTAGAGCAAAGGGGATATGATTCTATAAGGAAAATATGGCAACATGAAAAATCCAACAGAGACAAAGCATTTCGTATAATGGCTTATTTGACAGAGGATGAGTTTGATTTATGCGAGTTGGAAAGCCTTTTGTTGGAAATATTTGAGGAAGATGTTAATGTTTTGGAGAATGTTGAGGCTTCTGAAAAAACTGGTATACGCCGTATGATAAGAATCTATGATTATTTAAAATGGGGAAATGCAAAAGAGCCTTCCAACTAAAGTCCGCAGTAGCTGAAGACCGTATGGAAAACTCCTTTTAAGGTAAGATACCGAATCTTTTCAGTGAACAGTAACTGCACACCGATCAGTTTAGTATCATATTTCCTTGCACAGGTATATTGTAGCTTTTTTTATAGAGAATGTAAAGAACGAAAATAAATAAAAAAAACAAGCGATATGAGTGAATTGCGTGAAACAACATAAAAATTCAGACATTAAAAGATAAAAAACGAAATTTTGAGAGAATAAGGTAGAAACTGAGGATATGAATATGGATATTGATACTATAATTCAAGACCTTAGCCGCCGTTTTTTTTGCCTCTGCCAGAGTTTTATAACCGCAGGATTATTTTCTGGTATGATGAAGAACGGGAATTTGAAATCAGATTGATGAACTGGAACTGGATCGTGCGAAGGTCATCAGGCTGACCGGCAGGAATACTTTTACAGTAAAGAAGCAGCTTGTGATGGATGATACCATGAGTAACTATCTGGTATGGCATACGGTTTGAGGAGGGGACAGTCGTGATGAATAATGAGAAAATATTGAAACGCTTAAAGGAAGGAAACGAGCGTTACTTACTTAGCAAAAATGAGATTGGAGACATATCTGAGAAAATCAGGGCCGACACAGCTGAAAACGGGCAGCATCCTTTTGCTGTCATCATTTCCTGCTCGGATTCGCGTGTGATACCGGAAGCAATTTTCTCCTGCGGTGTGGGAGAACTGTTTGTTATCAGGGCTGCGGGAAACGTGGTGGATGACAGCACTCTTGGAAGTGTTGAGTATGCTGCAGAGCATCTGGGCTGTAAATTAGTGGTTGTCCTTGGCCATACCTGCTGCGGAGCAGTCGGGGCGGCGATCGCCGGAAATGCCGACGGGTATGTAAAAAGTATTACGGATAAAATCGCAGCGGCCATACATTCTGAAACAGATCCCTGCAAAGCCAGCATCCTGAATATCAGGAACACGGTATCATGTTTACGTACTGCCTTTGCAGGAAATGACGAACTGGCACGGACAGAGATTGTCGGAGCACTTTACGATCTGGAAAGCGGAAAAGTGACTTTTCTGGAGTAACCTGCATAATTTTGGACAGCTTACATGCGGAAGGATGTATCAATATGACACATGAAGAATATCAGTCTGCGGCAAACCATTGGCTGGAAAAGGATGCTGCTTCAAAAAAGATGCCGGCGGACCGGCTGTGGACGGCTATTGAAGAATACGTTCGAGCCAATAATACGTGTGCCCTTGCCACCGGGAGTGGCAGCTTTATCCGCTGCACGCCCATTGAGTATGCCTGGCATGATGGGGCGTTCTGGATGTTTTCGGAGGGCGGGCAGAAGTTTGTGGGGCTGGAAGATAATAAAAATGTATGTCTTGCCATATACGACCGATATGATGGTTTTGGGAAATTAAAGGGGTTGCAGGTCTCCGGAAAAGCGGAGATAATTGAGCCGTTTTCACCGGAATACATCCATGCGGCAGGATGTAAGAAAATTCCTGTTGATGCGCTTAGGAAGCTGCCTTTTATCATGAATCTCATTAAAATCCGTCCGGGAGAGATCGAATTTTTAAATTCTGATTTCAAAGAAGAGGGTTATGACAGTCGCCAGCACTATGACTGCTGCAGAAAGGGAAAATAAAATGAACGGGATGCTTCAGGCCATTATGGAACGCCGTTCCATACGGAAATACAATGAAAAACCGGTTGCAGAGGAACAGCTGTCTGACATATTGGAGGCTGGAAGATATGCACCGACCGGCGGCAACTGCCAGACAGTCCACTTTGTTGTGATTACGAATGCCAGAATCAGGGAGGATTTGCGTGCGCGGGTTCAGGAAGCGTTTTCAGAGATGGAGTTATCGGATGACCAATATGCCAGTATCCAGAATTCCATCCGGCTGTCCAGGCGCGGAAATTATGCGTTTGATTATCACGCGCCGATCCTGGTTGTGGCAGCAAACCGGAAAGGCTATCCGAATGCTGTTGCGGATTCTGCCTGCGCGCTGCAGAATATGATGCTGGAAGCGGAGAGCATGGGAGTTGGCTCCTGCTGGATCAACCAGCTGCACTGGCTGGATGAGAATCCGGCTATTCGTGACTTTTTGGAACCACTGGGAATCAGTAATGATGAAACGATATGCGGAGCGCTCGCTTTGGGAAATTATGATGAAAAGCAGCCTGTAAAGCCCAGAACCGGGATGAGAGTGGATTATATCAGATGATCAGTTTCTGGCAGCGGAAGAAAATGGACGGCTTTGCAAGCCGTATGTTGCAGTACCGGTCCGTGAAGGGAAATCCGAATCAAGGAAGGAGGTGAACCGCTTGTCAGAACGTTCTTATATCGCTATCGACCTGAAATCTTTTTACGCCTCGGTGGAATGCGCGGAGCGCGGCCTGGATCCGCTGACCACGAATCTGGTGGTCGCGGACTTAAGCCGTACGGAAAAACGATCTGCCTTGCGGTTTCCCCTTCGTTGAAATCCTTTGGCATTTCCGGCCGGGCAAGGCTGTTCGAGGTTGTCCGGCGGGTAAAAGAGGTCAATCATGAGCGGCAGCGGCGTGCGCCGGGGCATACTTTTTCCGGATCATCCAGTGATATCAATGAGCTGGACGCCGATCCTTCGCTGTCTCTTGAGGGCAAATTGCATGGTGCTGTTTGTTGATTACCGCCTGGCTCCGGATTATAAATTTCCGGTTCCGGTGAAGGATTGCTTTCGGGCCTATTCGTGGGCGTTGAAAAATTTATCATTTCGCAGACTGGTAATAGGTGGCGACAGTGCGGGGGCCGATCTGGCGATGTCGGTCATGCTTTTGGCAAAAAGAAAACGGATGCGGATGCCGGATGGCCAGATGCTGATTTATCCGGGGTGTGCGGGTGATCCGACAACTGAGTCCATGTGCAGGTATAAGGACACGCCTTTGTGGAATTCAGTATTGAATCGAAAGGCTCTGGCATTATATGGAAACGAAAAGGATTATCAGAATCCTCTGTTCAGGCCTGTTCTTGCTGACAGCTTTTCCGGATTTCCGAAAGCGTATATAGAAACAGCAGAATTTGACTGCCTCCATGATGCGGGAGTCCAGATAGCGGAACGTTACAGCAGGGATGGGGTGCCGGTTATCCCAAATGACACAAAACGAACTATGCATGGATACGATATTGCAGAGAAATCGCCTTATGTGCAGAAACAGGTGGATAAAAGGATTCGTTTTCTCAGGGGGATTTTTCTGGAAGAGGATTGAGAAAGGCATGATGGCAGGAATACAGAGTTTCACTTGCGGTCAGAATGCAGCAGGCGGGAACATAAATCCACCAAGTTACAGTATGTCGTAAGCGAAACCATATTTTAGAAAACATGATTGTTTAGAAGAAAGGAAGTTAATAAATAATGGATAAGTGCTGCTGACAGGGGAGGAGGATAGACATATGAACATTGCGACAGTAAGATTGATGAGCAGGATTCTGTTTATGCCGGCTGATGTGACTGTCCTGCTTCCGGAGGAACCTGCTGCGGAAGGAGAGAAACTGAATGTGGTCTGGCTGCTGCACGGAGCCTGTGGTGACCACCGCTCATTTCTGGCCACCGCGGATCTGGATGGGATGATGAACAAACATCGGATGGTAATGGTTCTGCCGTCAGCGCTGAACAGTGATTTTGGCAATTATGAGCAGTTTGGCACCGGATATAATTTCCCGGCTTATTTTTTCGATGAGTTAATGCCGTTCATATACGCGACGTTCCCGGTATCACTCGCAAAAGAAGACAATTATCTTGCCGGAGTCTCCATGGGCGGTTTTGGCGCGTTTTCTCTGGGATTGCAGCGGCCGGAAAAATTCGCTGCCCTTGGCGTGATGGGTGCTTCCCTGCGGGAATCTGATTTTTTAAAAGATTACATAAACATGGATTCCGCCAAATTCCGGAAGATTGTCCTTGCTGACAGGAAGAAATTTCCGACAGAGTACGGAAGAGCGGGGGAAGGAATGAAGCTGAAGGAACTGAATGTGATTACGAAGTATCCGACGGTTCGTGATTTTCTCGCGTCTCCCGATGCAATGTGGGAGCGTTTCCCGGAAGTGGCGGCCAGGGGGGAGCTTCCGGAGATTTATGTGGCCTGCGGAACGGAGGACCTCTTTTATCCGGCGACGGTCCGCCTGCAGAAGCTGGCGGAAGAACTGGGGGTGGCAGACCGGATGTATTTTAAGATCGCGGAGGGAGTCGGACATAATGGAGACTTCTTCGACGCGGAGATTGGCTGCTTCCTGGACTATTTCCATATATGACAGATGCTGTTTCGTGGCTGTGAAGGTGCTGAGCAGTTACGCTGTTTTCGGACAATCAGAAGATTTTATAACACACGTTTCGGATTGGAGATAGAATATGAACCAGATTATTTTAAGGCAGCGAAGCAGAAAGCTGATGCTGAATACATGGGTGTGTGTTCTTTTGCCGGAACCGGGGATGGGAAAGAGGCCGGAAGACTATTATTGCAGGGAAAAGAAATACCCGGTGCTGTGGTTGCTGCACGGAGCGACCTGTGATATGGAGGATTTTATCTACCGAACCCATCTGGAACAGATGCTTTTGGGAAAGGAAATCATGGTAGTCATCCCGAACGGGCTAAACAGCGACTTCGCGAACCATATGGAGTTTGGCACAGGCTACCCGTTTACGGATTATCTGTTTGATGAACTGATGCCCTATATTTACCAGATGTTCCCGGCATCCCGGAGACCGGAGGACACTTATCTGGCGGGGTATTCCATGGGAGGCGCCGCGGCACTGATGCTCGCCCTGTACCGCCCGGAAAAATTCGGCCAGGCAGGTGTGCTGGGGAGCTCGGTCCGCGAGTCAGAGTTTCTGGGACCTTATCTGGATTACAGTGGCGATGAATTCAGGAGGGAAGCGATGGCTGACCGCAGAAAATTCCCGACGGAATTCGGCGACCCGGCTTATGGGATTACCCTGAAAGAGATCAACATGATTTCCCGCTATCCGACAGTGCGTGATTATGTAGATTCCGTGGAGTGCACGATCGAGCGTTTTGACGATGCGGCGAAGGCCGGAAAGGTGCCCTCTTTGTATTTCTGCTGCGGCGATCAGGATTCCTGCTGTGAGAAGGTAAAGGAATTCCGGAATCACGCGGAGAAAATGGGCGTGACGGATATCGTGTATGAATTTGTGCCCGGATACGGTCACGACCGCATGGATGTGACCCTGGAACGATGTTTTGCGCATTTCCGGTTTTAGTAATGATGAGGAGGATAAAAGAAAATGGGACAAATATGCATCAAGATACAAGATGGGTCAGGCTGGACAAAAGCTATTGCGAGAACAAAATTATTCCGGGCAGGTATGTGCCTGGCTGAACCGAAAACCGAATCTCTGCATATCGTCCGGCAGCGGGGATGTGAATTCCATGATTTCTCCGGTAATCGGGTGAGGAAATTTTAACCGACAGGCATGGAGCGCCTGGCGCGAAAGGCCATTGATATCCGCGGGCACGCTGATGCAGGGAATGGATACTGCCTTTTGTGTACCCTGAAATCCTGAGATCTGCGCAGTGGGCAGCTTTATACATCTCTGCGTGGCAGCACGGCGGCATTCCGGGTTGTACAGGTAGTCTCCGGCAAGCGGATGCCCGAGATATGCCATATGTACACGGATCTGATGGGTCCGTCCGGTTTCCAGGAGAACAGAGACAAGGCTGTAGCCGTTCTTTGTCTCCAACACATAATAATGCGTGACGGCATGCTCGCCATGCTCAAAATCGACACAGCGCTCAATGGAACGTTCGGACAATGGGCATTCTTTTTCCGGATCCTGCTCAGGTTGGCCATTTGCAGGAGGTTCCCTGCGTGAAATCGGGGCATCGACTGTACCGGCTGCAGGCGAGAGCTCCCCGCAGACTATGGCAAGGTACTCACGCTCCATGTAAGGTCTGGAGCTACTGACAAAATTGCTGCTGGAGCTTTTTACCATGGAACCAAGTACACTTGCGCTGACCGAATGCCTGGCAATGACAGTCAGACCGGAGGTGTCGCGGTCAAGACGGTTGGTGCAGCGGAAGACAAATCCGCCGCAGTCCTTGTAGTGAAACATGACGGCGTTCGCCAGAGAATAATAGAAGTTGTCTTTTGAAGGATGCATGGGAAGCCCGGCGGGCTTATCTACTACCAGGATGTCTTTATCTTCGTATAGAATTGAAAGCGGAAGGGAGGTTGCCGGAATCCTTTCGGAACAGGCATTTTCTGAAACATGGATTTTCAGGGTATCTCCGGTTAACAGACGCTGGTTCAGACGGCAGGTTTTTCCATTGATCTGAGTACGGTCATTTCCTGCTTTAAGTTCCGCAAGATTTTGTCTGGAGTACAGTTTGCGGCGGAGAAACTGCTCTACGCGTATTCCTGCATCTTCTGCTTTGATCTGATAGGTGATGATTCGATCCATCTTTCTCACAGTTGCTTCCTTTCATGGGTTTATCGAAAAGCCTACTGTATTATAGCGCGGATTGTGTTATTTTGCATAGGATCAATCGGATGGTTGACATATCATTTTAGATAATGCATGCCATACGGAAGGTCTGTATAGGAAGATCTTTTTGTGCATGAGTCCGGGAAAAACAATATATAGTACAAAATCAGTTGACTCCTACCAGAACTTGCGTTGCTATACCATAGAAAGCTGATTTGGTTCATCCATAGAGGATGACATGATTTTTATTCCGGCGGTTTTGGCCGGGAGAAAAGTTTGGAAAGGAGGAGTCGTATGTGTAAATTGGTTGAAATAACAACAAATCATGGAGGAAGATGTAAAGTTGCTGATATAAAAAAGAAATATGTCCTTAATATTATCCAAAGTGCTTCTAAGTGCCAGGCGATTCAGGAAATTATCTTGTTTGGCTCGACCACCGAAGAACGATGCACAGAAGATTCCGACATTGATATCGCTGTATTCGGTGATAAAACAGAGTATCAGATGCTTTCGTCAAACAGTTATCGGCATTTCACTGATGCTGTATATAAATATGGAGACTTTCAGGATTACGATATTTTGTATTTTCGATACACGAAGCTGCCAAAAGCAGATATTCTAAAAGATATCAAAAAAGGGTATTGCATTTATAAGCGGCGAAAGGAGGAAGTCAATGGCTGAAATTTCATCTGGGCTGATTTATGCTGATATATTAACATCCAGGCAGGCTTTAACAACCTACAAAGATAATCCCCGGATAAAAGATATTAAGAACATAGCTGCTTACCATCTTCAGCAGGCAGTAGAAAAGTTAATCAACGAGTATTTTGTGCTGGGAGATAACAGGAATAATAGTAAAGACAGCCGAAGCGCGGATGTTGGTAATGTGGAACGAGATACAATCGTCGGAAAAGCGTGGCTGCGTATCTGGCCGATTGGCAGTTTTGGTCTTCTTATTCATGGATAAGAGAATAAAGCAGAGCCATTGGACTTTAATATGGTCGATTGACATGAATTGAATATTGAAATCAAAAATAGAAAAATAAAGGTAACGCCGGTTTTTTGATGCGCAGGGACACAATATGTGTTTTGTGGCTTACGCCCATTGCATAAGGAATCCTCTGATTTTGAGAGCATTATCCTTATGATACAACACATGTTCTACGCTTGACGGATAGGGTAATCGCTCTCTTATCTGCCTTAAGATACCGGCGTTAAGAATTTCTTAAGAAAAAAGTTTGAGACTTCGGGCTGAAAAATACGTCTTATAGTATAGAAGTACTTCTTACAAAATAACCAATCAGCAACAAATGAGACCATGAAAACGAGGAGACAGGAGATGGAAGACGCACAGATCATCAGGATGTATGAACAGCGCGATGAGGACGCGGTGCTGGAGACCAGCATCAAGTATCAGAACTATTGTTATAAGATTGCGTGGAATATCCTGATGAACCACGAGGACTCGGAAGAATGTGTTAACGACACCTGGCTTACTGTATGGAACTGCATTCCTCCCGAATGTCCGGCTGTTTTGTCCGCTTTCTGCGGAAAAATCACCAGAAATCTGGCGCTTGACCTGCTAAGAAAGAAAAACGCTGCAAAGCGGGGAGGCTTGCATCTGGAAAAAGTGGAGAAGGAACTGGACGAGATTGGAGAATTGCACGGTGAATCTGCGGAGGATGCTGTTTTGCGGAGGGAACTGCTGCGGCGGGTTGAGGCTTTTCTCGATGGACTTCCACAGATGGAGCGGGTGATGTTTGTCCGCAGGTACTGGTATCTGGATTCCATCCAGACGATTGCGGAGCATTACGGAAAGACGGAGGGCAGTGTGAAAAACATTCTGTACAGAATCCGGAAAAAGCTGAAAAAAGAGGTGCGGCTATGAGCGAAAATGGGAAAAGGTTTGTAGAATTACTGGGGGATCTGGATGAGCGGATAATCGGGGAGGCCTCCATCGGATGGGAAGATTCCTTTATAACAGATGCCCAGGCGGAAAGAGCAGGCGATCATCCTTCTTATCAGATATCTGCTGTAAGGAAAAGAAAACGAAAATGCAAACAAAAAGCAACGAATACGAACAGACAAAGGTGGGGGTTCCTTGCAAAGGCGGCCTGTGCGGTGCTTGCCATTGGTGTGCTCAGTCTGACACAGCCACAGGTTCGCGCTGCGTTGTCCAACGCAGCTGTGAAGATTGGCGAAATCCTTGCCATCGGAAATGATCTGACGCCATATACCGAGGTGGTCAACCAGGTGCAGACAAAGGATGGAATTGCTGCAACACTTAAGGAAGTGATACTTGCGGACGGAGAACTATACGCATCGATTGCCCTGGATTGGGCAGAAAGCGAAGAGGAAACAGAGCTGCCCTATCTTGGAACCGGAACGTTGAAAATCAATGGGGAAGATTACGAGTGGACGAGCCTGCAAAGTGGTGTTATTCCTGAACTGGATGAGGACCTTTCCAACACTGGGAATTACGTCATCTATTATCTGGGAGAGGAAGGATCTTTTTCAGACGACTTGCAGGAGATAGAATTGACAGTAAATGTTTACAGGACGGACAAAATTGATGAAGAAGGAACTCCGTTCACATGGGATTTCAGCGCGTCACGTGAAGAGTTGGAGAAAAATACACGGACTGTTTCCACAGACCAGAGTTTTTATGATGAAAGTACAGGCATTGAATTCCAGCTGGAGACTGTGACGATCACGCCTGTCAGCAGCCGAATCCGGGTCTCCTATAATGATATTTATGAGAAACGGGAGGAATCCGGGTCAACTCCGATGGAAAATTATGTGTTGCGTGGAACGGATAGTGAGGGAAATAAAATCCAATATTATTCTTCAAGCGTCGGTGCCGGCTATCTGGTCTTTCGCGCGGAAAACAATTCCTGGAACGAATGGAAACTTCCATCTGGCGAAAGTGAATGGATAGAGCTGCAGCTTTACCGCGCGGATATAACGGATACTTACAATTCGGATGATTCTATGGCAGATTCTTACGGATATGCCGAGGAAGAGACAGGAGGTTCGGAAGAAGAGTATCTGATTGAAGAAGGCGGCTATTCTCTTTCTGATGATATGTACGTTCCGGTAGGCGAATCGGTGCGGATTATGTTGAATTCACCCAATATTACCAGTGGTGAATAATTCCATTTTAGGAAACCAGTTATTAATGATTGATGCTAAATGAGGAGGAGGATAATGATGATTAAGAGAATGTCAATGCTTCTAGTAAGTGCAATGTTGATGTTAAGCATAACTGTTTATGCATGTGCAGAAAATGCAGATATGTGTGAAACGGAAATCGAGACTGAGACTGAATATGTCCCGCAGGAAGCAGAAGTGGATGAGGAAGAATATCCTGAAATATTATCAAATTATGCTGAGGCAGAAGAAGAGGAATCCATTGAGTTAAAGGCGGTATTTAAAACGGATGAAGGGGATACATTACTTTATTATCGAATGAGTGATAGTGTGCCCCCAAAAACATGGTTCTTTGGAAATCTGGATCCAGGGGATGGAATTGATTTTGATGGTTTTACAGTAGAAGTAATTGCCATTAGTGATGATAAACTGGATTATTTATTTATGATCGATGATTTGGGTGAATAATTCAGAAAGGCTCAAAGTTTAAGGCAAGAAATCAGCTTCCTGTATAATTCAAAGTGTAAGGGATGACATGGAAGAAAGGAGT
>JAJQEO010000051.1 GCA_021201665.1 Lachnospiraceae bacterium | reverse complement strand
GCATCACGCCGCTGGTATTAAAATAATAACGATAGCCGCTGATCTTAACCACTGTGTCAATTACAGCAGCTCCCTTAGGTATCGTGCTGCCTGTCGAAGTGGTTTTTTCTGACTTATAAAAATAATACCACTTGCCGCTGTCAGCTTCCACCCAGCCAGTCTTCATGACCCCATTGTCGTAATAATAAAGAAACCCATCAATCGTTACCAGCCCCTGCAAAACCTCTTCAGTTTCGGTCTCTGTTTCAGTTTCTGTTTCGGTCTCTGTTTCGGTCTCTGTCTCTGACTCGGTCTCATCAGCTGCCAGAGCAATTCCTGAATTCTCTGAAAGCTCTGACGCTAATGAAATACCAGAATTCTCAGATACCGCATTATCTGCGTCAGCCGCTGTTTCTTCTGTTTCTTCTGCTTCTCCGATACTCTCTGCAGACGACATCGTCCCCTCCGCCGAAGTATCACTGTCCGCTGCACTGCCTGTTTCAGATAAATACTCCGTGTCCGTCTCAACTTCAGCAGACGCCTCTTCCGTCGCGACGGCAGTCTCTGTCTCCAGATCTGCGTCTTTCGAGGCTGCGGCAGTCCCAGCCTCCTCTGTCAGATTATCCACGTCTGCAGCAGTCTCTGCCTCTGCCGACGCGTCTTCTTCCGCGGCAACAGTCTCTGTCTCAGCTGACATATCGTCCGCCGGAGCGGCTGACTCTGCTTCTGTCTCATCCTGCACGGATGCTTTAGACTCAGCCATCGCGTCCGCCGCTCCCTCCGTCACTGTGCTTTCAGCTGCCAGTGCTGATGACACAACAAGACCGCTTTCGTTTGAATCCTCCGCTGCAAAGGCCTGGCTGCCGGCTCCGATGGCGGCAACAGCCATTGTCGCTACAGCAATCCATGCAATTAATCGCTTCTTCATTGCGTTTTCAATCTCCCCTCTGAATCTTTGGAATTTCCTGTTTTTGCAAAATTGAGTCTATTTTACCATAACATCTGTTTATCTGTCCATACTTTAGAAAAATCTTAATAATCTCTTGAATCATAGCCTCTTGAATTATAATAAACTCTGAAAGCAAAAAAGCTTCTGTCTACTCCCGTGCAATGTAAAAGCCCCGCCTAAACGGGGCTGGTCTCACTTCCCGGAAATACACAGGAAACGCCGAATCGTGCAAAATGCTCCATCCACTCTTCAGAAGGCTTTTCATCTGTTACGACAATATCCACATTCTGCAGATCGCTTACAACTGAAAAAGCATTGCGGTCAAATTTACTGCTGTCCGCCACAAGAATTCTCTGTCTGCCGGAGGAAAGCATTACTTTTTTTATCCCGGCGAGAGAATCCTTTGACTCCATAAATCCCCGTTCCTGGCTGAATGCCTTACATGAAAAAATCACTTTATCTGCATAATGAGCGCGCACAGCATTTTCTGCGTCGGTTCCCAGAAAGGTCAGATACCGCTCATCCATCACGCCGCCGGTGGAAATCACTTCCCAGTCTGGAGTGTCAGCCAAAGCCAGCAGAACCTCAAGCGAGTTTGTAAGTACCGTCAGACGCCCCTTCGTTTCCTTGAGCGCCATCGCCACAAATACTGCTGTACTGCTGGCATCCAGAATAATATGATCCCCGTTTTCCACCATAGCGGCTGCAAGGGCCGCAATCATCTGTTTTCCCTGTACATTCTGATTTTTACGGATATTGAAAGGAAGGTCGATGCTCATATTTTCATTAATCACGGCTCCGCCGTAGCTTTTCGTGGCATAGCCTTCCTTTTCCAGCTTATCCAGATCACGGCGGATAGTTTCTTCCGAAACACCGTAATGAGTACTCAGCTCAGATACAACCACCCGTTTCTCTGTCTGCAGTTTTTCGAGGATTTCGTTCCGTCTCTCTAAAGCAAGCATTTTTATTCCCTCCACTGCATACTCACAGGATTGCGCAGGTACCAGTCACGCTGCGCAATTGTTTTACATTATCACAGAATCTTCTCAATCATCTTCTGATCCGGATGGGCGATCACGGAAGAATCCAGATACATCCCTTTCTCCGCGACCAGTTGTTTTGCCCGCTCAATGGACGCTTCCACTGCGGACACCTCTCCGGTAATGAGCATATAGGATTTGCCGCACATGCCTTTCGCGATACGCAGCTCGATCAGATCCACAATCGCGGTCTTGGCAGCCTGATCCGCAGCCTCGATGATGGAAGCCGCGTCATAGGTCTCCAGAATCCCGAGCGCGCTGATCTCCTCTACCTGAGAGGTCCCATAGATTGCGGGAAAAATGGACTCATGCGGGTTGCCCAGCACAAAGCTGTCAATACATTTATCCTCATATGTGGTTACAGCCGAATCCACTGCAGCCCGGACCGCGCTCAGATCTCCTGAGACGATCGCCAGATATTTTCCGGGACACACAGTCTGTGCCTCAATAATCTCGACATCGGCTGTTTTTGCCATAGCGTCCGCCGCCGTAATGCCTGCGGCAGTCGTCTTAAATTCAATCATTCCAATTGCCCTGCTCATCGTTTGCGCCCGTCCTTTCCAAACGTAATGATATCAAATCTGACAGCCGGAAACGGAACGAAACTGTTTCCATTTCCGCGTGATTGATTTTACAGTAGCCAACGTAAGTCGTTTTGTTTTATTTTGATGCAATCACTACATAGCGGTCGGTCACTTCCGTCACCGTTCCTGAAATCGACGCATGGATACCGACGCTTAAGCCCTGCGCGGGCTGTGCGATCAGCTGTCCTCTTGTCACTTCATCGCCTTTGCTTACAATGGCGCATGCAGGCGCGCCGATATGCTGACTCAAAAGTATTTTTACCTGAGGTACTTTTACCGGAGCCTCATCCAACGGTGCCTCCACATTGTATCTGGAGAGTCCCAGACGGGCCATCAGGCGCTCCTCCGGTACTTTTCGGTACTCCCGGGAAGGCTTCACCGGCTCCACCTTCGGATTCTGAGAGGGACGTACGCCAGCCTTGCGCAGGCCAAGCTTCATGTCAGCAAGCAGAGTCCTGGGCGAGAGGCTCTGCGGACAGGCGTACATCTCGCAGACGCCGCAGGAGCTGCAGAACGCCGCGTCCAGATAAGGATTCAGATCGCGGAAGTCCTGGTTTGCCGCCGCTCTCATAAATCTGGCCGGATCAATCGGATGTCCCAGATTGTGGCGCGGGCAAAGATCTGTACAGGTACTGCACTGGCAGCAGATGGATGCCGCCCGCTTCAGATCTATAGAAGAGGTCCTCTGCTTTTTCATCACCACTGGATGATCCTTCGGCAGAACCAGTATGGCGTTCGTCGTCTTGGTAACCGGCTCGCTGCCGTTTCCGATTCGTCCCATCATCGGGCCGCCCACAAAGTAAACCGCGTCCTTCGCCGTGACTGTACCGGCCTGTTTCACTACCTCGTCCAGCGTACATCCAAGAGGGACACACACTGTCACTGGCCTGCTGACTTCCGCTACAACCGACACATACTTGTCTGTCACCGGCTCCTGCAGCTCCACCGCGCGGTAAATATTGTAGACCGTCTCCACGTTGAATACCGCGACACCCTGCTCAATCGGCAGCCCGCCCGGCCTTACCACGCGCCCAGTTGCTTCATAAATCAGAACAACCTCGTCCCCCATCGGATAGGATTCCTCAAGGAGATGGATCCGCATCCCCGGAAATTCATCAATATGCGCGTTCAATGCCTCCACGGTTTTCGTGTAGGATTTCTTAACACCGATAATTGCCTCTGCGGCGCCGACGGTCTGTGCGATCAGAGAAAATGTTTTCATAATCTCATACGCATGCTTTTCCAAGACCTGTCTATGTAATTTTAACAGCGGCTCACATTCCGCGCAGTTCAAAAGAATCGTATTTGCGCTCTCTGTCAGCTTCGCGTAAGTCGGGAATCCGGCGCCTCCGGCTCCCACCACCCCGGCTGTCTGTATCCTGTTCTGAAGTTCATTTAATTCCATGATCCTGCTCCAATCCGATTTGTTGTGCATAATCATCGTTACAAATTATCAGCCCTGCTTCGGACATTCTGCCCGCCGCAGCAAGGCGTCCAGTTCACTTCCGTCATCAATAATTCCAACAATGGCCGCGTCCACAGGCGCATTATCCGCCCCGCAGCCGATCCGCGCGGCACTCCCTAAGGTCACCAGCACGTATTCCCCGATTCCGGCTCCGATCGTGTCGACCGCAACCATCTGTTCCCGGGCAAAGCCTGCCCTCATATTCTGTACGGGCTCCACGACCATGAATTTGCTTCCTGTCAGTTTGTCAATCTTGCGCGTGGAAACAATACTTCCCACTACCTTGCATGCTATCATGCCGTGCCTCCCTATCGGACATAAGCAGACCTGGTAAGATCATCCCCTGTCCGTCAAACATTGCGTATGTCATACGTTGTCAATACAACTTCGCGCTTCCGCGCATTTTACAGGAGACGACACAGGTCGTTTCCTTTTACAAGGCCTGACATGGGACTGACAGGCATGCTGCCTTCCCATGTCAGGTCTGTATGTGCATTCATAGCCCCATTCGGGCAGAAATCAGGATTATCCTCTTCTGCCCGCAGGCTTTTGGCAAGAGATGCATCTGTCGATCCTTTTCTTACCGCCCCTGCGTGTCAGGCACTGCATTACAACTGCGGTTACCTGATTACCTGAGAATCGTAACTGTATCTCCTGAAGCGATCATGGCCGCATTGGCCTCGTCCGTGTCGATATGCATTTCAAGAGTAAAGCTCTCATCAACACGGATTTTTACCTGATCAAAAATCGTGCCGCGCTCATTATCTACTTTTACGCGGACGATGTCTCCATCGTGAACCCGAGCCATCTGCGCGTCTTTTGGAGACATATGGATATGGCGCTTCGCCACAATGCAGCCCTCATTCAGATAAATGGCGCCTTTCGGACCGACTACAGCGATGGGCGCGCTGCCCTTGATATCGCCGGACTCACGGACCGGAACCTTCATGCCAAGCTTGATGGCGTCGGTCGCGGACACCTCTACCTGCGATGCTTTGCGCACAGGACCGAGAATGCGGACATTCTCAATCGCGCGCAGCTTCAGGCCGACAATCGTCACAGTCTCATTGGACGCGAACTGCCCGCCCATGAGTTCTTTTTTCTTAGTGAGCTGATATCCCGGTCCAAATAACGCTTCTACATGCTCCTGGGTCAGGTGGATGTGTCTTGCGGAAACTCCGACCGGTACAACATAGCCGCTGCCCTTTGCTTCGGTCTTGTTGATGGTCTCGATCACCAGCTTCGTGATCATTTCTACAGTACTTGCTTCCAAGATTGCACCTGCTTTCTGTCACTGTAAAAATCAAATATCAGTAACTGTGAAGGTACTGAACAGTAACGAATATTACTTTAAGGTCGGAAGGATTTTCTCCACATCGCCGTGCGGTCTCGGGATTACATGAGTCGCTACGAGCTCGCCCAGTCTGGACGCAGCAGCGCTGCCGCTCTCTACTGCAGACTTCACCGCGCCTACATCGCCGCGAACCATGACGGTTACAAGACCGGATCCGATCTTCTCTGTACCGATCAGGGTAACGTTCGCTGCCTTGCACATCTGGTCAGCTGCCTCGATTGCTGCCGTAAGTCCTCTGGTCTCCACCATTCCTAATGCTTCCTGTGTCATTTTCTTTTCCTCCTTGCTGGATGTTGTTATAGTGATTTTCTGGTTTCCTGTTTCCTTTTCCTGCGCGGCCGCGGTCTGCCCGGACTCTGCCGCAGCTTCCTGCGCCGCCTTCGTTGTTTTCCGGGCCGCCGCAGTCCTCTTCGGCGCCGCGCTCCGGGTCGTTTTCTTTTCTTCTGCCATAGTTCCCCTTTCCATCTGGATTCATGAAAATTTTCATGCTCTCCGGCTATTCGAAAGGTGTATGTCTGTATCTGCCTGATTACTCCTGCAGCTGCAGAACATTACTTCTTGTCCCATCTGCTTCTGCTCAGCTCCACGATTTTGACGATTTCCTCATGGGGTCTGGCAATGACTGCCTTGCAGACCGGCTTTTTAATCCCGTTCGCGGCAGCGGTCTCCACAGCCTCCGTGACAGCGGCCACATCACCCTGTACGATAATGGTCACCAGCCGTCCGCCCAGCTTGCGCTCCCACGACACCAGCTCCACATTTGCTGTTTTGCACATGATGTCCAGTGCGTCGATCGCCGCCACCACACCCGTGATTTCGATAAATCCATATGATTGATTCATGAGTGAGCCCTTTCTTCGCAAGCTTCCATATGCGGCTCTGCCGATGTTCACCAACGCCGCATGACCTGTGATCGAGTGCTTTTTCAGAGCGTCGGCAGGATCTTCTCCACATCCTCGTGCGGTCTCGGAATCACATGTGCCGCTACCAGTTCTCCGAGCCGGGAAGCAGCAGTCTGTCCGCTCTCTACCGCCGCCTTCACTGCGCCAACATCGCCGCGCACCATGACGGTAACGAGTCCGGATCCGATCTTCTCGGTGCCGATCAGTGTAACCTCCGCCGACTTGGTCATCGCATCGGCCGCCTCAATCGCCGCTGTAAGACCTCTCGTCTCAATCATTCCCAATGCTTCCTTTGCCATGGTTTGAATCCTCCTCTGATTTTCTTCTTAATTATTGTAAATGACGTAAGTCGTTTTACCTTGCGCCGGACGCAGGACTGCGAAGCAGCCATTCCTCATGCGTCCGTGTGCATCCAACATATAATCTGTAATTTGGGTACCAATATTATTACAGGAAATAACATTAGTCGTTTTCCTGCAATAATTTCTGGCTCCGGCCATCATGTCTTGTCCAGCGCGCTGATTTTCATCATTTTCTCCGTCCCCTCTTCCGGGTTGGGAATGATGTAATGCTGGACGACGCCGGTCATGCTCTCAGCCGTGCGGATGCCGGCCTCCATCGCCGCTGTCACAGCCGCCACATCCCCCCGGAATTTAATGCATACCAGAAGGGGAACCGGAAGCTCGTCTGCATTCGCCGGTTTGTTTTTGTCAAATACCTCCAAGGTAACATTTGCCGCCTTGCACCCGGCATCTGCCGCTACAAAGGCTGTTGCAAGCCCGTATACCTCTAAAATTCCTGCCGCCTGTGCCATACGATCTGTTCCTTCCCTTTTCTTGTATTCTTCCGGGACATAAAAGCAGAACCTTCTGCTCAGTTCTTAATTATGCTTCTTACATGTCCGAAATATCTGAGCATCCCGGGCAGCTCACAATCACGTTACTTACATACTGGTCTCACCCTGTTTCGTTACAATCGTGAGCCTCATATGCCCGGATTACCTGATCGTCCCGCTCAGTTTATAACCGCGATCTTCAGGCCGGTCATGGCGAGGTTGGTCTGCAGCGCCTCGTTGATCTGCTCCAGCGGGAACCGGTCGGTAATCAGATCCGAAATCGGAAGTCCGATCGCCTTTGCTCTCTTGAGGAAATCAAAGGTGGTCGCGTAGTCGCGCAGGTTATAAACCCAGGAGCCTACGGTCGTGATTTCCTTCGAGCAGATATCAAAGTGCGGGTTGATCGTCGCGTCGCCGCCGTTTACAAAGAAGCCAAGCTCGCACAGGCCGCCGCCATTGCGGATGAATTTATAAATGTTCGAATGTCCGCCCGGTGCTCCGGTACACTGGAACGCGAAATCTGCCAGATGTCCGCCAAACGCGTCCTTAACGCCGCCCGCAAGAGCTTCAATGCCTTTGAAGTTTTTAAAGTTCACAGATGTCTCCGCACCCATCCTCTTCGCGAATGCAAGACGTCCGTCGTTGCCGTCTACCGCGCAGATGTTTTCCACGCCCATCGTGCGAAGCACTGCGATGCAGAGCAGACCGATCGGTCCGCAGCCCTGTACCACCACGCGGCTGTTGAAGCGAAGGATGTTTGTCGTCTTCGCGCGCTCTACCGCATGTACCAGCACCGCTGCCGGCTCGATCAGGATTCTGGAATCCAGATCCAGGTCGCTTACATTAAAGAATGTGGAGCCGAAATTTCCGCCGCGGATAAAGATATAATCAGAAAACCATCCGTTCAGATGGATGTCGTCATCCGGAAGAAGTCCGTATACATCCGCGCCGCCAACATTCTTTTTATTCAGATCGAACATGGTGATCTCCGGGTCATCCTTGAAGATCATGCAGGTCACGATCTTGTCGCCGATCTTCACCGGCTTGCCCGCAGTATCAGTTTTGACATTTTTGCCCATCGCCACGATCTCGCCGGTACCCTCATGGCCAAGCGCCACCGGAATGAGGCCGAACGGATCGTTCTTAAACTCATGCGCGTCTGTGCCGCAGACGCCGCAGCCTTCCACCTTTACAAGAATATCATCATCACCCACCGGCGGAATCGGATACTCTTTGACATCAAAATGATTCTTCGCTGTCAGAACCGCCACTCTGGCGGTCTTCGGAATGCCGCCGCCAGCTGCGGGCGCCGCAGCCGGTGCGGAAGCTCCGCTTGTGCTGCCGCTCATGTCAGCGAGAACCTGTCTTACAATTTTCTCAATACTTGCACTGTTTATGTCCATTATTCTACCTCCTGGACGGATCCCAGAAAGCGCCGTAATATAATCTTTCTTTCACGGATCCGATATTTATCACTGTTTAACGCAAAAACACACTCGCTTACCTGCCGTATTCTGACATGACCTGCCAGCTTTCACCAGGATCTCATTTGAAATCCGGCTCTACTGATATACAATAGCCCGGCATAAACTGTCGGATGCTGCCCGCAGTCTGTCCCTCACTTCTCAGGTGAAAACCAGCGGTCGCTTACACGGCTCAGAGCTTTCATCTCAGCGGATACACAGACTGTCTGACATCACGCAGCGCCTTCTCTTGGTAAAGGTGCTCGCGCTGGTAAGTCCCTCGCCGGTACGGCTCGCAATCGTGAAGGTACAGAAGCCTTCCCCGCCGAAACCGATGGCTGAATAGGACGGACCGTTTTTAACCAGAATCGCCGTGTCAATCGCTTTCGCGTATTTAGTGATGTTATCCACGTTTTTCGAATGGATGTGGGCGGAATGGCGGTTGCCATGCTCCAGCCAGACGGCCTGCTCGACGGCATCGTCAAAGTCCTTCGCGCGAACCATCCCCAGAATCGGCATCATCAGCTCTGTCGTGATAAGAGGATGCTCCTTTGGCCCCTCAAAGACGATGCAGCGGATATTCGCCGGAGCGTCCACGCCGATCATAGAAAGCAGCGTACGTGCGTCGCGTCCCACACATTTGCGGTTCAGCTTGCCGCCTGCAAGTACCACGGCTGTCAGCGCATCCTGCTCCTCTTTGGAGGCAAGGTAGCAATCGTTTTCTGAAATCAGAGCATTCATCAGTTCATCAGCGATCGAAGCCACCGCGACAATTTCCTTTTCCGCGATACACGGCAGGTTGTTGTCAAACGTACAACCATTTACAATATCTCTCGCCGCCTTGTGTATATCCGCGGTCTCATCCACGACTGCCGGGGGATTGCCCGCACCGGCGCCGATGCCTCTTTTGCCGGAGGAAAGAACCGCCGTCACCACGCCGGGTCCGCCCGTCGCGGCAATCAGGTGAATGTCCTTATGCTTCATCATAATATTGCTCGTCTCGAGTGTCGGAGCTTCTACAGTCACGCAGATATTGTCCGGCCCTCCCGCTTCCAGGGAGGCCTCGTTGAGCATGTTAATCGCGTAAATGGAAGTCTTGATCGCGGACGGATGCGGATTAAATACGACCGTATTTCCACCCGCAAGCATGCCGATGGTATTACACAAAACGGTCTCGCTTGGATTCGTACTCGGGGTAATCGCTCCGATGACCCCGAACGGTCCCATCTCAATCAGGGTCAGGCCCCGGTCGCCGGACCAGGCCGTCGTAGTGATATCCTCTGTGCCGGGAGTCTTGTCCGCCACCAGATGGTGCTTTAAGATCTTGTCTCCGACATTACCCATCCCGGTCTCATCCACGCCCATACGTGCCAGAATCTCCGCGTTCTCATGGATCTTTTTGCGCATGCAGGTAATGATCTTCTCCCGCTGATCCATAGACATGACCCTGACAATCTTCTGTGCGCTCTTTGCGGCTTCAACCGCGTCATTCATGTCCTTGAAAATACCATGTTTGCCGGTCGGAGCCTCCGCAATCTGCGCTTTGGCCAGTACAGCCTGTACAATTTCCTGTACCATTGTTTCACTAACAGGCATGAGGTTGTCCTTCTTTCCTAAGTTCATGTTGCACTTTTCGTAACTCTATTCAGTACCTTCGCAGCAGGTGCGAAAGCCCGTTTTGAACAGTTGCCGTTCCTCTTATTTCATTCCCAGCTGCTTGAGCACCTGCTCTGTGATCTTCGCGACCATCTCGGCGTCTATGCCGTCAGCCTTTGCTTCTTCCGGATCCTTGCCAACAAAATCATACTGATATCCCGGGAACTGCTTGTAATCCTCGCTGCCGCACTTGCCGCAGTTGTGGCAGTTCTTGCCGTCCTTGTTCAGGCAGAGGCTTGCCGGATGCTTGCCCGCCATACCGAACTTACGGCGGATCGCGTAAAGCTTCTCGATATTCTTCTCGTCAAATTCCTTCGGTCCGCCGAGTACCTTGGACTGATAGAGCAGCTGCGCGTAAAACTCAACAGACTCCATCTTCATGTACGCCGCATTCAGGTCGGTCGACCAGGTCAGAGCGCCGTGGTTCTCAAGAAGGACTGCGTCAAAGTATGGGAGATATTTCTCCAGGCGGTCCGGAATCTCATTGGTAGACGGTGTGCCATACTCAGCGATCGGCACGCAGCCCAGCGCGATCACTGCCTCCGGCATAATCGGCTGTGTCAGCGGAATACCCGCGATTGCGAAGGATGTCGCGTAAATCGGATGCGCATGCACAACGCTCCCGACGTCCGGTCTCTTCTGATACACTCTCATGTGCATCTTGATCTCGGAGGACGGCTTGAAGCCCGGATTTGCCTGAATCACTTCGCCCTGCGCGTTCACCTTGCAGATGAATTCCGGCGTCATGAATCCCTTGGAAACACCGGTCGGTGTGCAAAGGAACTCATTGTCATTGAGCTTTACGGAAATGTTTCCGTCGTTCGCGGCTACCATGTTGCGATTGTAAATCCGCTTTCCAATGTCACAAATCTGTTTTTTGATCTCGTATTCGTTTGCCATGATCTTGCCTCTCTGTTGTTGATGTTTGCGTCCGGTCAGCCTTTTTCCTGTGAAAAACAGGCCTGACATTCCGCAGTGGTCGTTTGCTGCTGTTTTCTTGCTTTACTTTTTGCTGCCTTGTTTTTTGTTGCTTTGTTTTTTGTTGCTTCGTTTTTTGTTGCGTAATAGCCTGTTGGCTGGTTGTCTGTTGCCGTGTTGCTTTTGTTGTTTTTATTAAAACCCATCTTACACCATTCCACGCAATTCGTCAAGGATGTAATGTGGTTTTTTGTTGATTTATTTGTAATTTTATGTTGTTTTTGTTAAATCCCTCAGCCGCCGATCTGACAATCCAGCGCACAGACGGCGTGCACTGCCTTTTTCAGGGTATCCATATGCTCTGTTGTCGGCGGAAGGATTTCCTTCATCTGGTAGTCCCTGCCAAGTCCGTCATATTTGTCCTGGCCGAGACGATGGTAAGGCAGAAGATGGATTTTCTTCACCCCGGGCAGGGTAGCCGAGAACCGGGCGATCGCCTGAATCTCTTCCACGCTGTCATTGAATGTGGGGATTACCGGGACGCGGATCACCAGCCTTGTCTGTCCGGAAAGCGCCACTTTCCGGGCATTTTCCAGCATCAGCGCGTTGTCCCTGCCGGTAAATTCCTTATGCTTGTCCCCATTCATGTGCTTGATATCCATCAGGTACAGATCCAGCCACGGAAGGATTTTCTCGATTTTGTCCCAGGAAGCGCAGGCCATGCTCTCAATCGCTGTATTGATTCCATGCTCTTTGGCGGCCCGCAGAAGATCCGCCGTGAAATCCGGCTGGCAGAGACACTCTCCGCCTGAGAGGGTCATCCCGCCTCCGGAGCGATAGTAATAGGGGCGGTCCTGCTCCACTTCCTCTATCATCTCGCGGACGGTCACATCCCGGCCGATCGTCTTTTCCACTCCGGCCACCTTCATCGTCTGAATCCGGTACTCCTGGGATTCCGGATTGCAGCACCAGCGGCAGCGCAATACGCAGCCTTTCAAAAATACAATCGTCCGGATCCCCGGGCCGTCATGGATGGAGTAGCGCTGGATGTCAAAAACCCGTCCTGTCGTATCCAGATAGCTCATGTATGTCTCCTCTTAACCTTACAGTTCTTACAGCTGATCCGCTGCCGTTCCTTATCAGAAAACGATGCCGCGTCACGCTCATCAAAAGCCCTGCTCCGTGCGGTTGATGATATCGTCCTGCAGCGAACGGGAAAGTGTCGTGAACAGTGCACTGTACCCCGCCACGCGCACTACCAGCTGTTTGTAATTTTCCGGGTGCGCCTGCGCGTCCAGCAGCGTCTCGCGACTGACTACGTTGAACTGCACGTGCATGCCCTTCTGGTCGAAGTAACCGCGGATCAGCGATACAAACTTCTCCAGCCCTTCCCTGCCGGATAAGGCGGACGGATGGAACTTCTGGTTAAACAGTGTGCCGTTTGACACGATAAAGTGATCCAGCTTCGCCACGGAGCTCGCCGCGGCCGTCGGTCCTTTGACGTCCCTGCCGGCTGACGGTGAAACGCCGTCTGCTACCGGCGTGTGGGCATAGCGTCCGTCCGGCGTCGCGCCCGTCTGCGCACCGAGCGGCACATTGGCGGATACCGGGTAAAGTCCCGCCTGGAACTGCCCGCCTCTCGGGTTTTTGTAATTCTGCACCGGTTTTGTATAATAATAAGCCATCTCGCGAGCCAGAGCATCCACCTCGGGAATGTTATTGCCAAATTTCGGAGCCGCCTCGATCAGGGAATGGATCTCCTCATAACGCGCCATTTTCTCAGGGGATGGCTGCGTGTTGATCACCGTGGTAAGCACGTCCGCAGCCGTGTGCTCGTCGATCTTCTCTCCCGCAGCCTGTGCCTTCTTAAGGATCGTTGTCGTCAGATCTGCCGCCGACTGCTCGTCCAGGCCCTTTCCATAGTTCCAGGCAAGTGCTTCCTTCAGCTCCTTCATGGTAAATTTCTTCTGTTCAAAAACAAGTGTCTTTACTGCGTAAAAAGCATCCGCGATATTGGCAACGCCGAAGCCCTGCGGGCCGGTGAAATTATATACAGCGCCGCCCTCCTGCAGAGATTTCCCTCTACTGATGCAGTCGTCCACCAGGCAGGACTCAAACGGCAGAGGACACCGCTCGGCATGCGCCATGTCGATCGCGTTATCCGCGTTTGCCAGAAGAGAAATGCAATAATCCATCTGCTGTTTATAGGCATCGCAGAATTCTCCGAAGGTCTTCATCTTCGTCACGTCAGGGGTCAGAACGCCGACCAGCTCGCCCTTATCATAACCGCTCGAAAATACCAGCTCCAGCGGACGGCACATGTTGAAGAACGCCGCGTCATGCCAGCCGTCCGTCCTGCCGGGCGTCTGCGGCTCCACACAGCCGATGATACAATAATTCCGCGCTTCCTCGAGGGAAAGTCCCCGGTTCTGCAGGGCAGGGATGATCACCTCGTCGTTGTAATAGGCTGGCTGCCCAAGTCCCGTCCGGGTCAGATCCGCCGCCTTGATCAGAAACTCATGCGGCGAACCGTTCCAGACGCGGACCGAGAAGGAAGGCTGCGGCAGATGGACATGCTTTGCCGCCTGGATGCACATAAAGGACAGGTCGTTCGTCGCGTCCTCTCCGTTTGAATTCTGTCCTCCGGCGATCAGATTCTGGAACAGGCTGTAGCCCGCAAATCCTTCCGCCGACGCGCTGTCACGGCACTTATTCAGGTCATTCAGCTTCACCCAGATGCAGTCGATCAGCTCCTGCGCTGCCTCCGGCGTAATTTTGCCTGTTTCGAGATCCTTCTTATAATAAGGATACATGTACTGGTCAAACCGCCCCGGGGAGATCGAATGACCGCTCGATTCCAATTGGAGGAGCTGCTGCACGAACCAGAAGGACTGACAGGCTTCATAAAAGCTGCCCGCGCCCTTTGCCGGAACGCGGCTGCAGTTTTCCGCAATCTTCAGAAGCTCCTGTTTTCTCACCGGATCCGAACATTTCGCAGCCATCTCCCGCGCCAGGCCGGCATAGCGGAGCGCGTACTCAGCCACCGCCTGACAGCTGATGATCACCGCCTCCAGGAAGCGGGACTTTTTCGCGTAATCACCGTCGCCCACGCGAACCGTCTCGAGCTCAGCCTTCGCTTTCGCGATAATGCCCTCGCAGCCGATCTCCAGCATCTCCCAGTACTTGACGCAGACATGCCCAATCCCGTTGTAATAATAGTTTCCTGTCGTAAAAATGTTGTGTTCGATCGCACGGACCGCCTCCGGAGCCATGTAGGAGGTTGCCAGCTCGCTGGTGGTCTTTCCCTTCCAGTATTTGTCCGCCTCGCGGAGCTCTGCCTTCGTCTCCTCCGCGATATAGAAGGGATCCGCCGTGCGCGTCGCCACCGTGTCAAACTCTGCCTCCAGCCATTCGTAAGAATATTCCGGATAGGTCTGGCATCCCCTCGGAGCAAGCGTGCTGCTGCCCACAATCAGCTCCCCGTCGCGGATCGTGATCGGAATATGACGGCAAATATGGGCAAACGCCTTCGCCCTGCGTATGATGATGGGCTCGCTTTCCGTCTCTTTGTACGACTCAGTGACCAGCTTCGCCCGGGCAGACTCAATCACAGGCATGTTGGCGAAGAGATCGTCAATCAGTTTCGTGATCCGCTCTGTCTTTGGAATGTCAATAATGTGAAACGTTTCCATGAGACTCCTTTCCCATGAGTGTCTTCTGAAACATCCGGCACATCATGAAGGTAAAACAATTGCTGACTCTGATTATACACTCCTTTATGGAACATGTCAACAGAATCAACATGTTTTTCTGCGGTTTTATGTGGTTTTTATTTTATTTTTATGTGGTTTTTGTTATCCATCCTTGTGATATTAAGAGTAAATGCCTCTCGTTTTGCACAATGCTCATTACCCTGCATCAAAGTTTACCAAACATCCATTCTTCCGTCAACAATTTCTGCGAATTTTTCACAAAAACATTTCTAAACCATATGCATATTTGTCACTGTTCACCAGTGCAACAGTCCCTTGCCTGCTGGTAATTCTTAGCAAAAAAATGGATAGGGGAAAGTTGCTCTCCCCCTATCCAGTTCTCATTCATTTATAATGTCTCGCGTTTCCATCCGCGACAGGTGCCTGCTTTGGAGCGTTATGCATTCCCATCCGCGATGGCCGCCTGCTTTAAAGCGTTACGCATTCTCATCCGCAATCGCTGCCTGTGCCGCCGCAAGTCTTGCGATCGGTACGCGGAACGGTGAGCAGGATACATAGTCAAGGCCGATCTTGTGGCAGTACTCTACGGAGGACGGATCGCCGCCGTGCTCGCCGCAGATACCGAAGTGCAGATCCGGATTTGCCGGACGGCCAAGCTCGATTGCCATCTCCATCAGCTTGCCGACGCCGTTCTGGTCGAGCTTCGCGAACGGGTCGTTCTCGAAGATCTTTGCGTCATAGTAGGAGGTCAGGAACTTGCTTGCGTCGTCGCGTGAGAAGCCATAGCACATCTGCGTCAGGTCGTTCGTGCCGAAGCAGAAGAAATCAGCCTCTTTCGCGATATCGGTTGCCGTCAGGGCCGCACGCGGGATCTCGATCATCGTACCGACTTCGTATTTCAGCTCAGCTTCCGCTGCTGCGATCTCGGCATCCGCCACTTCCACAACGATTTTCTTGACATATTTCAACTCTTTAGCGTCGCCTACCAGCGGGATCATGATCTCCGGCACAACCTTCCAGTCTGGATGTCTCTTCTGTACATTGATCGCCGCGCGGATAACCGCCATCGTCTGCATACGGGCAATCTCCGGGAAGGTGATATCCAGACGGCAGCCGCGGTGGCCCATCATCGGGTTGAACTCTCTGAGTGCGTCGATCTGCTTGCGGATATGCTCCATGCTCTTATGCTGTGCGTCAGCGAGCTTGCGGATATCCTCCTCCTCGGTCGGCACAAACTCATGAAGAGGCGGATCCAGGAAACGGATGGTAACAGGATTGCCGTCCATCGCCTCGTAGAGTGCCTCGAAGTCCGCCTGCTGATACGGAAGAATCTTCGCCAGAGCCGCTTCTCTCTCTTCGGTCGTCTCCGCGCAGATCATCTCACGGAACGCGTCAATTCTCTCATCGCCGAAGAACATATGCTCGGTACGGCAAAGGCCGATGCCCTC
>JAJQEO010000103.1:161-16358 GCA_021201665.1 Lachnospiraceae bacterium | reverse complement strand
GCCCCTTGCAAAATTTTGTAAAATCGCAGACAATTAGCACATCTGGCTGGACTATGGTCTTATCATCGCAGTCTAACTGTACATCAACCGGAGCGGTAAATGCCATACAAGATCCTTTATTCTGACTGATATAGGTGTTGAAACATGTCTGAAGCCGGTCTCCAATCGCCTGATGAATCAGAGTCGGAGCAGCCATATCGTAAATCACGCCATCAATCAATTCCACTCTTCGATCGTCCGGAAGGGCCAGATAATCTTCCAGTGTATAATCCCCTTGACGCTTTGAAACTGCGTACTCTGCCAGTGCTTCCGAAACCATACATGGCCCTGTCTCTTCGAAGGAGTAGCTGAAAGCGGTATTTTTTTCAGAATTCCTCTCTATATTCTTTTCGGTCTTTTTTACGACCTTCATTTCGGTATTCTTTTTTATTTTCTTTTCCATATTTGCTCCATATCTCCCTGTATCCGCCTATGATAATTTTGCTCCGTACTTCCCTGTATCCGCCTGGAAATTTCTCACGTCATATTGTACAGAATTCTGATTTCCTCATAAATCTGTGCGAAATCCACGACGCAATCTCCTCCATAAATCCCGACCGGCACCATGTCCTTAAAATCATATATTTTGTAGGCTTCACTCTTCTCAAACTCATAGACATAGATACGCTTATAATCCGGATCAATCATCCAGTACTCACGAACCTCGGCTCTTTTGTATTTGGTCATCTTCAGCGTACGATCTTTGCGTTTCGTAGAGGGAGACAGTATCTCCACCACCAACTCCGGTGCGCCATAGACACGTCCTTCGCGAAATTTTGTATAATCGCATACAATCAGTACATCCGGCTGGACTATCGTCTTATCATCACAGTCCAGCTGCACATCAACCGGAGCAGTAAATGCCATGCAGGAGCCATTATGCGCTCCAATATAGTCCGTAAATCCGCGCCAGACTCTGCTGCCAATCGCCTGATGAATCAAAGTCGGAGAAGCCATATCATAAATCACGCCGTCAATCAGCTCCACCCTGTGATCATCCGGCAGAGAAAGATAATCTTCCAGCGTATAATCCCCCTGACGCTTCGGCAGACGAAACGCGCCGCGTCCTTCCTCAGGTACATATTCTGCCAAAGGCTCAGCAATCCCGTCTCCCATCAGTCTCTCCTGGGCACAGGGATACCTGGCAGTCTGTGAATCGACCGGTCCAGGGAGCTCTGACTTCCCATTCAAAAAGACTTTCTGTAGTGCCTGCAAAGTGGCGTACCGCGGTGACTTTGTAAAACCGCCCAGCACTTTTTGCACCGTGCCTACCGGAAGCCCTGCCAACTCAGCTATCTGCTCGTAGGAGTATCCCATCTCTTTCTTTTTTTCTCTCATTTCCTCTATTGTCATGTTGGAACCTCCTTTTCATCACTGCTATCTCTATATGCTCAGAATTATATCGCTTCCAGTACGGCGTGTCAAGCTTTTTATCCATATTTTATCCATTTTATTTCTTTTATCAATCCTTTTCATCTTTGTGAATATTTGTGCGCACTATTATACATTGCATTTCAGGAATAAAAAAAGGCAGCAAAGCAAAAAATTTTACTCTGCTGCCGCATTCTGGTGTCAGAACCATTCTTATTTCGCAAATTCATTTTCAGGATACTTCGTGATTCCTTCCTCGTAAGGGATCGGGTGCCGGAACTACCATGTGAAAATGCCAGGTAGTGACCGGCCATTCGTTGCAACCAGATAGCGGGCGATGGAGATAATCTTCTCGGCGATCCCGGTATCGGTGGACAGGTACAAGGCCGCATCGATCCAAGATACATCCCCGGTATGCTCCAGGATACCCATCATCCCGATTCTCGTGCGGGATGCATCTACTTCTTAGAGGTGTCAGGCACCGTGAACTCCTAGCAAAACAGAATTTCGCATCTTTCAAATTGCGGAAATTTACTATCTGGACATATTTCAAAAACATAGTATCTCCCTTAGCCTTTCAACTAGTGCGCTTCCTTTTTGATTCCGGAATAAAATAAGCCAATAGCGTAACTGAAAACACAAAAAGAGAGCCGGTTTCCCGGCTCTCTTGTAATGATTTTCATATGAACTGTATGAATTTTTCGTATGAGTTCTGTTTAACAGATACTGGATCACGCTTTCCACAGGCTGTGGAGGTTACAGTAGGCATATACTTCCTCTACTTTATCTCCGTCGCAGAGCGCAAATTCCGCTGCCGGCTTTTCTCCCGGTGTAAGCTCCTTAAGCTGGAAGCCTTCTTTTGTCTTAACGGCTATCCATGCAATATAATGCTCAGGAAGCATCGGGTGCTCCACGGAGCCAACGGTCACTTTCACAAGGTTTCCTTCTGTCTGGTAAACGGGGACATGCTTCTCCACTGCCGCGTCTGTCGTGCCCGGAATGAGTTCCTTCATCGTCTGCCCGCAGCATTTAAGCGGAGTTCCCTTGTCTTCTACCTTCATAACGATATTTCCACAGACTTCACAGATATAAAATTTTGCTTCCATAATAGATTCCTCCTTTTCTTGCTATACGTCTATTTTTCCCTCACGATATGCACCTGCCATGCCTGGTAAGCGCCGTTCATCCACGGCACCGGCAGCCCGGCTGACATTAACGCGCTGCCCGGATACAGCTTTTTCTCATTTGCGAGAATTGCGTTGCCGGCATTTTTCTGCCGATGAGCATGACGAGTGCTTTCCGTCTCTTCGAGGCGGTACCACCCGTCCGGAGCAAGGCCGCGCAGCCGCACGTACTGTACCGGGGAATTGCAATGCGCACCTGTCCGGATCAGGTTCAGCAGCGCGTCTGAACCATCCTCCGAAGAGAACTCCCAGGCTGTATATTCCTCATTTTCCATCGGAGAAGAAAGGCGCCAGTAGCGTCCTTCCTGGATCAGGTCGCTGTACTGGATGTAGTCCTGAATCTGCCGCCGCACGGTTTCTTTTTCCTGATCAGTAATCAGATTCAGATCCAGCTCGTAGCCGAAGGTACCGGCCATCGCGACGACACCGCGTGTCTCGATATCCGTGCTGCGCCCGGTCTGGTGGTTGGGCACGGCGGAAACGTGGGAGCCGACCGCCGAGATCGGGTAGCCGAAGGAAGTCCCGTACTGGATACGCAGCCGCTCGATGGCGTCAGTATTATCACTGCACCAGATCTGAGGAGTGTAGTAAAGCATGCCTGCATCAAACCGGCCGCCTCCGCCTGCGCAGCCTTCGATCAGGATCTCCGGGAACCGTTCTCCCAGTCGTTCGAGGAAATCATAGACTCCCAGCACATAGCGGTGCAGGGTCGTGCCCTGATTCTGCGCCCGCGCACCCAGCGAATAAATGTCTGTCAGATGACGGTTCATATCCATCTTGATGTAGGCAATATTCGCATGGGAAACCACCTCGGTGATCTGATCAAGAACATGATCTACAACCTCTTTGCGCGAGAAATCAAGAACGAGCTGATTTCTGCCGCGTATCGGTGATCTGCCTGGGATCGTAAACGCCCAGTCCGGATGAGTGCGGTAAAGGTCGCTGTCTTCGGAGACCATCTCCGGCTCAATCCAGAGGCCAAACCTCATCCCCAGCTGATTGACGCGTCTGGCCACCTCGCCGAGCGGACAGCCCAGCTTTTCCTCATTGACATACCAGTCGCCCAGACCGGTATTGTCGCTGTCCCTTTTGCCAAACCAGCCATCGTCCAGCACCAGCATCTCCACGCCAAGCTCCGCCGCCTGCGCGGCGATCCGCTCCAGCTTGTCCGCGTCAAAATCAAAATAGGCAGCCTCCCAGCTGTTGATCAGCACCGGGCGGCGACGGTCTCTCCAGACTCCCCGGCACACATGGCGGCGGAGCAGCCTGTGATACTCATCAGAAAGACGTTCAAGGCCCTCTACACTGTAGCAGAGTGCCGCCTCCGGCGTATCAAAGGTCTCCTGCGGACGCAGCTCCCAGGAAAAAAGCTCATCAGAAATCCCCAGCAGAGCACGGGTCTGCCCATACTGATCTGTCAGAGCCTCTCCTTTGAAATTGCCGCTGTACAGAAGCTGGAAGCCGTAGCACTCGCCTTTCGTCTCCCCGGTCTCGCGGGACGCCAGGATGAAAAACGGATTCTGCTGATGGCTCGACGCGCCTCTGCGGCTCTGCAGCACCTGCTCTGCCCGCAGAAGCGGACTGCGCTCAAGCTGCCGTTCCATCCCATGCCTTCCATGGAAATGGATCAGATCAAAGTCCCCATACAGAAAATCCACACAGCAGCTCGCTGCTTTTTCAATATACACGGTCTGCGCACCGCAATTGCGGATTTTCACTGCGCGCGTAATCACATCGCTGTCTGAGAGAACTCCGTAAAGAAGAGTCACCTCCAGGCCAAGTACAGAATCCTCCAGCACGATCTCCAGCGTCTGCGCCGAAGCTGCCGTATCTGCAGAATCTCTCCCCCATGATCCGGTGCCTTCCTTCTGATCCACTTTCTCCGAATCTGCATACACGGCAGGCATCCCCGGAATGCTGTATTTTCCTTCCCTCACACGCACAGACTGATACCGCAGATCACAGCAGCTCACTCCTTCGGCATTGCGGATTTGCAGGGCCGTGCTGCGGTAATCTCCCGTACCAAAGCAGGGATATTCCTGGGGGAGCGCGTCCAGAGAATACGTGCGGTCCATCCCGGTATCGTTCGGATTCCCGGCAAAGCCGCGGTCATAGTAAGTCACAAGATAACGCAAATCCGCGTTTAAAAATCCACTCCCGATATGCTCACAGCCGATGCGTTTTCCATAGTAGACATGCAGAAGATGTCCATACTCTCCCACTGCCATCTGGTAGGTACTGCTCTTCGTCTCAATCGTAAATAGTTTGTTGTTCTCGTCTGCAAAAATGGGCATACAGGGTTCCTCCGTGGGTTATATAATATTTTTCAAAAAATAACTATGGATCCTTTTTCTCACAGGCACGTTTGATGTATTAACTGCCTTAGCTTATTCCATATCAATGAAAAAGTCAATGCCCATTTTGCAAAAAGCAGTGCAATGGCTCTGCGTATCAAAGTCTCGCGTCCGGCAGCCCGCAGAATGCGTCCACCGGCGAGGTTCCCTTAAATTCGCTCTTTCCAAGTAATTTATCTATCACGGCCTCGATCATCGGACGATGGCAGCTGTAGGCGTTGATGTAGGTCTTCACGCGCGGCACATCCTGCAGGTGATAGGGGTTGGAGAAGGACACAAAGATGTACGGCTCCTCCTCCACATGGCGCGGCACGTCGAGGGCGTGTTTTTTCGCCCAGAACAGGCGCACGGCCGTCTGGTTGGAGGCGTGCTCGCAGTTCGCCAGATAAAGTGTCAGGCGATTTTTCGGCAGGTCTTTAGTCCCATGCAGTTCTTCTTTATCGATATCAAAGCGTTCGGTCTGAAAACCGGCGGCCTGCAAAAGCTCCTCGGCAATCGCGGTCATGCTGCTCTCAACAGGGTAGTTTTCATCTCCGGGCGCTGCCAGGCAGCCTTCCGTGATCTCGTCTTTCCCAAGCGTCACCAGACGGATCAGCGGGAAGCGCTCCTTGTCAAGCGGAAGCACATCCTGATTGTTCTTCACCAGCGTCACGCACTTGTCCGCGCATTCCGCCTGCCATTGCTTTGCCTCAGGCAGAACAGGGGCGTCGCCAGAGCAGCCCGGCGCTTTGCCCGCCACCTTTGCTTTCAGTGCGAGCGTGCGCATCAGTGCCTCATTCAACCGCTCCTCGGTGAGGAAGCCGCTCTTTAATGCGTCCAGCATATACTGATAATCCTCATAAAAGCCGGTCGTAAACACCAGCATATCGCAGCCTGCCATGATCGCGGTCGGGATCGCCTCCCGGCGGGGCAGGGCCTGTGTGAATCCGCTCATGATGGTCGCGTCGGTCGTGATCACACCGTTAAAGCCAAATTTTTCTCTGAGGACGCCGGTCAGCAGCTCTTTGCTCAGAGAGCCGGGGAGACAGTCTTCAAAACGAAGCGCCGGATTGATGTCCATCGCCACGTTCGGCTGCACGATGTGTCCCACCATCACGCTCATCAGTCCGTCCTCGATCAGCTGCTGGTAGATTGCGCCGTAGCTTTCGTACCACTCCTTTGCGGACAGGCTGTTATAGGTCGGATGCAGATGCTGGTCACGGAAATCCACGCCGTCCCCCGGATAATGCTTCGCGCATGCCGCCATGCCGTTCTCCTGCAGCGTGCGGACATACTGCGAGCAGAAGCTCTTTACCCGCTCCAGATCGGAGCCGCAGGTACGCACATTCGTAATCGGGTTGCGGAAATTCAGGTCCAGGTCGCAGACCGGAGAAAACGTCCAGTTAATGCCGACCGACTCTCCCTCCAGTGCGCAGACCTTCGTGAACTTTTCCATCACACTTAAGTCGTCCGTAGCCGCCACGGTCATCGGCCAGCCAAAATAGGTGCCGTCACTTAAGCCCCCTGTGCCGCCCTCCTCCAGGTTCGCCGCTTTCAGAAGCGGGATCCGCGCCGCCGCATCCAGAGGCTCGTACCAGGCGCGGATATCCTCCGCCGGCGCCGGGCGGTAAAGGATCCCGCCGACATTATAATCCTCCACCAGCGTTTTCAGCTCGTCCGCTCCAAAATCCTGTCCCATCACGCAGAAAAGCTGGCCGACCTTCTGCTCCGGCGTCAGGGAGGCAAGCGTCTCCTCCACCCAGCCCACCTGGTCGTCTGTTAAATAAAATGGTTTTTCCTGTAAATTCATCGTTACGCCCTCCGTTATATAGAACTTTTGTAACTGTGAAAAAACTGAACCGTTACAAACTTTTGCTAAGGAAAATGATACCACATTTCCTGTCAAAAGTTTTATTCTATTTTTAAATAGATCTATGCGAAAACTGACTTGTTTTCACTTTTTATTTCAGTCCGCCGCTTACATAGGGCACGATCCCCACGCAAGCAGTCTTTCCAGCGCGTCCGATGGTGGCACCATCAAAAGCGTACAGGCTGTCTCTCCATTCTCTGCGCCTTAGTATGCATCAATCGAGCAGGGAAGCTTGTCCCCTACTCGCCTGCGCGGGCCGGGGCGGCTTTAGCCGCAAAACACCTTTCCCGGCCTTGCGCATAAAAAATGCCGGCGGCGGAGCCTGTCTTCTATGACAGCCTCCGCGCCGGCATATCAATTACATATAGTAAACGGCGTTTGCCGTTCGCTATAATTCGTTTTACTTTGCTCCGTGTTCCGCACTCCCGCTTGTATTCATAATATTACGACTGCGTTTCTCCCTGCATCTGGGGCAGATATTTTTCCACATCGAGCAGCAGAATGCACAGGAGCAGGATCAGACACACCAGCGCGTCTACCCAGATATAACTGAATTTCAGTGCGGAGATGACACCGGCGGACTGAGCTTCCAGCGTTGAGTCATAGCCTGCCGCGGCCAGCACCCACATCACGCTGGCGCCGCCGATTCCCATGCCGATCTTCTGTCCCATGGACTGTGAAGAGGACATCAGTCCTTCGGCGTGAATACCTGTCTTCCACTCTACATAGTTCGCGGAATCGGCGATGAATGCGTAGATTCCGGCAAACATCGGGCCTCCGGCAAAGTTTCTTAAGAACGCGCAGGCCAGAAGCATGGATTTGCTGGTCGGCGCAATGTTGATCAAAAGGAAGCTTAAAATCAGGCCAATCGAGCATACCGACATAAAGCCTCTCTTAGAGAATTTCTTCGTCAGCCAGGGGGTAACAGCCAGCATGATAATACTCGGCGCTACGCCAAGACCCAGCAGCGTTGCCGTGTACATGGAATCGCCCAGCACCCATGTGCAGTAATAAATCGTACAGGAAGCTGCGTTCGCGTTGTAGACAAGCGTGCAGATACCAAATACCAGGCAGCACCAGAAATATTTGCATTTCAAAACAGCCTTAAACTGATCCACCAGGGGCGGTCCCTGTTTTTTCGAAGCATCCGTGACGGTCTCCGAAGCTTCGTCCATATCGACATTTTCCCGGCAGACCAATCCTTCAATCAGAATCAGCACTCCCGCGACAAGACCTACGATCACGCTGGTAACTCTCCAGCCGACGTTCAGATAAAGCACCGTAATCCCGCTCGCCGCCGCGATCTGCGCGAGGTTCTGCATGATAATTGCGATGGTGGAGGTCAGCGTCCGGTCCTGGGAATTGCGGCTCATCCGGGGCAGCAGCGCCGTATGGGAGATGCCGTAAATCGTATACACGATCGCATTCAGGAAAATATAGGTCACATAAGCGTATACCAGCTTCATTCCGTCCTGCCAGCCCTGCGGCACGTTCAGGATGAGGATAATGCCTGCCAGCATCAGCGGCGCGGCCGCAAAGATCCACGGTCTTGCTTTGCCCATCTTCGTATTGGTCCGGTCTACCACGCTTCCCATGGCGAAATCGCTGACGCCGTCAAACACACGGGCTACCACCATCATCGTGGCGATCGCCAACGGGGCAATCAGCGCGGTATCCGTATAGTATGCCGTGATAAAGTTGGACATCAGTACACTCATAATATTTCCGCCGCTCATCCCGCAGCCATACGCGATCTTCTGAGGAATCGGAATTGTCGCGTTTTCATTTTGGTTCCTGCTCATTTGTATTCTTCCCTCCTAACCCGGATAAACCGGAATCGAAATTTTGCCATTTTGCGCAAAAAATCGTTTGTAAGTGCCTAAATCACTGATAACCAGTTCATTTCCGTTCTCTATCCCAAATGGGGATCTGCTCCATCCGGGCAGAGCACTCGCAAAAATGTATGCGTTTTTACTCAAACGGGAATACAACCCCCGCCTGTGCACGAAGCTCCGTCATGATCTTTGAAATCGCCAGCGTCTGCTCCCACGGAGCGTCGTCCGTCTGTGATTTGCCTTCCCGGATCGCCTTCTCAAAACCAAGCCACTCATGCTCGTATCCCTTCGCGAAGGGCACCTCTGAGTTCACGATCAATGGCGGAAGCTCCGGAATTTCCCGAACCGTGCCGTCCAGATCACGGATCTCCAGATGATCCGGATTGGATACCATGTCCATATAAATGCTGCCTTTTGTCCCAAAGATTTCGCAGTACTCTTCCCTCTCATCTTCCGGAATATCAATCGTAGAAACGCATTCGATTTTGATTCCGCCCGGATAGGTCACGGTATAATAATCTCTGGAATCCACTCCGGTCTCCAGCTTTTCAAAATGCCCCTCTACAGACTCATAATCTGTGCCGAAGTGACTGGTCATCCGCCCTAAAATGTAGGGTCCCATGTCCAGAAGCGAGCCGCCGCCCGTCTCCAGCTTTTTGACGCGGTCCATAAACATGACATTCGATTTGGCGACAATCTTTGCCCCTGTCAGCTCGCCGATTTTTCCATCCTTAATGATGTGGTCGATGATATGCCGGGACGGCAGGAAGGCCGGCCAGAGTGCCTCGGAAAGGAACACTCCCTTCTCCCTCGCCTTGTCGATCATGATCTTCGCCTGCTTATCATTGACCGCGAACGGCTTCTCTACCACCACGTTTTTGCCATGCTCCAGTGCTTTCAGACACAGATCCATATGTACATGGTTCGGCACGGCGATGTAAACCACATCAACCGCCTCGTCGCTCATCAGGTCCTCATAGCTGTCATAGACCTTCTTCCAGCCGTATTTTTCCGCGAACGGCAGACAGTCCTTCGCGCTGCGGCCGGCTACGCCATATTTTACAATCCGCTCATCATTGAGCTGATTTAAAATGTTCGAAATCCAGGAAGCGATTGTCCCTGCTCCGCATACACCTATATTCATGGTTGCTCCTCCTCGTTTATTTCTTATCTGTTCCCTTTTCTTACCAGTTTTTCCCAAAAGCGCGATTCGGTCAAAAACCCTTTACCAGTTCTTTTTCCGAAGCGTGGTCGGATCAAAATGATCGACATCCGGCGTGCAGGTACGCGCCATCACACAGCTAAGCTCCGCAGTCAGCTCCCGCAGTCTTTGCTCCACGCCCGCGGCGCCTTCTTTCGTATAGGGCTTCACGAGATTTCTGGCCACACACACGCGGTCTGCTCCGAGCGCCAGCGCTTTATACGCGTCAATGCCGCTTGTAATACCGCAGTCCACAAAAATCTTTACCCGGTCTCCCACTGCTTCTTTTATCTCCGGGAGCACATAGAGCGGAGGCACCGCATCCGGAATCTCGCCCTTATGATGGGAAAGGAGAATCGCCGCCACGCCCGCGTCCGCGCATTTTACCGCATCCTGCACAGATAATACTCCCTTGGCGATAAAGGGAAGCTTCGTGGATTTTACATACATCGCGATCTCATCCGTAGTCTTCGGACAGAGCTGGCCATAATCCGGTGTGGCATGGTACAGCGTCCCGTCCGGCGCAATCCCATGGTCAATATCCATCGCCACCGCGAAACAGCCGCATTCCTCATCGTGGCGAATTTCAGAAAGCACGACCTCATTGTCCCTCTGCATCTTTACGATACGGATACACTTCGCGCCCGTCGCCGCAAGCTCCTCGATCTCCTGATTGGAAATATATCCAAACAGAGCAGGTGTGTTCATCGCCATTGCACCTTTGGCGATCTCCGTCATACCGTTCGGATGAAGCAGCGGCGCAATCGCCGAAAGGCCGCCCACCATGATCGGCGTGTCAAAGGTCTCGCCCCACAGCTCCGCGTGGGTGTCCGCCGTCCACGAGTCCAGATAGCGATACTCAATCATATAGCTGTCATAGCATTCTCTCGTAATTTTGTTAGAATCATCATGTTCGGATTTCAGTGAATAGGGCGTATAGCCAAACTGAAGCCCGTCCGCCCGCTTCGGGCTGTCCGGTCCGCCAAAGTACCTGTCCTCACTGTAATCCGCCGGTTTCATTTCCTGCATCATTATCCTCCTTGTCCGCGTGCTTTGTAAAAAGCCTGTCAGCTTTGATAAATCTACTGTAGCATATTTTCGGAAGTCGTAATAAATCACAATATAAAAATAGTGGTTCGAAAAATGAATTGTAATTTTAGACAGTTTTAGCCCGAATCCTTTGACAATAATTCATCAAATTGAAAAGCCGCCGCGCAAATTTTCCCGCGCAGCGGCCGAAGATACCTTTTTATAATGTAACTTATCGGAAGGGCTCTGAATATTAAATCCGAGGGAATCTCTCTTATTCCGCAGCCCGCCTGATCAGACAATCCTTCCCAAGAAACGCCGCACCATAGCAAAGAATTGTCCGATATCCTTCAATCCTGAGATTTCTAGCGTACTGCATACGCTCAATCTGATCAAGTGCCTCCTGGCATTCACTCTCTAAAGTGGCATCCTTCTTTTTACCTGGCCACTTGGCCTCAATGACGATGGCCCGCCTGCGACGCCGTTCCTTAATCGTGATATCCGCCCGGCCTTTGCCCTGTTCTGAATTGGATTTTACCTCGTAGCCCGCTCCGGAAAACATTCCGGCGATGAAGGCATGATAAAAATCTTCTTTATAATCATAATAGCTGATGGTATCAAAAAGGATATCTGAGACATCCTCCGTCAGTTTTTCGTCTTCGCCGTTCCACCACTCATCAAACAGCTCACTGCGGTCTCTTTCCCTGATATTTTCCTCAAACCAGGCCTGCACAGTATCCTTAAAGACAAACTTCACTTCTTCGTTCGGGATGCGCAGGGAAGTTTTCCCCTCCTGCGGGGTCATTCCTTCTGGAAGCTCTTCCGGCAATACCTGGGTCAGATAGCCGGTCAGATAGAGAATGCTCCATAAATTATCTTCCGAAGAATGGGCAATATCATACGTCAGATCCTCCCGAATCTGTTTCTGAATCACACCTCCGGAGAGCAAAGTCTCAAACTCTTCTTTCACATACATTCCTGGCAGATCGATAAAACGACGGATAATGTTATTGTGACTCGTGTCCAGCCAATGATTACCCGGAGTTACGTTTGACTTCAGACATAGAGCTCGTACATGCATTAGCACATCCCAGGGGCAGTAAATCTCCATATCTCCAAAACGATAGCCATCATACCATCTTTTCATTTCAGGCAGAGCTTCTGACAGATCCGCATCCGCGAGAATCTGTACCACTTCCTTTTCAGTAAAGCCAAAGCAATCCTGAAAACTGACATCCGAGATGGAATTCGATACAAAATTGTTCGCGCCAGTAAATATGCTTTCTTTGGCTACCCTTAAGCAGCCTGTCACAACAGCAAATTTAAGGTTCGGATTGGACTTCCACGACATCCCCAGGAGCACACGGATCACATTCAGCATCTCGTCATAGTAGCCGTTGTCGCTGGCTTTTGCAAGTGGGACGTCATATTCGTCCACAAGTAGAATGACTTCCTTCCCATAGTGTACACACGACATGCGGAGCAAAAGTTCCAGAGCATTCTTTACTTCGGAAAGCTCCCCCCTGCGCATACACAGTCTGTTGAAGGTTTCCTTATCAGCAATCGATTGCTTATCATCCTGCAGCAGGTAGATATGTTCATTGCAAAGATTCGAGACTACAAATTTCAGCATGTCATAGGCATCCTGAAAATCTCGCCCACTGACATCCTTCAGTGTCACAAAAATCACCGGCCACTGGTTCATCCACTGCGTACACAGCTCCTGATTTTTCGAAATCTCCAGTCCTTCGAAAAGCTCACGGCTATCTTTACGAATATCAAAAAAGCTCGCAAGCATGCTCATTGCCAGCGTTTTTCCGAAGCGGCGGGGGCGGGTGATTAAATTTACCTGAAAGGGAACACCCATCATCTCACTGATGAGATGTGTTTTGTCTATATAGTAACAATGCTCCTTGCGTACCTTTTCAAAAAGATCTATACCGTAAGGCAGCGGAATCATCGCCATTTTTCAGCACTCCTTTCTTTCCTGAATTGTCACGTTTTTTCATTTAAATTGATTCTATCATGCAAATTCAAAAATTACAATAATAAATTTCTGCATTTCTAAAGGTAACGCTGAATCAGTTCTTTATCCATTAACGCATTTTCTAATATCCTGCTTAATACAGAAGTATATCCTTTCCCGAGAGATTTGGCCGTTTTGACAGCCTGCGGTGAAAGCCGCAGGGTGATGACTTCTTTCCTTCTCTCTTCCCGGCGTTTCTCCGATATACGAGAAAATTCTGCTAATTCTTCTTCCGTAAGCTCCGGACTGTCTTCATCATAGACAACCGGCTGCTTTGCCGCTGCTTCCAGCATTTCTATCTGATCTGATGTCACTTCCTGGGTCACATCAATATTCTTTCTTATTATCATAATACTCTTCTAACTCCTTCCTGTTTGCCAGTCGTGCTGATATGATTCGTATCGCACTCATTCTTTCTACGTAAACAACAGTTACCAAAATTGCAGTCCCATTTACCAATCCTATAGTAATATATCGTTCTTTGTCCAGCGAGTGAACCTCGTCATATTTTTCTATACGATCCTTATCACCGAACACAAGCGCAGCCGTATCAAAATCAATGCCGTGCTTCACTATATTGATTTTTTCTTTCCGTTCGTCCCATTCAAATTCAATAATCAAGTTTCTTTTTCTCCCCCATTCTATCATGCTCATTTATAAATTGCAATACAAATTGTAATACATTATTTTCATTAATTTCCTCCACTCTTCGTTTTCAAATATTCAATCATTGCCCTTGTTTCCAGCTTGTGTTTACCCATTCCAAAATCTGACTGGCGAAAAATTCCGGGGTCTCGTCATCGGATACATCCAGAGAATAATCAAAATCCAGATACTGATCCGCATACTTTTCGTAGTCTTCCCGCAGTGTTTCTTCAATGCTTTTTCCTGCTTCCACCATAAATGCTCTCTGGCTTCGGAGTTCTCTGCTAACCACGGTATCTACGTCGGGCAGCAGACGAATAATCACGCCATTCTTTCTCAGATGTCTGACCGCGTCGGGATGAGAGGTCGATAAAGCCCCGGTCGCGATTACAAAACCATCCCATTCGGCAACATCGCTAAGAACCTTCCGTTCCTCACCATAGATCAGATTAGCAATTCTAAATGGGCTTACAAATTCGCCTTCCGGTATTCTGGAAAAAACTCTCTGCTGCGCAAGTTCATCGACATCCGCGAACCTGTAGTCAGACATGGCGGCAATTGCTTTCCCGGTTGATGTTTTACCTGCTCCAATCGTTCCGATTAATACAATATTCATGTAATACCTCTTTCTCTTTCATAAAAATGTTGTTTTTAAAATTCTTTATATAGTTTAGTTGCATTTATATACTTTGTCAATAGTCGTTTATCATTTTTAATATGCTATATTTTGTGTATCAGTATAATTCTAAGCTTTATTTTGGTTCATACTATCAAATTTTTTAGTTTGGACAAGGGAGGCGGCTTTAGCCGCAAAACTCCTTGCCCGGCTCTGTGCATAAAAAAAGAGTTCCCGGAAAAAGCTAATATGCTCTTTCTGGAAACTCTTCGGATTTTCTGATTCCGATTTTCGGAAATTCCTGTCATGCGAAATCACATTCAACGATCGCTTGACTTAAGCCCGGCGCAAGGATCATGTCAGACATGATCTGGAATGCCGCGCCATTTTAAATCGTTTTTAGCGATAGCGCGATCTGAATTCTGCGCAAAGGCCGCGCAGGGCTTGTTTTATGATGTGCTTAAGTCAGGTGCAACATACAAGGAGAAAAGCGTCCCCCTATCCGATTACAAATGGTTCAGAATAATTCCGGCACCCATTTTTTTGGATCAACGTCCATGAATTTCGCGCGTTCGAAGCGGTCCTTCTGGTCGTACGGCACGGTGCAGTCGAAAATGGCTTTGCACGCTACGCCGGTCGCGCGGATGTCCGGGTGGTAAGCCGGATTGTTGGACGGATCGAGCGGATGACACTGCACGCCCGGGATCATGACGATATCCTTATCCGCCTGGAAGCGGGTGGTCATGGCCCACATCACGTCCTTGATGTCAAACGGGTCGACGTCCTCGTCCACGAGGAAGACGTGCTTGAGCTCCGCGAAGGCGGAGAAGGCGAGCAGGGCTGCCTGGCGCTGGCGTCCCTCGTCGGAGGGCATGGATTTCTTGAACTGCATGATAGCGATGTATTTACCGCCGCCCGAGGACGCGCAGTAGACGTTCCGCAGCTTGCCAGGCATGGCCTTGTCCACCATTGTCAGGATGCTGGCCTCGGTCGGAATGCCCGCCATGGAGACATGCTCCTCGGACGGCCCGATGCAGGTCTGCATAATCGGATTTTTCCGTGTCGTTACGGCCTTTACTTTGATCACCGGAAGTGCATCGTTGGCCGGTCCGCAGTAGCCCGGGAACTCCGGCATCGCCTTGCCTGTGCCTGAATTGATATCCTCCTGAATCCGTCTTCCCGGCAGCACCTCACCCTCGATGACGTACTCCGCGTTGGCAATCGCGCGCTCGTTGATCGTCAGGCATTTCACCAGCTCGACCGGCTGTTTGCGGATCGCGCCGGCCGCCTGCAGCTCGTCATAGCCGAGCGGTGTTGTCGGCGGCTCGAAGCAGGATGCGATCTCAATCGCAGGATCGACGCCGATCGAAATGGAGATCGGCAGCGGCTCGCCCTTGGCTTCGGCCAGCTCAAAGAAATGGCCGATGTGACGAGCGCCCGGCTGGAAGAAGATCGAAATCTCGTCCTTGCTCTGCAGGCACATCCGGTGAATCGTCACGTCGGACGTCCCGGTCTCGGGGCTGGTCGCGTAGCACATGCCAAGCGTGATATACGGGCCTGCGTCCTCCTCTGTATTCGTCGGAGCCGGCACCAGCTTTCTCACATCAAAATCCGGATCTGTTGCCAGATGAACGACCTCCTGGCACTTCGCCTGCTCCCGCGGAATCTCTACCGGCGGGATCGGATTGGTCACGCTGTCCTTGAGCAGGAATCCAAGACGCTTCGGATCACAGTCCAGAAGCGCGCCGACTCTCTTGCGGCTCGCCAGCAGACCGATCAGCACCTTCGCATCCGGATGTCCTTTCACATTGTTAAAAATCATCGCCGGACCTTCCTGTGTCGGTCTTTGCACCGTGCCGCCCGCACCTACGTGGCGGTAAACGCCGGAGAGCTGCGCCATCGGCTCCACTTCCACATCCGTCTCCACCAGCTGCCCCGGCATAGTCTTTAAAAGCTCCAGTGCCGAGCGCAGATCTGTTACTTTCTCTGCCATTGTTTTTCCCTCCTTGACCTGTTCTTAGTTACTATTCTTAGTTACTGTTCTTTGT
>JAJQEO010000028.1 GCA_021201665.1 Lachnospiraceae bacterium | reverse complement strand
ACGATTCCGACAGCGATGATTGGGAAGAGGACGATTCCGACAGCGATGATTGGGACGAAGACGATTCCGACAGCGATGATTGGGAAGAGGACGATTCCGACAGCGATGATTGGGAGGAGAATGATTCTGACGGCGACAGTTGGGATGAGGATGATTCAGACGGCGAAGACGAGAGCGGAGACACCGCTGACGATAATTCCGACAGAGCAAAGGCTTCAGGCGGCAGCGTCTGGGATGAACCATTTCTGGAGGAGTCAGAGCTGGACGACGTAATGCGCAAAGCGTTAGAGATATTCCGTACTTATCCGGACGCGGCTGCCTGGGGCGTAATGCCTGCCGGAACCGGTGCCGGCAGTGGCGGTGGCGTGACAAGGAATGTCGCAAAAGGGGCATCTTCTCAGATATGTGCAGATGATGGAAATACTCCCGAAGGGACACCATCCAGGAAGGGCAGCAACGGAGAAGATATCCCCAAAGGTGCACCACTTCAGAAGCGCAGTGACGGAGAAGAAGCTCCCAAAGGTACACTTTCTCAGAAACGCTGTGACGGCGATGGTGCTCTTGATAGCATGCCGTTCAAAAAGAGCAGCAACGGAGAGGATACGCCTGATGGTAAGCCGCCCAGAAAACGCATCGGAGGCGGAAATCCACCGCGCGGCGAGCGGATGCTGGTGACGCAGGCACTCGATGAGAGAGATTTGCTTGTAAAGAAGATCGATGATAAAATCAATGCGGCATCCTTCGTGGATACGGTCAAATGCAACGAGGAGAAGGTGCTTGGGGCAAAGCTGCCGGTGAAAGAATTCGAAACCCGGGCGACTGCCGCCTACCAGCAGATTCGGGATCTGATCACACGTTTTGAAAAAATCGACGCTGCGATCGTCGCTTCCAACGCGGTCACGACCATCGAGACCAGCTACGGTACCTATACCGTGGCCGCCGCGATTGCCCTCCGGAGCCGGATTCGTGCAAAAGGAAACTACGGCGAGCGGGCTGATTTTGAGACGCGTCTCTATAAAAAAATGAAGGCGGAATATCAGCAGAGAGTCGTTTTTGCGGAAGATAAAAATAAGCAGATGCAGAGCACGGCGGAAAGCATGCGCCTGAGTATTCTGGGGCGCGACAGCAAAGGAAAAGACAACAATACGCTGGAAGTGGTGGACACCTTTGTACGCGAAAATACGACCGAGCTGGCCGATCCGCTGGACATCCGGAAAAAGATGGAAGCTATCGCGGAGAAGCAGGCGCTGCTTGAAAGCGAGCTGGAAACAAAGATCAAGGTATCCAACGCGACGACCTTCATTGAAATATAAGACATCCCTGCCTGCAATACGAAAACTTAAGACCCGGTTTCCCCGCGGCGGGGTTAAGCCGTTCTCATATAGCGCAGTCTGAAAAACTGTTTCCTATATGTGAGCCATTCGGGGAGATCCCCTGCGTGGCTGGATCGCCCATCAAGGCGTGATATTGCTTTTATGAAGTAGCAAAGCGGTAATGCCGTGGACTCTAATTCCACAATCGGAGGTTCGATTCCTCCCTTCCCCTAAAAGCTGGAAAGGCCCTCCATAAAGGGTCGCCATGATGAACGGTTTTCTTTTAATTGATGGAACCTTGCTGAAGAAACTGTAAACCGTATTTTCTTTAACGATTTTTTGAAAACGGTGAACGATCACGCAGGCATAGCAATATGCTGAAATCCGCGAGACTGGTTCCGGCGCTAAACCGGTTGGCCGTAAGTATTCCACGCGGCTGTATTGCAGGCAAAAGGATGACAGGTAAAGGGGTGGCAGACAGCCATCCCTTGATGCGTATGAATGATACTCTCAGGGAAAACCGGCTGCCCGTTAGCTTGCGAAGTTCGTCTACGCTTCGCTTCGGTTGGAGAATATCCCGCATCCACGATCTTCGATTGTGGACTAACCCTGCGAGGGCCTGCGTCCTTGCTTTTCTGCGAAAATCGGGACATGAAACGGACATCCACTGGATGCCCAGCGCTCCGCCAGCGCGGCGAACTTCTTGTAAGACAATTATGCGAGGGAGAATGACAATGAATTACTATATAGCAGACACCCACTTTGGCCATAAGAACGCGATCGTTTTTGACAACCGTCCATTTGCGGACGTCGAAGAGATGGACCGCATTCTGATTGAAAACTGGAACAGCCGCGTCCGGGACGAGGACGAGGTCTATATCATCGGAGACTTCGCGTTTCGTTCTAAGCACCCCTATGAGTGGTATCTGAAGCAGCTTAAGGGGCACAAGCATCTGATTCAGGGAAATCACGACCGGGGGCTGATCAAGGATGAAGCGGCACTTGCCTGTTTCGAATCCATCGATCCGCTTCTGGGCATTTTTGATAATGATAAAAAAATTGTACTCTGCCATTACCCGATTGCGGAGTGGTATGGATATTTCAAGGGCGTCTGGCACATCTACGGACACATTCATCTGGGACTGCGCGGCGAGACCGGTGCCTTCATGCGCACAAAGGAACGCGCACTGAATGCTGGTTGTATGATCAACCATTACATGCCGGTGACCTTTCCCGAGCTGGTTGCTAACAATGAGTGGTTTCGGAGGGACGCGACGAATCAGGAAGCTGGGATTTCGCATTCCGACAATGGATTCTGGAAACACTGACAAAATATTAAATTTTATCAGTCCCCCTGTAGCGCGGCAGTAAAAAGTGTGGTAGCATATGTCCATACTTTTCAAAACTGTTGGCGATTGCAGAGAGCAGATTACGAGAGTGAGCTAAAAAACAATCGTTAGTGCGTTCAGTCGATTTTCAGCGAACCATAAGACAGGCGGTTCGTAGTTGCAAAGAAACTGAGAAAAGGAGCGTACGAAATATTTTCCGTTGTGAATGCGCCTCCGGCGCAGGAAAGGGCAGGCAAAAATGATTTATATCACAGGAGACACCCACAGAGACTTTCGGCGCTTTTCCAAAAGAGGCCGTTTTCGCACGAAATGCCAGCCGGGCGAGGGCGATTACGTGATCGTATGCGGCGATCTGGGCCTTCTTTGGGACAAATCGCCCACCTTCGATTTTGACCTGGAAGTGATGTCGCGCTATCCCTTCACCCTGCTCTGGGTGCAGGGCAATCACGAAAATTACGATATGATCGCAGAATATCCGGTCGAATACTGGAACGGCGGTAAGGTGCGGCATATCATCCGTGATAAAGTGATCCTTCTCGAGCGCGGCCAGGTCTTTGAAATTGACGGGAAGTCGTTTTTCACCTTCGGCGGTGCCTCCTGCCATGATATTCAGGACGGCATTCTGGATCCGGACGATCCGGATTTCACGCAGAAGCGCCGACAGATGGACCGGCAGCGCAAAATGTACCGCATTCGCAATATTTCCTGGTGGGAAGCCGAGCTGCCGACCGAAGAAGAGCTGCAGGAAGGCCTGCAAAATCTGAAGAAAGCTGGCAATCAGGTCGATTTCATCATCACCCACTGCCCGTCCGGCTGGGGTACGCGGCGGGTGTTTGCCGAACATGGACTGCCGACTACGGAGCAGTTTGGCTATAAGGAAGACATCCTGACGGAATACTTCGACCAGCTGGAAGAAAAAGTGACCTTTACACACTGGTTCTTCGGGCATCTGCACGACGATATGACCCTCGATGAGCGGCACACCATGCTGTATTTCGGAATTGTGCGGCTGACAGGAGATGAGGATGTTTACGAGATTGTCTGAGACCACATCGGATGCGTCCGCTGCGGTATGCTTCCGCATAGAGATGAGAAAATCTATGAGTCTGCCTGAGATCAGACAGGCCGCGGAAACGTATCCGTCGCGGGTCTGCTTCAGCATTGAGATGAGGGATCTATGAAACTATATAAAATCACTCTGATGGATGAAAATATTCCTGCCTTTTGCTCCGGCGGAGCGTATTTCTTTACTGAGGATATTGAAGAATTTGAGCGGGAATGGCTGCCCCACGCATACGATGAGCAAAAGGAAAGATACCAGAAGAGTAAGGCTGGTGAATGTATTACCGACACCTGGAGAGACGACCCGGAAGATTCGATTTTTCAGATCGATGAACATGCGGAAATGCTGCGGAGGGTTGTATACACAGAGAGTGACTGCCATTATAAGCTGCTGAATGCATATGGCTGGCCAACTGATATTTATGCTGACAAAAGCAGAATCGAAGTGGCATCCGTGAGGTTCCGACAGAGCTGTTATCTGATTGGAAAATACCGGCTTGAGGGTGTATGCCAGGAATCCCTGTTTTCAAAAGAAGGCACTGCCGAAAGCTATGAGAGAATCCATCTGTGGGGGAATCCGGTATTCCGGAAAAAGCTGTATTCGGGCATAAAAGAATATTACAGCAGGCCGGAGCCGACGGAACTTGTGGGATTTCCAAGAAGTGAATTCACGCGGGATGTCGTAGAGACCTATTGCTGGATCTGCCTTGGCAAAAGAGAACGGCCATTTCTGAAAAAAGATATGAAGCTGACCCGAAAACTCATTATCGCTCTGATGTGCGACATACCAGGGGAAGCAGGATGATGGGATCGGATATCAGATTTGGCTCGTCATTTTTCCTTCTGTGAGGTGAGTATATTGTGACTTATAACGATGACCCCAAAAATACAGAACGTAAGTTTTTGCTCCTGTGAGGCAATGTACTATGACCCTCAAGTGATAAGTCATACCAGCACTGTGCCCTCCGCCAGAGACGCCGGACGTCCGTCTAGCGCTGCCGGAGAGAACGGGAAACGAATCATAATAACAGCGAATGCAGAAAAATGGAGAGAGGCATTTTATGAAAAAACACGTAGAAGCTGCCAAATTAACGGCTGATGAGAACTTCCTCGCTGATGACGAATTCAGCGAATACGCTGACATGGAAACCGAAGATCCAGACCCGGATCCCAACCTTCAGCTCTATATACTGGCAATTATTCAGCTTTATGCCTCAGAAGAAGCGCCGATTTCTGTAAAGGGAATCAAAGATATTCTTGATTATATTAAGATAAAAGACAAGAAGCTGAAATACAGTATGTCAACGATTTATTCAAATCTGCGTACGCTGCGTGAAATTTTTTCTGCAGACAATGCGGCTTTGTGGGAGGCCGGCTCTTTGAGGACGAAGATGCCGTCCACTCTGGCGGAGCTTTATGGCGGTACGATTCACTGCTATGAGATAGCCACTCAGGAGCAGAAGAAAAAGGGATTTCCCGATTTTATTGAGGTAAACCTGAAAGCCAGGGAAAAGAAGAAACGAGAGCGGTTTCTTTATGCCTTCCGCGGAAGATTCTCGGAGGGAGAAATAGAGATGCTGAAGGCTTCCGTCATTGCCAACCAGTACCTGTCGGCCGACACGACAGAGCGTCTGCTGAGGGAGCTGAACAGCATCCGCAGCGCGGCGCAAAGCGAACGTGCCTACAAGGATGAGAAATATTTTGCGAGTCTGCACCAGGATGACAAATTAGGACAGGTGATTGCAACCGTTCTACCGAAAATCGCGGACCACGAAAAAGCAGCGACTGATGACGAGGACTTCATGGCTGCGAGGATCAGCCTCCTGCTCAAGGCGATCCATGACAGACGAAAGGTCCGGATGACCTATGGCTCCTATACTCTGGAAAGGGTTGGCTCAAAGAGCGTTTCAGAAACTGTTTCAGAGGAAGCCTCAGGAAAATCCTCAGGGAATGTCTCAGGAAAAGCCTCAGGAAAATCCTCAGGGAATGTCTCAGGAAAAACTTCAGGAAAATCTTTAGGAAATGCCACAGAAAAAGCTGCAGATGCTTCTTTCGAAAATCTTCCCCGCTGGCGGAAAAAAGGCTATAACCTGGCCCTCCAGCCTGATGGGAGCGGAACGTCCCTGTTTTCTCCTTTCGCAGTTTTCTGCGCAAATGGCTACTATTACCTGATCGCGCACGCGGAGGGGCGAGGGGTTTATTATCGAAATTATCGGATTGACCGGATTGTTTCTCTTGAAATGACAGAAGAGAAAAGCGAGCCGATGCCGGAGAAATTGAGAAAATATGCACCTGAGGGTTCCTCCTTTAACGCCGTAGAATACCGCAATGAACATCCGGTGATGTTCGGAGGAGCGCCATCTCATTACAAGCTGAGATGTCAAAAAAAAATGCTGAACAATCTGGTCGATGCATTTGGCACCCGCTTTGGTGTTTATATGGGTCAGGATGCAGAAGCAGAGGACAGCTATCTGGTCTATGTATCAGCGTCAGAGGAGGGGATCATTTCCTTCTGCCTGCAGTACGGGGAATACTGCCAGGTGTTAGACGCGCCACAGGTCGAGGAGAAGCTCTGCGCGAAGCTGGATGCTATACGTGCAAAATATTTGAAAAAAATTTAAAAAAATAGTCCTTTTTTCCGAAAAACAGGCACGAAGTACGGAATTCTGAACTTCGGATTATGTACACTGCTCTCATCACGTATGGGAGGAGTGCCATTATGGAGGACAGAAGGACAGAGACCAGAGGGACAGAGAGCGGCAAGCGAAAGAACGGCAGCGCAGAGGGCGGGAGGCTAAAGAACAGCAGGCCGAAGAACAACAGAACAGAATGCAGAAAACCAGAGAGCAACAGTTCAAAGAGCGTGGGCTCGAAGGATAGAAGTTCAGAGCGCAGCAGACCAGAGAGTGTCGAACCGGATAGCAGCAGACCAGAGAGTGTCGAACCGAATAGCAGAAGACCAGAGAACAGCGAGGCGGGCTGCAAAAGGACAAGGACAGCGCAGAAGAATACACATCGAGCAGGTTATGGAATTCCGAAGGGACTCCTTGACTGCAATGCGAGTTTGGACAAAGGAACAAACCGTATTTATGCGATCGTGATCTGGGAGCAGATGAAATACAGCAATTATCCTGCGACAGCAGAGGAAATCTGTGAGCGCGTAAATCGGGCCTGCCAGTCTGTTGGGATGTTTGACGAACCGATACTGAACAAAGCCACGGCGAGCCGGTATCTGGAAGATATGGTGAAGAGTACCTTCTGGCATTTTCGTTTCCGGAAAATAATGCGGGACGGAAAAACCTTCTATTTCTGCGAGAAAAAAGAGGACAATCGTCTTATGGAGGTCTCGGCGGTTGTCGGGAAACGTCTGACTCCTCTGGCCGTACTGGATGTCCTGCTGGATGCTGATGATGCCATCAGTGCCGAAGAGATCCGGAAGCGCATGGGCGGGAGCGTCAACAGAAGCACCGTTTACCGCACTCTGAAGGATATGGTAGACTATGCAGAAGCCCGGGTTTTGGGATATACGATCACGTGGGACGAGTACCGGTGCGGCAATGGAAATCGCTATATTCGAAAATATCTGGCAGATCCGGACAACCGGGCGGCCTGACAGCCCGTAAATTTGTCAGGTAGAAACAATGATATTGTTTTCTGTTTCTGCATGCATATATGAATAACTGTCTCAACTTGAGGTTCCAAATTGGAACCTCAAATTAGTCTGCTGTTTTTGCCTGTATCCACAAGATTGCGTCAGGACACTGTTTTTGCCTGTATCCACAAGATTCCGCCAGGACATTGTTTTTGCTGCCTTCCTAAGTGAATGGACTTACGGTCACATTTTTTTCAATTTTATTTCAAGAAATGTATGTTACACTGGAGAAAAATGTGGCTAACAGGAAGTACAAAATGCAGTGGGAGGACACATATGAAGCTTCTTCTGGTAGAGGACGAAAGAAGAATGGCCGAGGCGGTGGCGGAGGTACTGCGTCAGGAGCATTACGACGTGGATGTCTGCTACGATGGAGAGAGCGGACTGGACGCGATTTTAAGCGGCGTGTACGACGCGGTGATCCTGGATGTCATGCTGCCAAAGCGTGACGGTTTATCCGTAATCCGTGCGGTCCGGCAGGCAAACCTGCGGACGCCGGTGCTGATGCTGACGGCGAAGAGCGAGCTGACCGATAAGGTGAGCGGACTGGACGCCGGAGCAGACGATTACCTGACAAAACCGTTTATGGTAGAAGAACTGCTGGCGCGGGTGCGCGCACTCTGCCGGAGAAACGCGCCCGCCGCAGACGGAAGACTGCGCGTGGGGGATGTGACGCTGGACACCGGCACGGCGACGCTGGCCTGCACTTCCACCGGGCAGGAGATCCGGCTTGGCGAGAAGGAGCTTCATCTGATGGAGTACCTGATCACAAAGCAGGGGTCAATTGTCCCACGGGAGAAGCTGGCATTGAAGGTATGGGGATACGAGAGCGACGCAGAGTATAATAATGTTGAAGTCTATATTTCCTTTACCCGCAAAAAGCTGGCCTTTATTGGCTCGAAAATGGAGATCAAAGCCGTCCGGGGGCTGGGATATGAGTTCCGGGAGCGGCAGTGAAAGAAAGCTTTTTTTAAAATAATATTTATGCCAGGAATATCAGAAAAGCATTTATGCTGGAACTCAGGGAAACTTTGTACTTAGGAGGGCGCAGAAGGTACCCAGGGGAAAATGCTGAGAATCAGTTGAGGAATGGATGATGTTTCGAAAATCGAGAATCAAAATAGTCGCGCTGCTGATGGCGATCCTGATGCTGATGCTGCTGGGAACGATCGCGGTGATTTATGGTGTCAGCTATCGCCAGGTAAACCTGGAAAACCGGGACATGCTGGAGCTGTACGCGGAAAAATATCTGGAAAACGGCGGTCTGCCGGGTACGGATAATGTGAATGATGAGATGGAAGACCTGCCGGATGCGGAAGGTACGAGCAGCGAATCGACCTATCTGCCGGATATGGATGATGAGTCAGCAGATCTGTTAAATTCAGATAGAAAAAGTGATAGCCTGTTAGATATGTCAGGGACAGAAGATGAATATAGCGAGTCAGATGTTCAAGACGAGAATCGAACCCAGGAGGATCAAACGCAGGAAGAAACAGGCGAACTTTCAGCCAGGAATGCCGTAATGGACGATTTTGCCGGAGAAGGTGACACTGCCAAAGAGGGTGATTATGGCGAAGAAGGCGCTCCTGCCGAAGATGACGATTTCCGGGGGATTTCCCGCCGCCTGCAGCTTTCCACCTTTTACTCGGTCGTATTTTCCTCCGACGGCAGTGTGCTGACAGTCAACAATGACGATCCATCCCAGCTGTCGGATGAGGCATTGACGGAGCTGGCCCGGTCATTTCTGGATACCGGAAAATCCTATGGAATTTCTCACAACATGGTTTACCTGATTTCCGGCGAGGATTACACGCTGGTCTCCATGGTGGACAATACGGTGGTTGGGGAGAGCATCGTTACATTGCTCCGCTACACTGTAATCTTTGGCGCGGCAGCTGTTGTGGCAGTATTGATTCTGTCGGTTTTTCTGGCCGGATGGATTATCAAACCGCTGGAAGAAAACTACAGGCGGCAGAACCAGTTCATATCAGACGCGGGGCACGAGCTGAAGACCCCGGTTTCCACGATCAGCACAAACGTAGAGCTCCTCGGGAGGGAAATCGGTGATAACCGCTGGCTGGAGAACATCCGCTACGAGAATGGACGGATGACAGAAATCGTGCGCAGCCTGCTCGACCTTCTGCGCGCAGAAAGCTCGACCGCGCAGCTTAAAGAAATGGAACGAATCGACCTCGGCCGCACAGTCACCGCAGGCGTCCTGCCCTTTGAAGCAAGAGCTTTTGAGGAAGGCTTACAGCTGACCTGCGACATCGCGGAAAACCTCTTTATCCAGGGCGATGCCGCGCAGCTTGGCAAGCTGATTTCGATCCTGATCGATAACGCATTTGCGCACACGAATCCATCCGGAGAGATCCGGGTATCCCTGACGAGCGAAAAATCATCCGCCATACTGACCGTTGCCAACGAGGGAGAGCCGATCCCGCCTGAATCCGTCGACAAGATCTTTGACCGCTTTTACCGCGTAGACAGCTCCCGGGCATTGTCGGACGAGAATGGAACCGCACAGCCCCACTATGGCCTGGGCCTTTCCATCGCCAAAGCGATTGCCGCGGCGCACCGCGCGAAAATATCCGTCGAGTGCGCAGATGGGATAACGAGCTTTATTGTGATATTTCCATTGCGGGCGAAGCAATAAATGAACGCGGCAGTCTCTGGCTGTCGCATTTTTAGAGCGCATTTTTCGTTTCCCTTTAGCAATACTTGGGTCATTGACAGGATATAGTTTCACTGATATAATAGGTTTCACCAAATTAGTGAAAGCAGTGATTTTAGTGAAAATTGATGATATGAGAGCTTTTGAATGCGTGGCGGAGAAGTTTATAAAAATTCCAAATATTCAAAATTATGAAGTGGAAACGAAAACGGAAGATGGATTCAAAGCTGTAATTGAAATGGAAGATGGATTTATTTTTAAGATATGGGCGTATGTATTCGCTCAGGTTTATCCGTCAACCATCCTGAAATTATGCGGCAGCAAAAATGTATCGTTGACCAGCAGCGTGATTGTGGCTCCGTATATATCGGAGCGTTCCGCAGAGATATGCAGAGAAAAGCGTTTGGGGTACTTTGACTATGCGGGGAACTGCTGGTTTACGGCTCATTCTATTTATATTTCAGAACGGGGAAATAAGAATCTATTTGTCGAAGGGCAAAAGCAGACATCTTTTTTTGAACGTTCATCCAAAGTGTCTTCCCTTATATTGCGGGAACTATTTGTAGATTATAGAAAGGTATGGAGGCTTAAGCATCTTGCGGAACGTGTAGAGTGCAGTATCGGCCAGGCTTCGAACGTTATGAATTATCTGATAAAAAATGCCTGGGCTGAAAAACGTGCGGATGGGTATGCCATAACGGAACCAGAAGAGCTTCTGAGAGAATGGAGCACAGGATACGGAAAGAAGACATCTGATTTCTGCTATTGCTATAGCCTGGAAACAATTCCTGAGATTGAAGAAAAACTGAGGAAAATCCGACGGGAAAATAATATTGACTACTATCTCTCGGGATTTTCAGGGGGCGTCCGCTACGCTCCTGTAGTCAGATATAATAAAGTTCATGTATATTTTTCACCGGAAGATGTTCGCGAAGCCATACAGCTTCTGGATTTAAAGCGGGTGGATAGCGGTGCAAATGTGATTATCTATCCGGCGGCAGACAGTTCGTATCTGAAAGACAGCAGGATTGTAGAAAATGACCAGGTCGTTTCACCGGTACAAATTTATCTGGATTGCATGCAATTGAAGGGCAGAGGGGAAGAAATGGCTGAAGCGATATTAAACAGGGTGATATTGAAATGATTCGTGATGAAGAATTGATAAGCATAGTGGATTACTCTGCCGGTCAGAAAGAAGCGGCGCATCGGGTACTGGTAGAACTGGTAAATCTGTTCCAGGAATATGAGGATGATATTCGTATTGTGGGCGGATGGGTGCCGGATTTGATGTTCCCGAAAGCGGGCCATATAGGAAGCGTGGATGTGGACGTTCTGATTAACCATTTGGCACTGCAAGATGAAGGGTATCAAAATATGTCTCGTATTTTGCGAAGGAATGCGTATGAAGATCATCCTGACAAATATTTTTCGTTTATAAAAACAGTCGATATAGATGGAACCTTGTATGACGTCGATGTTGATATTCTTGCGGGAATGTATGGCGGAACTCAACAGAAAAAGCGAAGCCAGCATGTCCAGGGGGTCAAGGCATTAAAAGCAACCGGTGGAAATTTTGCGTTTGATTTTCCATCTCAGAAAGTCAAAATAGAGGCGAGACGAACGGATGGAGCAATTGATGTTGCTAACGTGAGTGTTATAGCGGTTGTACCATATCTGGTTATGAAAACAGCTGCTTTAGGACGAGGAAAGGCAAAGGATGCTTACGATATATATTTTTTAGTAAAGCATTATAGCGGAGGAGTAAGCGCTTTGTCTGAAGAATTTCAAAAAGTTCATGATAAAAAGATAATAATAGAAATGAAAGAGAAGCTTTCAGAAAAATTTGCATCGCCGGATCATGCAGGTCCAAAAGATGTTGCAGATTTTTTGGAACCAGGCGATGAGGATGAAATCAAAATGATAAAAAGAGACGCATACGAGCAGATTCAGGCCTTAGTCAGCATGATTTGATTTCGACATGGTCAATCTCAGCTTTATCCTCGTACTCGAGATAGCTTCTTCCTCGAAAACTTTTAAAGAGACAGCGCTGGATTTTTCACGGCAACCAGCAGGATATTTGCGAATATTGCAAAATCTATTGTGATACGCCGCTGTTTGTGCTAAAATCCAGGCAGAAAAAGAGACGTATTTGTAAGTAGCCTTAAATGCAGTAGCTTTTCAGAAGGGCGAGTGGTGAATAAGAATCTGATGGATGGCAGGCAGAAAATCGAGTAGTGGTGATTGATATGGTAAACAAAGAAACAGGCGATAGTATTGCTTTGAGAGAAGCTTATGATGTAGGATTGCTATCAGATGATACCAGCGGCATTCCGGTGCGGCAGATTATACAAATATACGCGAAAGAAGCTATGAAGATTTTCGGTGACAGGCTGAAAGCGGTGATACTCTATGGGTCTTATGCCAGAGGAGATTTTGACAGTGAGAGCGATATTGATATTATGGTTTTGCTTGATCTGCCAGCAGAACAGATGGCAGAAGCGAGAAAGAAAATGCGCAGCGTTGCGGATGTTCTAGATTTGAAGTATGATTGTGTGATTTCATCAACCTTTCAGTCATATGATTCCTTTGAAAGTTACAAGTCTGTGTCTCCGTTCTATCAGAATGTAGAGAGGGATGGTGTGATAGTTGGATAATGAGTTTGATAACTGATTTATCAGCTTCCTAGATTACGATGAGACCAATAAAAAAGTTTATATTCCAAACCTGGAAGTCGCAGACACGTTCCGCTCAGCAGTGAAAAATACGAGATGGGTGAGGCGATATAATAAAGGTGTTGAAAGCGTAATAAAGCAGATTCACGAAAACCGGTATGAAATTAAAAGGATTTTTCTGATTGGAGAGAAAAAAGAAGCAGGGGGTGGAAAAGAAACATATACGTGTGTAATATAAGAAATGTTTTTTGAGGAAGAGTAAATTGAAATGTGGCGGATATACGGTCCATAAGCAAGATATGGGAATAAAAGCCATTGTCAAGATAGGATTTCATTGATATTATAAATTTCACTAATTCAGTGAAAAAGGTAATTTTAGTGAAACACAACGGTGGAGTTTATTAAAACAGAAGGAGAAAATATGGAAAACATAAAAGTGAATTTTGATTACTGCGTAATAACAATGAATTATGAAAAATGTAATTTCACAAGAATGAAAAAAGAGTGGAGAGATAACAAAAAAATTATGTGGGAATTACCAGGGAAAACAGAGGTTCCTACAGATAAAAAAGGAAATTATATTATGTCTGTTCCTGAGCTAGAAGAAGGAACGACACTTTCTAAATTTAAATTAGGCACAGTTATATATTTTTGTGTAACACATCTGCCTACATGTGATAAAAAACAGGTAAAAACTCGTATACTTTTAAGGGGGATTGTCTGTGAAGAACCTCGACCGGTGAAGTTTGAAGATGTATATTTCAGAAGTCCGGATTTAAAGAAGAAGGATAAGAAAGAGAGACCGATAATCTATGGATTTGCAATTAATGATCTATCTACTTTGTCAGCAGGAGCTTTGAAAAATGATTTGGTATACAATCTAAATAAATTAAAGAAAACCGAACCTAGTTTCAAATTATATTTAGGGGATAATTTTCCTAACAGTAAGAACAATCCATTAAGTAAAGATTTGGTAGACCATTTGGAGGATAGTTTTTGCTGTGATGTGGACAAGCAAGGGTTTGACCAACTCATTGATCATTTTATGCAGGAATGCTTTTTTAAAAACCATAAAGAATTTGGTACAAAAAAGAGCCATGAAACATTTACAAGAAGAAGCAATGGTTGTGATTACTATGAGATTCATCATTTTATTCCGAGAGCTATAGTCAATAAAAAAGACAGCAATGGGTTTTACATAAAAAGAGACATTATAGAGGAAACAATAATAGAAAATCCGGTAAATAGGATTTTTTTGTGTCCTAAATGTCACAGAAAAATTCATCATGGTTTAAAGGATGAGGTTGAATTCATGATAGATAAGATATGGGAAGAAGAAGAAATTAAAAATATGTTGATGAATGAAAAGGATTTTCTTTTGGCTATTGAAGCCGAAAATGAAGATGATGTACTAGCATGGATTAAGGAAGCATATATCAATATTTATAGGTAAAACTGTTTATAAAAGAAAATGTGTTTTTTCATAAATGTTTTGGTCAAGCAGACATGCGCCGTAAGGGGTATGTCTGCTTGAATCTAAATTTTTTATAAACTCCGACGACGCATAAAAGATCATGAGCAATATTGTTGTAATACAATGGAGTCGTACCATGCACTTCGCGGGTACCGTAACATCTAACGAAGAGATTCACGTGTAAGAGTGCGCAAAAGCAGTGCGCCACGACTTACTGCGCGAAAATATCCATCGATTGCACAGGTAGGATTACGGAATTCATAGTGGTATTTCTGCTGTAGACGAAGCAATAAGTGAACGGAGCGAGCACCTTCATTTGCTTACCTTACAATCTCCACTTTACAGCGGTGTTCCTTCGTCTTTTTACTATACCCAATCCCGACCAGCAGTATACGGCCGCTATGGCGCTTTTTTCCCGCCATCTTTCCCTGAAATTTTAATGGATAGTTCCTGTCCTTAATTTGCCGGATTGCTGCCTCGGGCGTATCATCTACCTTTAGCTCCAGAATGAACCCATCATCCCCCGCTCTCTCCGGGTAGAAAATAAAATCGACATAGCCGGTTCCTGCTTTGTCCTCGCGCTCGACATAATAACTGTCTCGTGCGGCGAGATAGACAAGGTTCACAATCGCAGTGAGTTCGGTCTCATCGTTATAGTCCAGTAATGGAGTTTCTGTATTGTGCGCAAATGCAAGGATCTTCTCCATCGTTCTCGTATCGCTTTTCAGTGTCGCCTTCAGCATGCGGTCAGATTCCATGGCAAGCCGGTTGATATAGCCCAGATCTTCCCGTTCCCGGATGGTTTTCGCAAATTCATCCAGCAGCTCTTTATTAGGGATGTGTACCTTTCCATCCTCATAATTCAGGAAACCATATACCACCATCGCCGAAAGGATTTCATTGCGGGTACTCAGCTGCATCGCGGTAGCCGCGTACTCCTCCACCTTCGCCGGTACCGATTCCCCCACGACCATAAGTGCTACATCCTTCTTTATATCTGCTCTGTCATTTACGATATACGTAGAAATTTCCGCATAGGAGCCGGTCATTGTCCAGTAGCTCCTGATCCGGTTGCGCGTCAGTGCTTCTACGACAGACCGGGGATTGTACATTCGTTCTGACGACGCGGTATGATATCCGTCATACCAGTATTTCAAGTCTTCCCGTGTGATATTGCATTCAGATGTTCTCGCTGCATATCTCGAAAAAAGATCGTCCACTTCCGCTTCTGTAAATCCAAAATATTCGCTGAATAGATCGTCTGTCGCCATTGTGTACTCGTCAAAATTATTGATCGTTGATCCGCTGGAGTATTTGGCAATTGGCAGAACACCCGTCATATAACTAAGCGCGACATACCCCCTGTCCTTTGTCAGTGCCGCCAGCCAGTTGATAAAATTTCGCCTGTCCTCGTCGGTCGTATAGGTTTTATGAAAAATACAGTCCCATTCATCAAGAACCAGAATAAATTTTTCCTTTGTATCTTCATGAATCATTCCCAGAAAATCAGCTACTGATAACCCTTTCCAATAATCTACTTCTGGAAAGGCTTTTCGAAGATCGCGGATAAGGAAATTTTCAATATTTTTTATAAAGTCAGTGTAACAGCTGCTTAAATTTGCGGAAGTGATAAAATTGATATAAATCACATTATACTGATTCATATAATCCCGATAGTCAGATGTTTCGCAGGCATCCGCGGTGTTCACCGTTCTATCTGGAGAATCCTGTGCAATCTTTAAAGTGTCAAAAATACTGCTGCTGTCGATCCCTTTGCTGAAGAAAGCACCGATCATCTCTGCCATCACTGATTTTCCGAAACGGCGTGGTCTGGTGATGCAAATATGCTTATTTCCTGATTTTACGAGCGGAAACAGTTCCTTCAAAAGCATCGATTTATCTACAAAATAAGGACTGTCATATTCACTTTTATATAGAGAAAGAACCTGCGTACTGTTCAGATAATACCCCATTTGCCTCGCACCTCCTGAAAGTCTGTAAAATCCGGCTGTATTCATCAACTGCAGAAACCGCTCCATTTGTATAGCATCAGAATATCACAAATACAAGCTTTCTTCAACGAGAACTTTCAGAATGACGGCGTAAGATTTCCTGCAAGGTTACAGGTCACACCCTGGCCAGACTTTTTAGAGATGAAGACAAAGGCCCAAACT
>JAJQEO010000109.1 GCA_021201665.1 Lachnospiraceae bacterium | reverse complement strand
GGTACCATTTCACCGCTTCTACATAATCCTGCTTCACTCCCCTACCATCCATATACATATATCCCAGCCTGAACTGCGCGTTTGCGTTTCCGCCTTCTGCAGCTTCTCGAATATACTGAAACGCCTCAATATATTTTCCCTTCTGATAGAGATCTTCCCCTTTCTCGTAAATCTCTTCCAGTCTTCTTTTCTTCTGTTCCTCACCATTGTAGTAAAGTGCCCCCATCGACACCGCAAGCTCCAGATCTGGTGCGCAGTATACCGGTACGCTCCCGGCAAACTTTTGTACTCGAGACTGGATATACGGAACCCTGCTTGTCCCGCCAACCAGCAAAACCGCCGACAACTCCTTCTCCCGGTTTTTGATCTTTCCTTTACTGAGCAAATCCTCACACACCCGGATGGTTTCCTCCACCATCTGCGCGATCATTTTGTTCAGTTCCTCCGCAGAAAGTGAGTATTCAACCATATCAAAACCCATGGGCAGATAGTCGGTAAATGTCTGCGTACTGCTCAGCTGTTCTTTGGCCTGAACCGCCATTTCCTCCATCCTGCACTTTATCTTTCGGGCATAATCCATTCTCTGGGAACTGGACGTATCAGAAAGTATTTTTCGGCTATCCTCATCCAGCTTATTACAAATATCATTGAAGATAATCCGGTCTATATCGATCCCACCACAATTTTCAATGCCCGCCGGCTCTGTCAGAAGACGAAATTGACCGTCCTCATACCGCACCAGTGCGACGTCAAATGTCCCGCCACCAAAATCATATGTCAGCAGGGTCTGGTCATCCTTTACATATCCTTTTCCACAGTAATACATGGCAGCCGCTGTTGGTTCCTCCACCATAGCGCAGTTATCCAGGCTGGCTTTCTTTGCCGCCTGTAATACCAGTTCTTTTCTACGATTTGAAAATGTAGCCGGGCAGGTAATATAAACCGTTCCGATTTCTTCCCGGCTGATCTTCTCTACCGATTCCCTCATATGCCGGAAAAATTCCACATACAAATCCTCCGGAAGATATTTCTTCCCTCCCAGATCATAGGGAAAGTTCTGCCCCAGATCCCTCTTAAAATTCTTCCGGAAGCATTTCGGATTCGCGAGGCGGTTGTTCATCGCCGCCTGGCCGATCAACAGTTTATCATCCGTCGCAAAGACCGCCGACGGAAGGGATACCTTTGACCCAAAAAGGCTCGCGCCTGTTCCGACATCCACGGAGATCATTTCCTTATCCGGCCCCTGCATACATACACTGGAGTAACTTGTTCCGATATCGATACTTATGTTCATTCCTCTTCTCCTCGCTTCTGTTTTTCAATAGCAGCAGACCACCCCCCGGGACTTCAGGCACAGCCTGTCTGATCATCATTCGTCCATTTCTTCATATCTGTATGTGATGACTTCCTCTGCTCTCAGCGTCTCTCCCTTCCATACATAACCAGGCCTGGAAACCTCCGCAATCTTATCGGCAAGCTCCGGATCCGCAGTCGGTCTCGTGCCAACAATCGTTTGTTTTTCATATTCAAAATCACCAGTTTCCGCTAAAATAACCACATCGTTTTTTTCGAGCAGTCTCTGTGTTGTTAGAAGCTGTACATTGATTACCTTCACCGCATCAGGCTCATCCAGCCCGGAGCTCTCCATCCACATTTTTTGTTCCAGAAGCGTATCTCTCATTTCTATCAGATCCATGATGATCCTGCCAGTATTATCTGAAGTGTTGCGTTCTGTTTTAGCCTGTGCTTTTGACTCTGCTTTCGGCGTTGTTTTCTTCAATTCCCTGATTTCTTTTTCTCTGGTATTCAGCAGTGCCTTATACTGCTCGATCCTTTGAAGCAGTTCCTCACACTCCACTGACTTATTTTCCAATTGTTCCTTATATTGAACACTTAAGCCTGTTTCAAGAGCAGCGGCCTTTCTGGTTTCATCCAAAGCGCAGATTATCCGTCCAGTTTCTTCTCCTAAAACAGATAAATAATCACAGAGAACCGTATCCTTCCAAATTTTCTCGCCGATTCGATAGTACAGTGGATCCCGGATTTCCGCCATATCTTCCGGAGGCCTTAAATCACATAATGTCGCAAGTCTTTGCATATTTCCATATAATTCTTCCATTAGATAAATTCGTTCTGACATGGCGTTCTCCTTTCCTGAAAGCCGACAATGAGTAAAGACAATTCACCGCATAATCAGCAAATACCGACCAGACTGTCCAGAACAGACTGAACTCGTTCCTTCTGCCCTGATATTTCATCCTTCTGCCGCTCTAAATTCTCCCTCTTTCTTTGCTGTTCTTCAATGGATGGCTTTGATTCAAGCAAATTCTGAGTTTTGGCAATCTGTGCCTGAATTTCTTTTTCTCTCACAAGCAGTCCGGTCTCAAAAGAAATCTGAACCTCAGCGCCCGCCTTTTCAGCAGCCTTCCGAAGTCGTTCTTCCGTCCTCCGCGCACAGTTATCAACGTGCCGCCTCAGTCCCCTCGCGACCTCATCCACATCCTGCATGTCATGACCAGCCAAACCTTCCAAACCTCCAGTCAACATTCCAACATCCGACCCAATTTCCGCGCCAGCCTCTGCAAGTGCAACCGCAACCACAGGCCCGCCAATGATGAGGCCTACAAGTCCACCAATAGCTCCCCCGACAAATGCCCCGGCCACAAGACCGCTGCCTGCCGATTTGCCCGCCTGCTGGACTCTCTCGGCAATTTTCTTCCGTGGAAAAACAATATCGAGCGTCTCTTCGAAATGCGGAGACGAATTTCCATATATTGTTTTTGATATTTTCAAATCTATTTCAAACCTTCGATTCAATGTATCAATCTCGTTATCGACATTTGCTTCCATCGCTTTAACTGCATCCAGTGCGCATGTTACAAACATATCATTAATCACCGGAAGCAATTCCCCTTCGTATATCTTTTTATCGCATATTTTTTCTCTTTTCACTTTTATCTGGTTTTCCACGAAACCATCCGCTTTTTCTTTTGTTTCAGAAACAAATCTCTCTTCATTGTCCGCCAGGCTGTTTGAAAAACGCCGTATCTGTTCACTCCATGTATTTTTACTTGCCGCAAGCTCAGCTGTCTTAGCCTTGGCGTCTTCCAGTGCATCTTTAATTTCCAGGAGTTCTTCTCTGTCCGTATCCAGCAGTCGAGCGCTTGCCTGAATATCCTTAAGCATTCCTGTCATCTCGCCCTGGGCGGCGTTCAAAAACGGCACAATACATCTCTCTGCCTGTGAACCGGCAATCAATGTCTCCATTTCCCTTTCTAAATCATCATAATTGCTGCTTTTATTTCTGCGCTCATTACCAGTTTTCAGATAGGCCATTTTGTTGGTGCTGGAAATTGGAATAATATGTATCTTTTCCTGTGGAATCTCGAGCGTTTTTCCAATTTTTTCTTTGTTGTCCTCCAAAATCTGCTGCCACTGGGCGTTCAAATCCTTTTTCGTAAGGGGGAACAGTACATTTTGGCAAAATCCATATCCACGCTTCAGAAACTTCAGTTCACTCTCCGTATAGCCTGACACAGAATCCCCGACAAATACCAGCAAATCTGCTAAAGGCAGAAAGCTAAGCGTCATCTCCGCATGCATAATATTCATGCTGCCGACTCCCGGCGTATCAACAAAACAGATACCTTCTTTTAATAAAGGATTGGGGAGTTCTATTTTTATATATCTTACATTTCTGAAATTACCCGGATTCTCTTTTTCAGAAACATACTCTTTTATTTCAGAACGGCTGACCGCGATTTCTTCTGAACTACCATCTTTATCATTTTCAATAACTGCGGTAACCTTTTCTGCATCCCCATAACGGACAATTGTCGCAACATTTGTACACACATCCGCATCTACAGGAAAAATCTCGTCAACTTCTCCGAGCAGAGCATTCAGCATTGACGATTTTCCTCGTTTTGCTTCCCCGGCAACAACAACAATAAATTCCTTCTCCTGATACTGCACCAGAATATCCCTGAGCCGTTCCTCGTATGTGCCAAAGCCCATCTCCTTCGCAAGCTTTATACTTTCGTTAATAACTGCTTCTGCTTCTTTCCTTACCTCAAAAAATGTAGACATGTTTTTCCTCCTCGTGTATATTGTGACTCCCGGCAAAATGCTTACTGTTTTTTGCTTTCCACATTCGTTATTTACAACATAATCCTGCACGAAACGTGCAGTCAATCACTATTTTTCAAAATTCTTTCAGTGCCCCTCATCCCACATGCCTCCTGACAATCTCTTCATATTCCCCGGACTGATACCAGTCATTGATCTGTCTTAGTCTCTGAACCGTCCACGGATGGCGGGCGGACATGGTGTACCCCGCGTAAAGAAGCTTCCCAATGATATCCGCCGTTTCCATATCAAAATCATCCGCCTGCGCCAATACCTTGTCCATAGAGTAATTCATACCTTTTATATCGGTACTCCCACCCATTGCCCTTCGAAAACATATTTGACAGCTGTCAACCTCTCCACAGGCAATCAGCCCGGCACGGTCAGCGGTAAATTCAGAACACCTGGTCCAATTTGCCAGCGCAAGGCCGATCGTCTGCATTACCCCGGTTCCGATAATTCCAAGAGAAGCTGCTATTGCGTTTAAAGAAGATGCCACGCTGTGATACAAAACATGCTGACATTTGATGTGTCCCAGCTCATGCCCAAGTGTCCGTAAAATTTCTCCGTCCGTATAGTCATCCAGGCAGGATGTGTGAATAAAGATAAATGGATTTTTTGTTCCAACAGTCATTGCATTGTATTCATATTCCAGTTTGCTGTACAGAGGATATTCTTTCGGCATATCCAGACGTTCCAGGGCTTTCTGATACAGCCTGTACACGCGAGGGTTCGTCCTGTCTGTAATCCGGCAGTTGTTTCCGGTAGTATCCGATTTGTCCTGCCATTCGCTGCCTGCCTGCATTACCTCAGATATGATTTTGTCCAGTAATGGAATGCTTTTTAAAGCTTTCATATAATACACTTCCCCGGGATGCTGAAACTCTTCGGGTTTCAACCCGGTCAGACGCCCATATTCCATCATTCGCGGACACCCCCTTCCAATACATTGTCATACTCCCCACTCATGTACCAGTTATATAATTCCATATATCGGGAAGCCTTCCATTGGGAGGGTGAAAAAACCGTCTGCATTTTTCTCATCAGATTTACGACAGTCTGGCTGTCATGAAGGAATTCCTCCGCCTGAAGATAACAGTCGTTGGATGTATCCTGAAAATCAATCTCATTTAGTATCTCCGTCGGTACGTCCCCCATATAGATATGTCTTACTGCGGCATTAAAATCCCGTGAAGCGATTAAATAAGCCCGATCCTCCGTATAGATCCTGGCTCTTCGCCATGAATTGATTGCGGTTTTCAAGCCTTCCTCCAGAAAAGGGATGGGGCTGAAGCTGCCCAGCAGTTCAATGACCTGTGCCAGAAATTCGATCGTACCATGTCTGGCGCACACGCCTGCCGCACACGCAGCCATGACTGGCCAGAGGATCTCCTCGTCTTTTCCTTCCAGCAGAGATGTGCTCAGCAGTACATACTGTCTGTTTATCCCACTGACTTCCGTGCTGTAATCAAAGCTCCGCTGCAAGAACAGCTCCGGCTTCTCCCCATCCCAGTTAAATAAATTCAGCGCCTCATCCATCATTCCATGCAGATCCGCCGAGATCTGTTCCGTTATTTTCAGATAGGATGAATGGTACAAAAATCCATATACGCGCTCTAACGAGTGTTCGGAAATATAGCCAATCAGCTTATCAAAACCCGGGGATTTCATGACGGTTTCCATCGCTGCCCTATCCAGCGGATGCATAAAATCTCCCGCGTCTATCCGAAGCGCATTGCTGTTATACAGATACATCTCTCGCCCTCCTCAGTCTCCGTATTTTTCAATCAGATCATCGTAACCGCCCTGCATGTACCATGCGTAAAGTTCCTTTATTCTGTCATTATTTAACCCGGTAGTGCTTCCAACGTTACGGAAAAAACGTCCGGCTTTTGATAAAATCCCGGACTCCCTCAGATCCCGGTCATGCTCCTCTATATATTCCTGCGCTGTAATCACATCCGTACCGGATATCTCCACACCCGCTTTAAACATTAATAATTTCATTGCCGCATCATAATCCTGGCACGCGAGCAGACCGCCCCTGTCAGCTGAGATTTCGGACTTTCTCATCCACGCGATCAGAGAAGAACTCAAAACGGAATTCACCGTATCGGGAAGCAGCGTATTGGCTCCCTGATAAACCAGCCTGGCAAGTGTATAAAACTGGATATGCCCGGATTTTAAAAGAGAAATTCCGCGGCCGACGGAAAACTGGAATATTTTTTCCGGCTTTTCTAAAATCACATTCGGAAGAACCAAAACCGGATTTTCAAACCCATAGGGCGTCACATAGACGCTCAGCTCCCGTTTTACGTATATATCCGGCACTGATTCATAATCAAGAGTCTCACATACCTGTTTTACGGTATGATAGACTTTTGGCGCTGTATTTTCCGTAAGCTTCAGGCATGAGCCCAAAATATTTGTGCGAAGGTAGATACGATAAGTCTGGTCATTCATTTCACCAACCATCCGTTTTAAAAGCGGAACAGCTTCTAAAGCTTTAATGGCTTCCGTTTCCAGAGGATGTGTATAATCCTCGCACTTTAATCCTGTTAATTGTACAGACATACGCTCTCTCCTCGTATTTTTATTGTAATGCACAACATTTTTCTACCTCTTACCGTGTGATTCGGTGCTGGGAAAATTCCGCAGCTTTCCTTACAACCGGTATCTGAATCAATCAGAAAAAATTATGCGCCAGAAGTAAGAGATCAATCGCAAAGGTAATTATAAATAATGCTCCCAGCAAAAATCTTTCTTTCTTCCATTTTTCTTTTAAATTGCTTAGTTGTTGCTTTATCTGCTCCAGTTCCTGATTTAGCACAGTCAGCCTGGAGTCCATATTTCCACATTTACGTGAAACGTTTTCCAGAAGCTGAAGCTGTTCGTTCCCGCCTCCTGCCTGCTCCGGTTCGTCCGATACCTGGAGTTGATCTGTCTGTGGCTGGTCGGTCTGTGACTGCTCTGTTCGCGGCTGCTCGGTTTGCGGTTGGTCGGTCTGCGGCTGCTCTGCCTGTGGCTGCTCTGCCTGTGATTGATCTGTCTGTGGCTGCTCTGCCTGTGGCTGCTCGGTCTGTGGCTGATCGGTCTGTAGCTGATCGGTCTGTGGCTGCTCTGTCTGCGGCTGCTCTGTCTGCGGCTGAATTGGCTGATGATCTTCTTGCCGTACTTCGCGTACTATTTCCTGCTGCCGTACCTCAGAATTCATCAGACGTTCTCCAGATTCCTGTTCCGATATCCGATCTTTCTTCTCAGTCTGCCCTTCCCACCTGATGACGGCCTTCGATTTGGCCACCAGCTGCTTCAATTCCTCGTTCCCCAGTTCAAGAACCGCATGCTTTAGCCCGGGCATTTCTGACTGTCTGACGAAATAATCCCAGTCCGCCTCAAACACAATCAGCTTCATCCGGGTCTGTCCCTCACTGAAAATAGCGGATAAAAGCTTTTGCCCGCCCGCCGTTCCGGCGGAGAAGCGATTTTTCTGGTAAAATTTTGCAAGAAATTCTTTCATTTCCTGAAATTTAACCGTATAGCCAAGCTTCTCCAGGACAATCAGCCGTGCAAATTCAGTATAAAATTCCTGTTCTTTTAAAATCGCATAAGCCGCCAGCTGATTAATGGCTCCCGCGTCCTCCTTTGTCTCACCGATAAAAGCAATATTCGTATAAATGCGGCGGTTTTGCTCGTCAAATGCTTTTGCCCCCATATTTCTCGCATGAAAGTATTTCCTTGTGCCAAAGTCAGCCAGGAGATATTTACTTCCGCTCACATTAAAAAATTTCATGCCTTCCTCTGTCAGCACCTTTGAGGAGACCTCCGCCATATCATTCTTCTGCCAGTCTACCGCTTTCTCTGCGTACCCGACAAACGGGCTGGAACAATTTAATACTACTGAAATCATCGAACCTCTCCTATTGACGCTTAATAAACCGGACCAAAAGACAGATCAGAATAACTACTAATACAATGGTCAGAAAAACGATGGGATAGAATCCATCCCTGTCAGAGGCATCCACTTTTCCGGCCCGCTGTTTCTTTGAATTTCCATTGTTTAAATCCTCTTCGGATGCCTTTTTTGTCTCCGGCTCCGAAAAATATTCTTCTTTAAAATGAAGCAGCTTTACATAGTCCTTTAAATCGAAACTGTAAAGCGGTACGCACCCCTTAAATTCTGGATGCATTTTTTGAAAATATTCCTCTCCCGCTTCTGTCGCCAGGAAATAAATATCCGGGGAACGGGAGATCTGATCAAGTCCCTGAAGCATCTGATTAAATTTTTTCACAATCCGGTGGTCTGACGGCAGCTCTGACCCGGTGGCCGGAAGCGCGGCGACATACGCGTACAAAGCTTCCAGATCCGCCTGATAAGAAGGCTCTCCCATTTTGTCCTGGCGGAAGCAAGCAAGAAGCCTTTCCACAAATGCGTCGCAATGCAGGCTATGCTCCCTTACAATTGCGGCTAACGCCGCCTCATCCTCCGGAAGCTCCGCCGTGACAGAAAAATTCAAATACCAAAGCTGTCCGCTTTCTACGGGTTTTACCTTCATGTTCCGTACAAGGAAGGTATTCTTTCCCCTCCCATCCCGCATCAGAATCGCTTTAATGCCGCCTGTCGTAAAGCTTTTGTAAATACGTTCGTCAATTTCACCTTCTCCACACAGACGCAGGCAATGATTTTGCTCATCCGGCCCGGTTATCTGAAATCCAGTCATTGAGCCCTGGTAAGAATTGTAAAAATAAAATTTTAACATAAAACCACCTCTCTAATTACACCTTTGCCGTATTCCGAGCGGATCGGTAATGAGTTCATATCCGTCGCCCGCAAATTTCATGTGATCCCTGCATACAGCGTTCACCGCATTTATAAACAATTTATCCTCCAGAATACTGCCGATAAGCTTCATTGTCAGATATCCCAGAATTCCAAAGGAGAGAGTTGCCATCACCTTTCCAATTTTCAAAGCCGCATCCACGTTGGCTTTTTTCTTTTTATCCTCTTCGCTTTTCTTTCCTTCCTCACATATGGCCAATATATAATTCAAAATGTATAAAACCGGTTGTTCGCAATATTTCGGCGCATATACCGGCGCATCCTGGTAAAACCGGTACCACGCGGTCTCCGGTCTTCCGCGCAGTGACATCGGAATACTCATGTCTCCCATTTTAAATTTTTTAACCCTTCCCTTTTCATTTCGCTCAAAATCGTCAAAAACCACCCCGCCCAAAGTAAGCATGGGAGTAAAAGCAACCGTAAACGCTGGATCGCTCTTAGCCCGCGCCAGAAACACGCTGTAGGTTTTCTTTACCACTTCAGATACGTACTTCATATCTTTCGGTTCTTTATTTCCGAAAGTATCAATTGCCGTCTGTGCCTTATAATAATATTTCTCACACTTCATAGGCGCAAACAGGACAAGCTTCCCCTTCCTCTTTCCTTCCTGGTCATATCCCATTCCGCCAAGAAAAGTATTGATACAGGAAGGAAAGTTAAAAATGCTGTACGCGCCATCGTCTTCTACCAGGTGAGGCGTATCAATGCAGACCATGATAATCTGACTATCATCAAAAAGAGTGCCTAATTCCTTTTCTTTCTCAGGTCTTACAAAAAATTCTCCGGGAATATCTTTAAAGACCAGCAGATAATCATTTTTTGCCCCGTCAACACTGACCTGAAAACAGTACTCATTGATTGCACTATCCGGGTCTTCGTCAATGACCCATCTGGAGTCCGGCGTTTTTTCCTCGAAAACCCTGCCCGGCTCCTTTCCTTCAAACCTGGTGCGCAGCAGTGTTTCTGTCGTTCTGTCCGGCATAATAGAAATAATCTGCTTTTTATTTGCCCCTATATACTTTGTGAATTCTTCTGTCATAGCATAAAGAGCACTCGACTTCCCACACCTTCTGGCTCCGACCATCAGTACATTAAAAGTAATCTGATCCTTATTTTTCTTCTTGTCGGTTTTCTTTCCCCACAACACTGCTTTTCTCTCCTGTATTCTTCCCTACTGCAGCCTTTCAAATCCAAGATATGGATTCGAATTGATCATTTTACTGATCTGAGCCTCGCAGCTCTGCAGATCCGCAAGTCCGGCCATTCCTGTAAGATTCCCATACAGTCTTGCAAATATATTTTGCTTCCTCTTATTATCCGCGGCTGTTTTCAGCAGGAAATCCAGCACAAGCAAAAGTGGCTGTTCACAATAACGCGGCGCGTACGCCCTCTTCGCCGGATCCATGACAAAGCAGTACTCTCCGACGTAAGATTCTGTCCGGAAACGATAAAACTCTGCTCCGCCTATCGTAATTACCGGAGCAATCGCTACGGATACCACGTTCTTAAGTGCCGGAGTTGAGAAATGGTCAAACAATTCCCGATATCCCGCCTTTATCTTTTCGTTCAGCTTCATCATCTGATTATTCCGGGTAACCGCGTCTGTCTCTTTTCCGCTCGGCGTCGTCAGCCAGAAATATTTTTCGCACTTGATCGGAACAAAGATCACCAGCCGCCCTGCTATTTTACTGTTTCCGCCCTGAAGTCCCGATTTAAAATAGTTCGTGAGCTCATCAACCCGATTGAATTCTTTATGATATCTGCCATACCCAAATTTCTTATCCTCCTTCTCCATCAGATGCGGCGAATCTACCGCGATAATAACCACAGCACTTTCACTCAGTAAGCTGTCAACCTTTTGCGGCTCACTCACCAGCCATTCGCCCGGAATATCCGTAAATGCCAGCTGAAAACCGGTATTCCTGCCATTTACCTTCACGGAGAATTCATACTGTTTATCATCATTGTTCGGGGATAAATCTGGTTCAAAAGATTCCCCCTCTTCGTAATCCATAAAATAACTTTCCAGCTCCGCCTGCTTAAAAGAAAGATCTCCCGCGCCTGAATCTACGCCAATCGCGATTGACGTGGCTGCGGTCACTTCCTGTGCACACTTTATCATCGACGCGAGAATGCTTGTTTTTCCGGCGCGTCTTCCGCCCACCATAAGTATTTTAATCTTTGCAGACATACGTTTCCTCCTTATCGTACCTTTCCCATGCCAAACAGCACTTTATATCCGGCTGAATTATAATTTTTCTTCGTTGTCAGCTTTCCAATCTCTTTCATCAATTCGTCGCTTTTAGGCGTCGGAGCAAACGCCTCCTTCAACCGTTTCAGGAATCCGTTCACTTTGCCGGACGGAGCCTGTTTTAAGCTGTGGTACTGACGCGCCACGAAGGACAGAAGATACAGCAGGGGCTGCTCACAATACTCCGGAGCATACACCGCGCCCGGTCTGGCAAACTTATAGTTGGCCTGTTCCGGGAAAATCTCCCCATTCACGGACACCGTGCGAATCCCTCCCTGCCCGGCTTCAAAGCTGTCAAACACCACCTCTCCAAGCGTCTGAATCGGCGCGACCAGGCAGGCAAACTTTCCGTTGATTCCTCTGCTTGCGTCCTTGTCGCGCAAAAAAGTAATCAGCTCCTCATAAGCCTCGCAGACCTTTTCCGTTACTTCTTCAATCCGGTGTTCTCTGTAATATTTTTCACACTTTAGAGGCACAAACATAATCAGCTTTTCATCACTCTCGGGTGTAATCACGGCCTTAAAAAAGCTGGTAATAAGACTGACACGATTTTTCACTTCATTATAGATGCCGCCGCATTCCATAAGATGCGGGGTATCTATCGCAATCACAATCGCATTCGATTCCTCAATGTATTCCTTTACTGTTTCAGGTCTGACTCGAAGGTACTCTCCCGGATAATCCCGAAACTCTAATCCAAGATTAATCCGCTCCGTCGTCAGTCCAAAATCAAATGTGAATTTGCTTTCCACAAAATCTGCGGAAATCCCGGAGTGTACAGAATCCGACATTTCATTCCCGGGGTAAAACATCCCGCGCAGTTCATCTTCCTTCTTTTTTAAAACCGTATGCGTGGACAGATCGGCATTGATAAACATATTTGTCTTCTTTACCGCTTCATCCATATTCGAATACATAGCAGTAAGTACGCTTGTCTTTCCAACGCCTCTGGCACCCAGCATACACACTTTCATCGTAACCTTATCATCTTTTTTCCCTTTGGGCATTTTTATGTCTACAGGCATTTTTATGTCCACGGGCACTTTTATATTCCTGATACTGTCCGGAACCTTTATATCCTTAATTTTCTCAAATACGTCCATAGTCCACCTCAAATCGACAGTTTAAAATTGTCCGTGCTTTTTCCGTACTTCGTAAGGCCGTCCATAACAGACTGTAATTCCTGCGAAATGGCATTGTTGCCCGCGCTTTGTCTGTATATATCGCTCCACATCTCTCTCGAATGATTCAGAAACAGGCGAAACCACTCCATTTTAGTATTATCTGCGTAAATGACGCTGTCCCGAAAATCCGTGACAGCCGCAAAGATCGCACGGTTGGGCTTTACGACGAGATCCTCAAGCCGGTCCGTCAGCAAAGTAACGAAATTGTTGCGAAGCTTCTGATCCAGTGCCAGATAAATATGCTGCGCCACTTTATAAGGCTCCGCAGAAGTAAACCCGGGCACGCCGCCGATATCGGGATCCAAAGCGTCCAGGCACGCCCTTACCTCGTATGTCAGAAACCCGTTTACAGAAAAATCAAACTGATATAGATTCTGGAACGCCTCATATAAGTGAGGATATTCCTTCTCATTCAGTTTTTGTCTGGAAAATTCATCAAGCCACGCGTATTTTTTCCCATCCTGTGACGGCTCCAGAATACATTCCAGTCTGCCATCATGAAGAAGAACGTCAGTAATCTGATCCTTTGCATCATCGACAATATCCTGTATTACCACATTTAATTGTGAAAAGCTGCTGACTATCTTATTTCGCAGCGTGTTGCAGCAGTGCAGATATACTTCCAGATTCTGCTTTCCCTCTTCGACCAGCATCCGTTCGATTTCTTCCCTGGGCGGAAGTAATTCCCCGTCGTCTATTTTTTCAAATAAATAGTCTATTTCATCCTGCAGCTCCTGGCAGTCCAGATCGCGCACAGCCAGGCGGCCGGAGCAAAGCCTTTTCAGGCTTGCCGAAATAGTATAATATAGCTTCTCATTACTTTCCGTGATCCGCACCTGCGCATTTTCTGTCAGCATACCGCTGTTCCCAAGCGCCTTGCCCGCAATATCACAAATCTGGTTATATTCCATTTTCACATCTCTCAGGCTATCCTGAAAGCTCTGTAAAAACAAAGCGTCCGTCTCGTCCAGACTCCTGATCAGAATATTAAGAAGGGGAATCAGAAAGTCTTCGCGTACCTCCTTCTGATTATGTACATCTATTATTTTAATCAGATCTCCGTGCCAGTCATTTTCCTTTAACGTAGCTAAAGCTGTATTCGCAAACTTGAGGTTGTCTGCATTATATGGATGATCGGGAGCGTGATTAATCAGCCAGAACAACCATTTATTAAGATTTTTGCCCCGGCAGCTATTTTCTATTTTGCTGTATATATCTGTGATTTTGGACGGAACCCCACCGCCCGCCCCATTCAGCGGATACAGCATAAAAATAACCGCGTCACTCTGATTGTTCACTACATTAAGCATCTCATCTTCAATGCCGATCGCATTATCCTCAAATCCGACGGTATCAACAAGATTGATTTTCCCTGCTTCCTGATAATCATACTGGCAGGTAATATTGCAGGAGGCAACTGCCAGATATTTATAAAAGTCCTTTCTGTCCGGCGAATCCTTGGTCTCACCGTTATTTTGCGCCACATATGTCTGAATATCCTTTTCTTCGGTCAGGGTGATGGATCCTTTTTCTACCAGATTCGCCCATTCCTTATAATGCTCAACATATTTTCTAAGATATTTCATCAGATTATTATCGGCCATGCCGGATGTAGTTCTGGCTTTCACTTCGGAGAGCTTGATATCCCTGATATCACACAGCGTATGGATGACGATCCTTTTACTTTTGTCTGAAATGATCTTATCCAGATATTCCTGCACAATCGCGACCATTTCTTTCTCTGTTTTAAAAGAAATAACCGCTTTCAGGCTTGCCCCCGGCTTATTTGAGATTACTGAAACCGCCCCGGTACAGTCCTCTTCGTTAAACGCGGGAATCACATAATTTGAGAGATTGCTGATTGCCTTAAGCAGTTCACTTTTTCCAATTCTGGCAGCTCCAATAACAGCGATATTAATATGATCCCGGGAAAAACGACGAATCGCAATATCGCATTCCTGTAATGCTGTGTTAATTCTCCGCCGACATTCTTCCACCGAAATCTGGCTTAACTGCATGGCTATCTCCGGATATTTTGTCAAAATAGCCTTATATCTGCCCTCAGCTACCGAACCATCCGGGAGAAACATTTCCGCGCGCTGTGTCTCGAAGGTGGAAAGTGCCTCCTGAATGTCCATAAGCATCCGTTGCTTTTCCTCCAGTAACGGGAGCCTCCCCTTCCTTTTCGATATAATCCTGTCTACACATTCCGCAATTGAAAGATTTTCCGTAATTACCATGATATTCTCCTTTTCTGTTTCAATGATTTCATTTTTCCGCAACGCGATTTAAATCAGCATATTCAGCAGAATATTCACAAAACCCATAAGGAACCCCAGAAAAGCTCCCAAATAAACAATCGCGTTTAATTCTTTTTTCATAATCCCGAAGATCAGGTCTTCAAGCTGTTGTACGTCATAGGAGTCAATACGTTCCTGTACGATTTTCGCCAGATTAATCTCGTCCATGATCCGCGACAGATTTTCTGTCAGAAGCTTTTTATACGCAGACACTGCAAGCTCAGTAAAATGCGGCAATTTTTCTTCAATACTGGAAATAATATCGCATATCCGCATATTCAGAACTTCATCCGTCTCCTTATCCACCAGATTTTCCACAATCTCTCCTGAATGATTTTTGATCATGCGGTCTGCCACTTCGCCAATTCCCTTTCCAATCGCCGCAAGCATCTCATCGTCAATAAACACTGCCATCCTCGCAAGCATCGGATTGGTATGGATGTATTCTTTGATCCTGCTGACAACCACCTCTTCCACTCCATTTGTGAAATCAAATTCCATAATTTTTGTCTGAATGATATTGACAGCGCCTTTTTTTAATGATCCAAGACCTTTCTCTAATGATTCCCCGGAAACCGTTCTGGCAAGAACCTCCTCGATTGTAGCCTCGTTGTCACGATTCCTGTCAATGATGCCATTCACACCAGTCCGTATTTTTTCAAGCATCTCATCCGAAGTCAGCGATTTTAACACAATCTCGCTGTTGAGGAGCTGCGTGCTGACCGCATTTCCCAGAGACCGGGCAATCCGGCTCTGCTCCTTCGGAATCAACCCAGGTGTAAATGGAACTCTGACCTTCCCAATATAATAAGCTTTTCGTGGATGAAACAGCATCTTGATTGCTATATCATTTGTTACATATCCAATAATTGCTCCAACAAGTAATGGAATAATAATCTTTATCACACTTATCACGCTTTATCCCCACTTTCTACTGTTTTTTCACGTTTCAACACAACTGCTGAATCAAACGTATTCCCTGTTTTGTTACATCTAACCGATACACCCATAATACCCCCCCCGGTATTGGCTCTGTCAATGTTTTTTGTTCAGAATGGCGTAATTTTGTTACTATTTTCTGCCTTGCCGGATACCGTTTCAGAATTGCTTCTTTCCATTTTTATCACGCCGAGTGTTGATTTACCTGCAAATTTATGTATAATAGTCATAGGGAAGAAACGAATTATAATGGTCGCAGGGAAGAAGCGAAGCAGCCGGCTTCGGAATGGATAAATTTCTGATGGAACTGGATACAGGTGCTGTTACAGATTCAGGGGAGTTTAAAATTACCGCAGGAAAGGAGCACGTGAATCATGGTTGATAAATGTATGAAAAAAAAGCTTCCGATTGGGATTGAAGATTTTGCGGAAATTCGGACAGAAGATTTTTATTATGTAGACAAAACGGCGATGATCAGGGATTTGCTGAATGCATGGGGAAAAGTGAACCTTTTTACACGCCCACGTCGCTTTGGAAAATCCCTGAATATGAGTATGCTGAAAGCATTCCTGGAGATTGGATGCGATAAATCCTTATTTGAAGGGCTTGAGATTTCCAAAGAGACACAGCTCTGTGAAAAATACATGGGACAGTTTCCCGTGATTTTCATTAGCTTAAAAACTGTTCATGCCCGATTTGACACAGAATGTAAGGATGCGATGGCACAGATCGAGAGGATGAATTACACGAGTGAACTGAAGCATGAAGGATTCCATACGATTTATAAATATGGCATCGCCTGCTTTAAGAAGAGATGCAAGGTTGTGTGTGAGAAGGAAGAGTATATTTCAGAAATGTAACAGGCAAAGAGGTATCCTGTTTCAG
>JAJQEO010000065.1 GCA_021201665.1 Lachnospiraceae bacterium | reverse complement strand
TGACCAGCACATTCTCAATCGTGATATTTGTCAGCGAGTCCTCTGTCGCACTGGTATCCTCCGGGTGAAGTGCCTGGTAAAGCTGGAGCAGATACTTCTTATCCCGCAGCATGTTCGTGAACACGTTGTCCTTCCCGGTGTATTTGGCAGTCCTGGTATCATTTTCCGGATTTACAATGCCGATGCCGCTCTGTGCTGCCGTCCTCTCCGTCATTCCGTTCTGACCCGAAGCTGTCTTCGCAGCCTTTTGGCTTGCCCAAATTATGAACCTGTGTTATCAGTTATGCCTCCTGCAGCATCCCTGCCTCAATCTTACGAACCCTATCTACAGAAACAGCCTGATATTCAGCAATCTCTTCAATGGACAATTTTCCAGAGCGAAGCATTCTTTCGATTGCCGCTGTTTTTGCTTTCTCTTCCGCTTCTTTTGCCGCTTTCTCCGCCGCTATCTTTTTCTCGCTCTCGATATGAATCTCCAAAATGCGATCCTGATCGTACAAATCCATCATCATCGTCACAACCTCCTTTTTCCGTGAACCCAGATAATCCCTCAATATGTTCTTCTCCATGCAGATCCTGATTGTCTCGGATACCGCCTTTGCCGTCCTTCCATGCTCCCGAACCTGTTTGTTATACTCTTTTGTAAACAATACGTACTGTCCGACTATATCTTCGCCGCCGTCCGTCCTTTCCGGATGCACCGTACCGTAGAGCATCTTTATTGTGACATCGATCGCGGTCTTGCGTTCTTTGGCGTCTTCGGAGTCTTTGTAAAACTGGTCCCTGAGTGTAATCACATCTGGCCGCTCTACGCGGTCGCCTGTATAGAGTACATACAATTCTGTCTCCGGCAGATAAACCTTTTTGTTTCCGTAAAGATCTGCTTTTCTTTCATCCAGATAAATCTGCAGGGTCTGGGCAATGTAGAACAACGCTCTTACAATAATGTTCATTGTCCATGTCGTTGACTGCTCTTCTACCAGGATCACCAGCTTGTCGTTTACCAGAAACCCGACATCGTTATACTGGCCGTTGATCAGTACATTTTCAATCGTGATGTTTGTCAGTGAATCCTCTGTAGCACTGGTGTCCTCCGGGTGGAGTGCCTGGTAAAGCTGGAGCAGATACTTCCTCTGCTGAAACATATTCGTGAACACGCTGTCCTTGCCAGTGCGTTTCGCAGTCCTGGTATCTTCCTGCGGATCTACGATGCCGGTGCCGCTCTGTGCTGCCGTCCTCTCCGTCATTCCGTTCTGACCCGAAGCTGTCTTCGCAGCCTTTTGGCTTGCCGTAGTTTTCCCGGTACCGCGCTTTCCCAAGTTCTTTTTTGGGGGTTCCAGGGAATTCTTCCTGGGTTTTGGGTTCTTTTTGTTGTTGCTCATCCTTACACCTCCGTAAACTGATTTTAGATTTCTTTGGAAAGTCTTCTATCGTTCACCATCGGTGCAATTTTCATTCAGCCTGCGGCAGCGCCGCAGACCACGTATCCGGTACATGACAGCGCAACTGCGGCTGCCTGTTTTCCCTGTGCGCCTGTAAGCATTATAAGCGAAAATCCTCCTTCCTGCAAGACGCTTTGTGATTCTACGATGTTTCTATAACAGCCGTTTTTGTAAGCATGCGGGTCTCTATGTAACCGCATAATAACCGACTTGGCAATCTACGCGACATTCCTATAGCAGCCGGTTTTGCAGCCCTACGATGATCCTATAGAAGCCTTTCCGCTATATAAGAACGAATCAGAGGTGAGATTGTGACGAGAAATTTGAAAAATATTCAGAAAAAATGACTCTTCGTGAAAAAGGTTATAATTCCGCCAGAAAAGAACCATCCTGCCCCGTAATACCTGTAATCAACGCTTTCTTCATAATATTTTGTCTCCTCCTCGTAATCCATTTTTTTAACAGCGTACCTTCAAAATCTCTGCTTCTCCCAGCAGATAACACCTGCCAGTTCCAGCAGGAATGTACAGGCAATCCCCTTTTTGGAACCTGACCGGTTTTTTGTTCTCGTCCATTGTTTCAATCTGTCCCTCGCCGGCTATACAAAGGATGATCTGGAACGATTCATCCTTAACAGAAAAAGACAGGCCTTTTGTAATAACAATCAGCTCTGTCTCAAAATATTTGCACCGGCAAAGAATCTCTCTGGAGCAGCCCGGATAATAGTGAACCAGCCTGTGTTTCTGCCTGACATCCGGTGCCACACTCATGTCCATGACTTCTACTGCTTTATCAAAATGCAGTTCTCGCCGTTTTCCGTTCTTATCTATTCGATTGTAGTCATAAACACGGTACGTTACATTTGAGCTTTCCTGAATCTCCGCTATCAAGGTTCCGGCACCGATGCCATGAACGAGCCCCGCCGGGACAAAATACACATCGCCTTTATGAACCTTTACTTTCTGCAGATGCTTATCCAGAGTTCCCTGCGCCACGGCATTTCGCAACAGCGTTTCTGTCACAGGATGGGCAAAGCCATAAATCAGGCTCGCGTTTTCATCCGCATCCAGAACATACCACATCTCAGACTTGCCGTTCTGCGCCTCATGTTCTCTCGCATAGTCATCATCCGGATGGACCTGAACGGACAGGTCCTTTTTTGCGTCAATCAGCTTGACCAAAACCGGCAGTTCCTTTGTATCCCCAACCTTGGTGCCAAGATACTCCGGATGCGCTTTCAGCACATCCGACAGCGTTTTTCCCGCGTATCTGCCATTTGCCACCACACTAAGGCCATCCGGATGAACCGAGCATTCCCAGGTCTCAGCCAGCGGTGTCATATGAATGTTCTTTCCAAACTCCTCCCTGAGCCTCGTCCCGCCCCAAAGATAATCCTTTCCCGCCGGCAATAATTTCATAATTTCCATAACGGGTCTCCTGCGTTATATCTTCCAGTCAAACTTCTTTTTATCATCCGCACTGATGGCTTCCCCTATCTGAACCTCAATGATATCCAGATCTGTTTCCGCCTCTACCATATGCTTGCAACCAGCGGCAATCGTAATCACATCACCCGTGCGAAGTCTCTGCTCCATTCCGTCGACCGTAGCGATCCCATTACCGGACACAACCGTCCACACTTCTTCACGATAGTCATGGCTATGGTAACTCATATGCTCCCCGGCCCTTATGGAAACCTTCACAGTCATCGAACCAGGCTCCGCGTCTATCACCGTGTAGGTACCCCAGGACTTTTCCGCATACATCACATCCGTGCTGATCTTCTCAACAAGCGGCTTCATATATCCGCTGCGTTCTTTATCTGACACAAGAATGCCGTCCCCGCTGGCGGCAATCACCATATCCCTGCATCCCATAGCAAGAATCGGAATATTCAGCTCATTAATAATCTGCGTGTTCTCGCAGGTGTCATCCATGACCGCCCGGCCTTTCACATCGTCAGCCATGACTTCTGCCATCATGTTCCATGTCCCTACATCCTTCCAGGAACCGGAATATCGCATCACCTGAATGGAAGACTCCTTCTCGACTACAGCATAGTCAAAACTGATTTTTGTCAATGTTTCGTATTTCGAATAAAGATCCCGGTAATCCGTGAACTCGACCATACTGTGGGCCTTATCAAGAAGATAACCAAGCTGGAAAGCGAAAACGCCCGCATTCCATAACGCATTCTGCCTCAGATAATCCTTCGCAGCTTCCGTATCCGGCTTCTCCTTAAACTCCTTCACCGGGCTGATCTCATGATCGGTCGTTGGAATGATATAGCCATATTTTTCACTCGGGTAGGTCGGCTCAATGCCCATAAGCGTAAGGTTCGCCGTTCCCTGCTTTACTACCATTTCCATTTTCCTGACATATTCGTAATAGCTATTATCCACATATGGATCGACAGGGCATACCGCTACCCCCTCGTCCTCCGATACCCCCAACTCATCATGCAAATAAGATGCTGCCAAAAGAATCGCAGGAAACGTATCTCGGCGACAGGGTTCCACACAGATGGATACTTTTCCTCCCAGCTGGTTATGAATAGCGCTGGCCTGTGATTTGCTCGTCGCAATCGTCACCTTCGCATCCGGGTCTATTTCGGTAATCTGTCTGTAAACCCTCTGAACCATCGACTCATAATTTCCATCATTATCTTTAAACAGTTTGATGAATTGTTTGCTTCGTACATCGTTCGAAAGCGGCCATAGACGCTTACCGCTTCCGCCGGAAAGTAATATGATGTTCATTTAGTATGTTTCCTTTCCTTCAAAAACAGGAGTCTCACTGTCAGGCTCCTGTTTTGATTCTTACTGTTTCTAAATTTGCCACTGGCTCATTATTAAATTTCTTGTTCCGCGTTTTTTATAATCTCCCAGATTGCATTAATAAACAATCCACTCAATGAATTCCCGCACGGCACCACATCCACCATTCTTACTAGCAATATAATCTGCCACTTCTTTCACGCTCGCTACTGCATCACTTGGGCATCCGATCAGGCCACCAGCTTCTTTCACCGGCACCATGCACTGCAAATCCAGAATGTCATCTCCTATATATGCAACCTGACTTAAGTCTTCTGTTATCTCTTTCAGCTTCCTTATCTTATCTCTCATTCCCTGATAGATTTCTGTAATTCCAAGTTCTCTGCACCGATTCATCACAATATTTGACTCGCGCGCCGTAATAATCACAGGGATGATGCCCGCTGGGATGGCAATCTCCTTGATCCCGCAGCCATCCTTAATATCAAAGACTTTCATCATTTCGCCATTTTGACCCATATAGATCTTCCCATCCGTAAGCGTACCATCCACGTCCATCACCAGAAATTTAATTGATTTCATACATGTAAGATCCCCTATATTCGCCGCCGTATTAGTTTCAGTCGATGCTATAATTTATCGAGCGTCACATCGACCGCTGCTTTTACGATTGTACGTTACGACAGCATAGAACATCGCTGCTCTCAGAACAGCAGTCTGGTTCTATGCTGTACATTCAGTTATAAATTGTAAATCACCTTGCCTACATATTCTGCTACCTTCAAGTCTTCCTCTGTATTAATATCAACCGCCTCAAATTTGCTTATGACATGAATATATGGTCTTGCTCCAATCCGACAGCGGTATTTATCCAAACTCTCACGACTTATTCCGTAAAGGCCAGTGCTTTCCTCAATCACAGCTGCCATATCCTGACTGCGCGGCAGTATCCCTGGCCTGTAATTAACTGGTGTCTCATTCAACCAATAAAAACCATGATTCTCTGTTGCCGTAAAGCAGGAATCATACTTTTCACTGGAAATCAGTTTGCCAAAGCAGTCTTTTATAGTCCTTGGCTGAAGATATGGAGCAGTCGCAAAAAGCTGGAAGTAATAATCAGAAAGTGGATACTGTTCAAAATGATACACAAGCAGATCGTTTCCATTCGCAGTGTTAAGGGCAAGCTCTGGTTTTCGTTCTATAGCATGAAAACCAGACGCTGAAGCATAAGAAGCAATTTCCTCACTGTTTGTGTCAATATAAACATCATCAAAAATATTTGCTTCGGCAACATGTTCACAGATATATTCATACAATTTCTTCCCATTCAGGATTCTAAAATTTTTTCCCGGAACACGTTCCGAATTTGCCTTGATTGGAATAAAACAAACGCTTCTCATGCCGCCACCGCTTTTCCATCGGGGCATGCATATGTGAATATTACTTTATATCTGTACTGCCCCTAATCGCAAATTGGGGATTGAAATTCCAGTGTTCACTGTTTCGTCCTCCTCTTTGTTTAATATACACAAGACCCGCTTTTCGATGGTCTCATTGATCGCGGGCCTGATTTCCTTTTCGTTCCAATTTACTTTTGGAATCAGTTTTGTGTTCTCTGAAAGAGGAATGTCTATCAGACACGGTTCGTCATCAGTAAACCATCCCTTATATCCATCCATATCCTCATAGGATTTGAGTGTTTCTGATTTTATTCCGTACGCATTAGCAATTTTTGAAAAATCGGGCACCGTATATCCGCTATCCGCAGTCGTCTGTGCATATCGGCCTGCATAAGATCCTGCCTGCACCTCGCTTATTTTTCCCAGTGCATGATTGTTCAGAACAAGAATCTTGATTGGAAGTTTTTCACGTACCACGGTCTGCAACTCTTGGATATTCATCTGCAGTCCGCCATCGCCCGTAATGCAAAAGACCACTCCTTTATTGGTTGCGATAGAAGCACCGATTGCATACGGAAGAGCGCACCCCATTGATCCATATCCGCCGCCGATCAGGAGACGTCCCTCATGCCCTTTCAGTTCAAATGACTGTGCTGACCAGCACTGGTTCTGACCTACATCCACGGCCACAATTGGATTTTCTGACAGCAAAGAGGAAATTTTTTTCACACAGAAATTTCCCTCCACCGCATCGACAGATTCCAGTAGTTTCTTTGCTTTGAAACACGCCGTCCGCCAATCCGTATATTTCGGGATATCTTCTGTCATGAGTTTCTCCAAAAACTCTTTCGCATCATTCAAGTATTTTTCTTCATCTTGTTTTATGTATCTGCTCAGTTCGTATTGGTCAATGTCAGCCCGGATTAATTTTGCTTTTGGAGCAAAATACTCCGGCTTATTTCCAATCTGTCTAAGGCTCAGGCGAGCGCCAATCGAAATTACAAGGTCAGCCGCATTCAGGATCATGTTTGCTACACGGTTGCCATATACACCGATAAATCCAAGATGAAGCTCATCTTGAGCCAGATCCACTGCATTCATAGTTGTGAGGACAGGGATATCTGTCTTATCCGCAAACTGTTGGAGCAATTCACAAGCACCTGCCTGCCGAACTCCGTTACCGACCAGCAATACTGGTCTTCTGGATGTTGTATGGAAAATCAATGATCACTCCCCCTTTCCGGCCAAGCATGGCGATAGTATAAGCATTCTCAATAATGGAAGGAAATTTTTCTGCCTCTACCGGAGTAACGCAATACTTTGTAATGCTCCGCGCCATCGAAACAATGTCCATTTCCTGAAAACCGTTCTGGCGAATTCCAGAGTATCCTTTCTGCTCCGTAGTAGGAATATTTCCACAGATTCCCATCAGAGGGATTCCGTCCAACCATGCATCCGCAAGACCGCCAAGTCCGTTTACAGCGCCAGGACCAGAAGTCGTAAAATAAACTCCTATTTTCCCAGAAGTCCGCGCATATCCATTTGCCGCAAACGAACACCCCTGCTCATTATAGCAGACATGTACGCTAATTTCGTCCTTCCGATGGTAAAGTGCGTCCATGAACGGAACAATATATCCGCCGGAATAACCGAATACATCTGTCACACCCTTTTTAATCAGAAAATCAGCAAGATACTCTGAACAATTCATCATCCTCTGCCCCCTTCCGACATGTACCGTCTGCAGGCACTTTCAAGAGCAGAAAAATCAGTTTTGGAATATCCTTTTCCATAACGTCGGCGTTTCTCAGGTGCAAGGCCGGAAAGAATGCCCTGTATTTCCCTGGAACTAAACGCCCCTGTTCTTCTAAGATAAGAAATGTTATCCACATGGGAACCTTCTGTTCCACAGATGAACACTGGAAGATTATAGCCCCATGAACAGCTATTCATACAGGGAATAATATAATTTTCAATAGTATCAAAGATCTCCCCCAGATCGTAATGCGTCCCATACTTCTTATTCATGTAATCGGCAATTACCTCTGTCGAGGCATTGCCAGCACCTCTTCCCATTCCATACAGAGATCCATCCACCGCAATATCCCTGTCCGCTCTGGCCGCCATTTCAATCACTGATTCAGCCAGTGCATTCGATAACTGTAAGTTATTGTGTGAATGCAGGCCTATCCGTATGGCCGGATCAAGCTCCATATTGACCTGGCTGAAAATATTCCGAAGGTCATCCAGATACATTACTCCAAACGTATCGACGATTGAAAACGCATAAGGTTTGATATCATTGACTCTGGAAATCATTTTGCTGCGTTCTTCAGCAGAGTATGAGGGCGCGTCCATAGGATTAGCAAATACTTTGTATCCTTTTTCCTTAGCACCGGCAATAAATTTAAGCGCTTCTTCCTCTTCGTGTTTTGCAAAAGAAATTCTGAGATACTCAAATGCCTTTCCATCACACCGGTCGAGCTTTTCAAGAGAATACCGGCTGTTATCACAAAACCCGGTAAATCGTGAGGCGCATCCTGCCGGAACGTACTTCCTTGCTCCCAATGAATCCCCGAAAACTATGCTTTCATTATTTGATATATCCTGAAGAAAGCCAATCTCGATGATTTCGATGCCAGATGTCAGCAGTCCATTAACAACGCCTCTTACAAACTCTTCTGGAGAATTTTTGTCGAGAAGGTACCCGCCGTCGCGGATTGTACAATCATTAATCTGTACATTCATCACTCGTTCACCTCCCTACGTATTACTGTTCGGTAAACGGCATCCGCTATGGCAAAATCTTCCGGATAATCTATGTCTATCGCCTCTATCTTCCCGACTTCTTGAATCCATGGTCTTACACCCACGCGCCGATTATACTTCATGAATGTTTCTTTCGAGAACACATATGCAATGCTTGTTTCCGCGAAGATCAGAGGCAAGTCCTGAGTTCTTGGAAAATGATCTGGATCAAAATTCACTGGCTTTCCATTCTGCCATATAAATGTCTTTAGGTTTTCTGCACAAAAAGCGCTGTCATATCCCCTGCAGGCCACCTTTTTCACACAAGCATCTATAGTATCCGGCTTCGCAAAAGGAGACGTCGCGTGCGTGTTGACATAAATGTCAGCATCTACCGATTTCATGAACTCGCGAATAAAATCGTTTGCATTTGCTGTGTCCAAATCCAGAAATTTCGGACGTCTGAGAAATTTGACTCCTGGCAGGACATATTTCTGAATTTGCTCATCAGAACAATAAATATAAACCTCATCAATCATTGATGCTTTCAGGCAGGCCTTTTGAATAAAATAGACCAGCGGGGTTCCATCATAAAAAGGACGGATGTTTTTTCCCGGTATCCTCTCACTATTCAGTTTTATTGGAATAAGTGCAACCGTTTTCATGCTGCCACCGCCTTTCTGGTGGCAGATGAAAACAGCTTTATTTTATTGCTGTAATACCCCCCCCGGTTTTCAAATTTGTTCATTTCGTTATCCTCCTTCATATCATAATAGACGATTCCCGCCTGTACAATATCTCGTAGAGACACCATACCCATAACACGATCATCTTTCAAAACTGGCAGTGCGGTAACATTTTTATTCTTCATTAATACAAGCGCATCTACTGCAAGCGCACCACTGCTTATCACGTTAGGATTCGTTGTCATTATATCCTCTACGTGAATACTATAGATGTCAGCTTTTTTTACAAGCTGTCTCCGAACATCTCCATCGGAAATAACGCCGACAATTTTCCCATTTGTATCAACAATTGAAACAAGTCCTAAAACATTTGTATTAAGAGCAATTATAGCTTCTTCCAACAAAGCATCTCTTCGGACAGTGATATTATTATCATTGTTGTATACCATTAAATCATCCACTTTAAGAATCAGCCTTTTGCCCAGTGAACCTGCAGGGTGGAATTTCCCAAAATCGACATCCTTAAAGCCATAAATACCACTGGCAACCACCGCAAGAGCATCACCATAGCACAATTCAACAGTTGTACTTGAGGTTGGAGCAAGTCCAAGATAACAAGCTTCTTCAAACTTAGGCAATACCTGAACTATATCAGAAGCATGGGCTAAAGTTGAATCGGCATTAGCTGTTAATCCTATAAGCACAGCTCCTATCAACTTAATGTTAGGAAGAATTCTTACAATTTCATCGCTCTCTCCACTATAGCTGATAGCAATTACTAGATCATTCTCTGACACCATCCCTAAATCACCATGCATCGCTTCTCCAGGATGAAGATAAAAGGATGGCGTACCCAAGCTTGAAAAAGTAGCAGCCAATTTCTCAGCTATATGTCCAGGTTTACCCATACCAGTAATGATTACCTTCCCTGTACAATCTGTAATTAAATCCAATATTTTGATAAAAGTATCATCGAGTACATCTCTTGTTTTCATAAGGGCTTCAATTTCAATATTGAATACCCGTCTAGCTTCTTTCAACTTATCCATTCAGCCATTCTCCTGTGCGATACATTAATCAATGATGTTTCATAGATATGATACATCTTAACGGGAAAGATGAAGCATGGTTAAATACGTTACAGTTACTAATGCACTGCGTCATAAACCTTTATTATGCGACTTAGTATATCCTCAAACTGGTTCATCTTTACCATATTAGCACCATCTGAAAGAGCATTATCTGGATCAGGATGTACTTCAAAAAAAAGCGCATCTGCACCGGCAGCTACTGCAGCTTTTGCCAATGGCTCCACATACTCTCTGTTACCTCCTGTGGCTATACCATTCCCTCCAGGTTTCTGTACACTATGAGTAGCATCCATTACAACCGGATATCCGAACTTTTTCATTTCCACAATTCCTGACATATCGACAACAAGCGTATTGTAGCCGAAGCATGTGCCTCTTTCACATAGCATAATTTTTTTCGTACCTGATTCTTCCAATTTACGGATAACATTCACCATATCCCATGGAGCGAGAAACTGAGCCTTCTTCACATTGACAATCCTGCCTGTCTTTGCCGCTGCAACAAGAAGATCCGTCTGGCGGCAAAGAAATGCAGGTATCTGAATGATATCAGCCACTTCAGCCACACTATAAGCCTGCCAAGGTTCATGTATATCTGTAGCAATTTTAAGCCCATATATCTCTTTAACTTCTCTCAAAGTTTTCAATCCATCAATGATTCCTGGGCCACGGTATGATGAAATGCTTGTCCGGTTAGCTTTATCAAAAGAAGCCTTAAAGTAAAGATCCAAGTTCAATCTATCCGCGATGCCTTTTACCGTTTCAGCAATAAGCATCACGTTTTCTTTTGACTCAATCACGCAGGGCCCGGCGATTAGAATAAATTTCCCCATTTTCTCCTCCAGCTAATTATGCTTTAGCCCGTGTAAAGGCAATATTAAAAATACCAACCATAATCTGTGCCACTAAAATTCTCCCACTTTATTAATTATTGCTTTAGGATCTGTGTTTTTAACGATTTCTGAGGCCACACTTCTTTCGCTGGTTATCTTATTAAGCAAAAGAGAAATCACTTCTTTTTCCTTTTTTCGGGGAATCACAACAATACCATCCCCGTCCGCAAAAATTAAATCATTAGGAGAAATTATTACTCCCTGAATTTGAATTTTCTGATTGAAATTTTCCATAACTGCTCGTTTTCGAACATCCCTGCAGTTGTAGCCAGTTGAAAAAACCGGATAGTTTAATGCTCTCACTGCATCTTGATCGCGAGTTACCCCGCCAATTATAGTAGCACTGGCACCTGCACGAATGGCAAGCATACTATTTAACTCACCAAAATAGGCAAAATCACTACATTCATTCTCAACAATAATTATGTCATTATCAGTTACTTGGGCGTAACTATCCAAAGCATCATAAATGCCACGAAAGTCCTCGTTTTCTTTCATTGCCCTGATTTTAAGAGTCTTAGCCCTTCCAAATACTTTTGTCCCGACTATATTACATTTAAGGCCACTGATCACACTGGAAATTCCAATGTCATCAAGAATGTCAGAAATCATGGCGCTGTCAACCAATTTTCTTAAGAAGTTTAATAAATTGATTTCGCTTGCCCGTATTCCTTTGGCTACGATTTCCGCAAATTTAAAATCCTCTGGATAATTCACATCAACAGATTCAAGCGGAGTTGCATTTAGCAAATAAGGCCGCTCTCCATATCTGCGCCCGAGTGTGTTCGCAACATAATTATTTGTAGCATATAATCCCATGGTTTCAATTACAGTATCTGGTAAATCCTTACTATTTGGTACATGGTTTTTATCGTATGCAGGGATATCGTCATTCCATAAATATTGTTTCTCCCGTTTTACGAGTACAACCGAGTCATATTCTGTGTTATTGTGTAAAATATCAACAGCTTTTTTTATTGTTCCGATACTTATAAATGGACTCGTACCCAGTATCTGAATATAAATATCTGCATTGACTTGGCGAACTTCATTATAGAATAGCGAATGCCCATCTGTTGCATTCGATGCCAGGGCTTGTTCCCTTTTTAAATAAATGCATCCCGTATATCTAGCCATCTCATACATCACATCTGATTCTGTATCAAGATATACTTCATCAATAAAATCACAAGTCATTAGTTTTTCTAATGTATACAAAAATAACGGCTTACTGTCCAACATCATTGTGTTCTTGTTTTTAATTCGTTCACTTGTCCCTTTTGCAGGTAAAAAAGCTACAACTTTCATGCTACAACGCCCCCTTCTAGAAGATATCCACAAATTCGATTATTCCAATTTAAAAATAAATCCTTAACAAAAGTAGCATTTAAATATTCACATACTGCGTTATCCCGCTACGGTTGCATTACATTTTATGTATCGTTTTTTGTAGTCATATTCCCGTTTGCCATACCAGCCATTACCGTTCCTTAAAAAATATGGTTTCATCATTTTCCTACCTACAGCGACAAGGAAGCGAAGAAACCTGGTCATCCCGCTTCCTTTCCTTTCGAACACAAGGTTCTCCTTTTCAATACTTTTTTCGAGGAAATGTCTGCAAATGCATTGATGTCAGAATGTTCCTTATCTTCAAAAGAATGGTTTTCAATAATTTCCTTCGTCTTCTGTAATTCTATGTTTTAATCCCGTTTTCTGTGATTTCATTGGCTCCAACGAGATCATTCCAAACGCAGAAAAACAAAATCTGAAGCAGCTTAATTTTTCAATGATGATAGTGCTCATACTCTCGGGCATTCATAATGATGTGAGAACCTTGCTGCTAAAGTTTTAACTCAAAATATGATTGAGACGCTACACTAATGTTTTCGCCAGCCTCTATTCTTTTAGCATAATTGTTCTCAGCGTGTTAATTAATGGCTCCCGTTTAAAAAATAATGCAATAAGAACCACCATAATTATTAAATATCTCACAAGCGAGTTAAAATTATATAAGGCCAAGGAAATCACGGTAATACATACAAGGCCATAAATTATAAGCTTAAAAGTGTGTAAATCATATATCTCACCAAAACAGATATTATGGCTGGCACAAGTTCTTTTAGAAAAATAATAAATACAAATAGATATACCAATATATCCAGTTACAGTTGTATAGGCCGCGACAATAAAACCAATTTTGGGTATCAGCATGGCATTAAGCAAAACATTCAATAAAGCACCAAATATTGATGCAAAAGCAATCTGTTTTGATTTTTCAAAACAAAATAAAACGGTACCCCATAATCCATATGCAAACGAAAAACAAGTAGCAAACACAACAGGTGGAATAACCCATACTGCCTTCAAGTATTCCTTTGTTCCTAGAATACAAACAATTTCAGGAGCAACCAACATGGCAATTCCAGAAACAGTAGCAACAACAATTGTCAAAGTATTTATCGTTTTCCTGATTTTATCATATTCTCGCTTTTTAAAAGCTCGATAAAACCAAGGTGTTAACGCATTATTAATTCCTGTTGTCAATATTGTCATCACAAGGGAAACCTGATATGCCAAAGAGTATATTCCTGCATCCCCTGCGCCACAGTAATAATTAATCATAACTCGATCCGATTGGCCAAGTATAATCTGAGAAAGATAATGTGGAATAAGAGGGGCAGAAATTTTTAAAGCGTATTGGCAATATTCCTTTTTACCTCTACAATGGCCTCGATATAAATTTTTTATATAAAACAGGCCGCCGACAATAACTATAGAAAATACATATCCATAGATAAGCCCCTCATAACCAAAGCCAAACACAATAACAAGGGTAATTCCAATTAACGGCATTAAAAGAGAATTGATAACTGTCGCAATAATCAATGCCTTATACTTATATTCAAGTCGTTGCTGATACGACCAAAATAAAAAAGCCGGATTGAAAAATGCAACTACAAACATTAGAACAGAAAACTTATATGGCAAGCCAATTATACTTCCAATTATAGGATATAGCATTGTGAAAATTGCAGCAAAAATCAAAGTAGAAACATTTCCCAATAATTGAAGGGAACTGGTATATATATAACCGTCTTTCTTATATTTTATCATACCATTATAATATGGTGTATTAGGAAGACTTAAAGCTGCTATAATCAATGTAATATTACACCATGTAAGGAAAACAGAATAATAGCCATATTGTTCGCTCGTTAGTATTCTGGTATAGATTGGGGTTGTTAAAAACTGAATGCCTCTCTGTAGAATATTACAAACAGTAAACCAAATTCCTGCTGTTAATGCAGGTGAAATTTTGCTTTGTTTGGGTAAATATTTACGCACTATTTTTATCATGTTCTTTTAACCTTTATAAATACTGGAGAGTGAAAAGTGGTTCTCTAACATATTTTTAAATTTTTAGTTTCCCCCTTATCGACACAGGCACCAATACCATGGTAAAATTTCCAAATAATTTGCCAAAAAAGAATATTCCTTATTGTAATTATATTAACTATTTTGTGTTTGATCAACCTCATTTGCAATCACTACCATGGCCTCATCTAATGACTCTGGCAACACCAGATATTCTGGATAGTCAGCCGTATACTTTTCTAGAAAATCCAAATTATAAGGGCTAAGAAGTCGCTCTCTTTCAGGGATACATTTATAAAGCATCACCGATTTCATTTTCTTTGAAAATATAAGGGATGCTCCGATTATTGATCCTGATGCAATTGTAACTAATGTCACTTTTTTATCATTAGGCATGTTCATAGCAATAACTTCCCATAGAATTCCTTGAACCGAAGCAGTATCATACTTCCCTTCAAATCTATTATGCCGTGTTCTAGGATGTAGTTTAATTAATAAATTATTCTTTCCAACTAAAACAGCTAACTTATCCACAATTTCCGGTTCACTATTATCACCAGATTGTTGATAAAAACTATCTTCAAAATAGATTATTTTTTTCCCTTCATATTCTTTTGCTGCTAAGTTATAACAAAATACATCATTAATCAGATCTTTCAAGTTCGGGAATCTCCCAAAGTCAGGATTTTCTATTTTTTTAACAGGGAACTGCGGATTCCACATCATCAAGTCAGGTTCAAATACATATATGTCTTTAACCATACTCCTGGCCAACTTAACATCTAACAATTTCTGAGCGACCGATTCACATAACAAACGCCATCTGTTTAGATTATCAAATTCCATATCTTTGAATGCTTTCGTATAGCTTCCATACCCCTCCTCTATAAAATGTATATCAACATTCTTTCCGAGCAGGTTGATTTCCCTCACTATGGCACTGGTTAAACATTCAGCATGCAATGTGTAAATATCTGTATAATCTAATACAAGCTGATTTGTATATTTTCTGCAACCCATAAACATACATTTTGTTTTTCTACAATATGGGCCTACTTTTCGCGAATCATTATAGCAATCATATGTATTGAAATAATATACATTACGAAACAAATTCTTTTTTCTGAGTCTTTCAGCCCTACTATCGGAGTCAGGAGTGCGATTATTTAGAATTATATCAACTTCATCTTCCGAAAACATTTGTACTTTCATTACAATCGCGACAAAGGTCGTATATACGTTATCGCAAATGAATATTTTGCTCATTATAGATTAATTCCTCCATTTTATATATGCCGATAATCCTATTTATTTACAATCTCCTTATCCAAAAGAGACTCTGATTTTGATCTTTAGTTATACGTTAAAAATTCTTATATCTTACAAACAATCTCAATAAATTTATACATCTGTATATCAGTGTTGCTACTTCGACACAGCAAATGAATATGTTTCGCGCTCTATCTATCTCTTAGTAATGAAGTGATAGCAATCATAGCAAATATTAAAACTAAAATAGCGTAAACATTATAAGCTCCAGATGAAATACAAATCACCCCGTACATAACACTGAAAACATCAGCTAAAAAATATTCTTTCCCTGTTATTTCACGCGTATTTATTATAAATAATTCATAGAATATATTTTCAACCATTCCCGCAAAATATCCTTGTAACGAACACATTACAACCACGCCTAACCAGCCAAAGTTTATATACGCTTCCATCGCATTACCTCCCCGCAGGCCGAAATGATATATATACCCAAATAGACCATATGTTGTATATCTTCCCCAGCTCCACGTTTGTCTAAATGAAGAAATCGAAGATGGTATAAACGAAATTATTGCCGCCAAGTATGTTTTACCGAATAAAAAACTTCCATTTGTCTTTCTTTCAAATCCCTTTAGTATATAAGCTCCATCCCTAAAGTCTGAAAATGTATTACCATTAATTATTTCATCGAATATACTCAAAATAGTAATATTACCAAATCTACCATTTCTGATAAATTGCCATATAACAGCGACAACAAATATTATCAGCAAAGCAAAGATCAATTTTCTCGAAGACGATCTCAATAAACTCTTGAAGGTTTTATATATATGTTTATTAATATTCCCACCTTTATGATAATTTTTTAGTGATCTGATTATTTTTTCTCTTTGCTTATGATAAATATAAATAATTATTAATGGAGCAAGTAAGTTTGAAAATAGTGAGCTTCTATTGCCCTGCATCGCCACTGTAAAAACTCCTAAGAATAAAAACAACATATTCTTTTTACGGTATATTGTTGTTATTCCATAATACATAGTGCAAAGCATTATCCCCTCATTCAAAAACAAATATATTGAAGATACAGAAGTATATAAGTAAAAGGTCCTGTTTGCTTTTATAAGTGGCAATCCATTACAATATCGTAAACAAATCATATACCAAAATAAAATCATAAATACAAAGCACATATTTATTACACATTCAGATATACTATTACTTATTTTTATACTAAAATTAATTATACGTTTTCTTTTTTTTGCATAAAACTCACTTATCATTAATATCATAATAAAAATTAGAAAACCAATACCATTCAACATAAAGGACTTATTCATATAATCTGTCATACTTCCAGCATATGAAATACCTAATGCGTTCCATGTACTGTCAAGTTTAAAAAAAACTGGTGCTATCATTAAGGATAAGCAATATGTAAACAATGAGATATTGAACGCAGAGAAAATATATAGTCTTTTTCTATACTTTTCCATTAAATATATTGCAAACGATATTGCGCAAGCAATATATAGCATCACATTTCCTATTGACATTTATAGTACCATCCCACATTATTTATCTATTATTAAAGAATTAATTTAAATGGCTGTGTAATCTAACGTGTGGTTTCTCCTGCTTTTGTGGGGTTCACCTCGATATGTATTGAATTTTTCTCATTTACATCGTGGTTGGACAAAAATTCCATCCAGCATCAAACCGACGTTCCAAACCATCTCACCTAGCAATATAATAGTTCCATCATTTATTAAAATTCACGTAAAATTTCCAACAATTTATTAGCAGATTTTTCCCAAGAATACTTCCTTAAAATATCTCTATTTACCTTTTTCTCATCCCATTCACAAGCATACTCATATGGATTTATATAGGATACATTATCTTCATATATCTCATGCATAACCTCTGTATCAGAAACTATAACTTGTTCGGTTCCTGCGGCTATCGCTTCCATCGGAGGGATACCAAAGCCTTCATAAAAAGTAGGATATATAAACGCTTTGCAATCGCGCATTAATGTCTTCACCTCTTCATCACTTATATAACCTATTAATCTGATATTGGGAGGGCATTCAGATATTCCATCATCAGAAAATACCCCTTTATTTATTGTTCCCCCTACAACAAAAGTTTGATCTTTTCTTTGTTTTGCACATTCTACAATCCATTTAAAATTCTTATTTGGTTCAAGACTACTCACCGAGAAAAAATACGCATATTTATTTAGCCCAAACCTAGAAAGAGCATTTTCATTATCGCTGCTTTCTGCAAAAGCCTTGCAAAAGTGTTCGCGGCATTTACCAGGCGCTCGTCGTTCAAATCCGTACCGACAATGATGCGGCTCGGATACAGATTATCGTATAAGGCTTTGGATTCCCGTAAAAATTCCGGGCTGAAGATGATATTTTTACTGCCGGTCTTTTCACGGATGGATGTGGTATAGCCAACCGGAATGGTGGATTTAATTACCATGATTGCATTGGGATTACATGACATGACCAGATTGATGACAGTCTCTACCGCTGAAGTGTCAAAGAAATTTTTGTTGGTGTCATAGTTAGTCGGCGCGGCGATGATAACAAAATCCGCCTCTGAATAAGCAGCTTTCGCATCGAGCGTTGCAGTCAGATCAAGCTCCTTTTCCGCGAGATATTTTTCTATGTACTCATCCTGAATCGGAGATTTTCGCTGATTGATCATATCCACTTTCTCCGGGATAATATCTACAGCTGTCACTTTGTTGTACTGCGCAAGAAGTGTTGCCATAGATAAGCCTACATATCCCGTTCCTGCTACGGCGATGTTCATTTTACCCATTTTTTCTTAATTCCTTCCTATGTATATTGTCACGGTTTTTCCCTTTAATTCTATTTGTCAGTCTCATTCTGGTCATATTCATGTTCGCAATTCCAGCAGATCATCCGTCCCTCCGGCACCGGCCTGCCGCAGCAGACACAGATATCCGGGCGTACTTCTTCCCTGCCAAGCTCTGGCTCTAACATTCTATCCACAGCCACGTCCTTCATACCCATTCATATAAATACCCCCCTAGCCGCAAAATTTCACGGTTTGGGAGGGTTACTCCTCATATATTTATTACTTACTCACTCTGTGCATCTGCTCGTCGTCCAGTTCCTGCTGATACTGTTCCGACCTGCCGACAGACGCGCCATGGATGAACAACAGGCACAAGGCGAACAAAAGCACAAAAGCTATAGCTATCATCCATCCCATGTGAACCACCCTATCTGATCCTCTGCATATCAACCAGTTCCCTAACAAACCACCGACCCCAGGGTATAGCTTCGCCATCCCGCCCATGTATGCAGGCAGTGACTCTCCCTGTTTATGCGCGGAACATAGCCCAATATGTCATCCAGCACTGTCAACGGCGGCGGAGCGAACACGCTTTCAGTTATCCGGATGTTGTACACAGCCAGGCTGTGAGAATCTTCCCACAGTCCGGCATTGGCTGGTTTCCAACAGCTCATCAGCGGCTGTTATCTCACCGCCCAGCATTGACTGCTTTCTCACAGTTCAACGTTTTCTCACAGTCAAACTGTGGCAATCTTTCTGTCTCAATCAGCTGTTTTTCTGTGTGAACCAGTGAAAAGCAATTATTGCAAAGCCCAAAAAAGCCTTGTTTTTCATTGCTTTCCATCCTGAAAATCCATTTTCGTAAAACTACAGATTCCGCAAAACCCGAAATTTTATAGGCGAACTGCATAATTTTCTCCTGCATTTTTCGCTAATCAATTGGCAGGTTCTAACGAAATTTTTCAATGGTTCGTGGTAAGCGTTGTATACTTCATTTACCACTCAAAAACTCCCCAGATTTTGCCATTTCGGAGAGCAGAACCATTCTTGACACGGTATAACCCAAAAAATATGTACATGACGTGTGTTTTCTGACAATTTAGAAAATATACGTCATTTTTTGTACTTATTACACAAGAAAAGCAACGAAAAACAGTGCAATCCTTGCCGAAATTGCACTAACCGAAGTTTTCCCGGGTGCAATAACCAACCAATGCGGAATTATACACCTGCTGCGGAGAAAAAGCAAGAGTTTTTTGGTAAATGAAGTATACTTCATTTACCATTTGTTCAATTTGCCGAATTTGCGCTCTGCGCCGTCACCCACTTACAGAAAGTCGGATGCGTGATGCCGAGCAGCTTCGCCGCTCCCCTCGCGCTGATTTCCCCGCGCTGATACAGAGACATCAAAGTGAAGAATTCCGGGGTCTTTTCCTTTTCCGGCGGGCCGAACTTTACGCCCTTCGCCTTGGCCGCCGCGATTCCTTCTTCCTGGCGCCTGTGGATCTTCTCGCGTTCCAGCTGCGCGAACCCGCTCATCACCGTCAGGATGATGGCGTTCAGCATCTTGGCAGTCACGCCGTTGGCTACGGATGCGGTGTTCAGAAACGGAGCGTCCAGAACGACGATGGATGCGTCCTTCTCGTTCGTGATGATGTTCCATTCCTTGATGACCTCATCAAAATTCCGTCCCAGCCGGTCGATGCTGTCGATCACCAGCGTGTCCCCGGGTTCGATTTTCCTGAGCATCTCCTGATAGGCCGGCCTGTTGAAGTCCTTCCCGGAAAAGCCGTGGTCCGCGAATACGTTCTCCTTCGGAACCCCATACTCCTCCATGGAAGCGATCTGCCTGTCAAGATTCTGATCCTGTGTGCTCGTGCGAATGTAACCAAGCAGTTTACTCATTTTAGTGTCCTCCTTAAAGATATGATTTTTTTGTAGCATTTTTATTTTACAGATAAGGACACGGTATTTGTTGCATGAAAAAACCTCCCGACATGGGAGGTTCCTTTTGTGTTTATTCTATTTTCCTGACCGTCGCGACTCCTCAATCCAACACAGCCAGATAACAGTCATAAAGAAAGCCCGCCTGGTTACTTTCCTGCAGCCCCAGCTACCGCCGGTGATATGCGCACCCTCTCCTACTGCCGGATCGTCGGCCATGTCCATGATGAACTCATCATCAGATGTGAGATGGGCGTCAGCCTGGATGCTGTCTGCAAACAGATGGGACGGACTCCGCCCTGGCTGCCCGGACTGCTGCTCCGCGCAGACGGGTATGAAACTATGTTTTACAGGAAAGATTAAAAAAGAGCACAATAATTAAGATCCCAATCCATGAAAAAGCGTGAGGCCACTGCACCCGCAGTGGCCTCATACTCTATCCTCCAGATAATGTTGGTCAGCACAGCCCTGTTTTTTCCAGCACATCCGATACCATGTGCACCGGGATAATTTCCAGACTTTTCTTTACCTCCGAAGGAACCTCGTCCAGGTCATTTTCGTTTTCTACCGGGATAAAGACTGTCGTGATGCCTGCCCGTACCGCGGCCATGAGCTTCTCAGGAAGCCCTCCGATCGGCATGACGCAGCCGCGCAGGGATACTTCCCCTGTCATCGCGATTTTCGGGGAAACCAGTTTCCCTGTCACAAGGGAAACGATTGCGGTGGTAAGTGTGATCCCGGCTGATGGGCCATCCTTTGGAACGGCTCCGGACGGGACATGGATATGCAGATCGTTTTTCTCAAATAATTCCGCCTTTTCCGGGAACCTGCTCTTTGCAAGGCTGACCGCGATCTGCACGGATTCTTTCATAACGTCGCCCAGCTGACCCGTTATAATCACATTTCCCTTCCCTTTGGTAAAGACCGCTTCGATAAACAGAATCTCGCCGCCTGCCTGCGTCCACGCAAGTCCGGTCACCACGCCGGGCTGCTTCTGCTCCAGCATATGGTCATGAAGGAGCGGCTTACTGTCCAGATATTTCTGCAGCTGGACAGGTGTGACCGATATACACCTGTTGTTCCCCTCCACCAGACGGACAGCTGCCGCGCGGCAAAGGGTATCCAGTCTCTTCTTCAGGCCTCGTACTCCTGCTTCCATTGTGTAATCGGAAATGATTGCTCGCAGAGCGGAATCGGAAACCTTCAGTTTTTCCGGTTGAATCCCCATTTCTTCCATTGCCCTCGGCAGCAGATGCCGTTTCGCAATCTGGAATTTTTCCGAAGCCGTATATCCGGGAAACTGGATCACCTCCATGCGGTTTAAGAGCGGCTCCTGAATGGTATCCGTCGTATTTGCCGTGCAGACAAACAGAACGTCAGACAAATCATATGGGACATTCATGTAATGATCCGTGAAGGTACTGTTCTGCTCCGGGTCGAGGACCTCCAGCAGGGCACTGGACGGATCGCCGCCATAATCCTTTGCCAGCTTGTCCACTTCATCCAGCACCACCACCGGATTCGAAACGCCGCTTCTTTTGATTCCATCCATGATCCGCCCCGGCATGGCTCCGACATAGGTGCGGCGGTGTCCGCGGATCTCTGCTTCATCACGGATGCCGCCCAGACTCACGCGCACATATTCCCTGCCCAGTGCTTTCGCGATGCTCTGGCCGATGCTCGTTTTTCCGGTGCCCGGTGCCCCGACGAAGAGAAGAATCGAACCGGACTGTTTTTGATTCAGTGTCATGACCGCCAGCTGCTGCACGATCCTGCGTTTTACTTTATCAAGGCCAAAATGATCCGCATCGAGGATTTTCCGCGCTTCCTTCAGATCCACCGGATGCATTTCTTCCTTCTTCCAGGAAAGAGAAGTCACAAAATCAAGATAGTCATACAGCATCCCATACTCATGGCCGTCTTTCCCCTCCTGCTTCATGCGGTTGAGGACTTTCACAGCCTCGTCATGGGCTGTCTCGTTCATCCCGGACGCTTCGATTTTCTTTTCAAACTTCCGCACATCAGAGATATTTTCCGGATGCATCTCATCCAGCTCATTTTGCAGAAATTCGATCTGTTTCCTGATCGCCTGTTCCCGGTAAACCTTTTCGTTCTGGCTTTGCTGCGCCGCTGCCGCTTCTTTCTTTACTTTTTCCGCTTCCAGATACTGGTAAATCGCCTGTTCCATACGCTCTGTCCGTTCAGAAAGTGTGTCTGACGCCAGAATCTGATATTTCTCTTCGTTTGAAATAGTAAGCTGATAGGACAATGTCGCGGTCAGCTCCCCCAGGGACTCCCATTGCTGTACATAATTGCGTGCAAGCAGGGTAAACTGCAAATTCTGTGTATTCTGTAAGCTCTGAATAAATGCCGTTCGGGCATTATCAAAGCGTTTTGCAGCCTCTTCCGGACTCAGATCCTCGATGTCCTGGCGTTTGCTCAATGTCACCTCAATTGCCCCATCCACTATTTCGATCGAATCAATGTTGACGCGGCTGCCGGTTTTGATTTTTACGTCTCCGTCCTGATCGACAGTTTCAATCGTACCGGTAATGCCAATCGGGTAAAAATCATCCGGCTGCATAGCCTCCCGCGGCTTATCCTCTTTCAGCATCAGAAACACCACGGTCTGCCCCTGCTCCCCGTTTTCCCGGGTAACCTCCTTAAAATACTTTCCGGCAAAATACAGGTTTATTTCCGGGACAATCACAATATTATAATAAGGAACAATAATCATAGAGTTCTTCCTCGTTTTTTTGTGCTGGCGCCTATGGGTTCTTCCATGCAAAACGAAATACATGGTATGATTGTTTCGTAATGTATAGATTCGCTCAGGTGTCGTTCGTTTTTTTGTTATACGGAATTTAGCACATTTGTTAGCACTCGTCAATAGTGACTGCTGATAATTTATACTTATTTTAGATTTGGGCTATTATTGTAAAATCCATTTGATTCCGGCAGCTGTTCTTCACTCTTTCTGAAAATATACTTAACTCCTCTATTCAAAAAAACAGCAAAAACGGAGGCCGTGATAGATAGCCCCCGTTTTATAGTCTGCATGGCGCACGAACTGTTCAGTCCTTTCACGGTTCTGTACTACATGATTCTTCAAAAATGACAGTCGCCAGGGAGTGCGCAGGAAGCGTCACCGCGGTTCCTCTTCCATTCTCGCGAAGGGTGATCTCCAGATCCTCGTCTGACTTATTCAATAAAACAGTCACCCGCTCTCCATTCGGGTTTACAAAAGCCGCCGCATCAATTTTATCTGTAAATGCTGTTGTGGCGATTGACCTCGCGCCGCGCCTGATGTAACGGCTGAAATGCCCGATGTAATAATAAGTTAAACGCCTGTCCACCGTGCCTGTCCCGGTGTCGCACATGATCGGCGCCGCACAGTAATTTCCGACATGGTTGGGACCTCCGTTTTCATCCAGGATAAGATTCCAGTCCAGTTCCGCCTCCACTCCGGCATTAAAATTGCCGGCCATATCGTGCGCGTACATCTCGGCTTTCTGCACCTCGTTGGAATCAGCAAAGCGCGAATACTCTACGCAGCCTTCCGTAAAGAAAATCCTTTTGTCCGGATATTTTTCCCGGATCAGACGCAGCGAGTCAAAATGGTCTCCGGTATACCAGTGGACGGCAACTCCCTCTACCATATCATTTGTGCCCGGAACAGACAATGTCCCATCCGCTCTTTCAAATGCCGCTTCCTTGTTGTGATCCCAGATAAAAATGCCGACATCTGACAGCTCTGCTTTTTGAAGCGCAGGGGCAAGATACTGCAAGACAAACACGCCCTCTTCTGCTGCCGTATAGATGCAGGAATCCCAGGTCTGTACAGCCTCCGGCTCGTTCTGTACGGTAATATATTTCACGTCAATGCCCTCGTCACGGTAAGAATGGAGGAATCGGGTCACATACTCAGCCCAGAGAGCGCGATATTCCTCTTTCAGTTTCCCTCCGTGGTTCATCTCGCCATTCGTCTTCATATATGCGGGCGGCGACCAGGGGGACGCCAGAAAATGCATCTTCTCCGACGCTTTCTCCATCGCTCTCTTTATCAGGGGAAGGATCTGTTCTCTGTCATGGTCGATGCTAAACGAATCCAGTGTCTCATCATTTTCCTCCACATAGGTGTAATTCCCTCTGGCGAAGTCACAGCTGTGAATCGTGCAGCGCCCCATGTTGTACTTAAGACCGCTTTCCCCGAAATACGCCTCCAGTATCTCCTCCTGTGCCTCTCTGGAAAGCTTTGCGAACGTATCGGCAGCTGCCTCGGTAAACGCGCCTCCAAACCCTTCTATGGTCTGCCGCTGAAATTCCGGGTAAAGGTTCACCACATGCATACGGTCTTCGGATTCTCCCGCACGCAATTTTACCTCTTTCCAGTATTCTTTTTTTGCCTCATTGGTGATATAACAGCCTGCTCTCATAAATTCTGTCTCCTTCTTTATGTGTTTTTGAAATCAAGTCCTGCGGTTTTCCTGTTTCCACGCGCCTGTGCGATCGAGCAGGCGGCGGCTTTCTGCCTCCTGCGTATTATACAAAAAAGGAACTTTTATTTCAGTTCCTTTTTTTCAGTAAGGTTTCTTTTTTTACAATCGCTCATTTCACTTTGGTGTCTGACCGGGCGGAAATCAGCCTTTCACCGCGCCCAGCGCCACACCCTTCGTAATGTACTTGTTCAGAAATATATACACGATCAGCGCGGGGGCCGCTGTGAGAGCCATGACCGCGAACTGTACCGCGTAGTTGGACGAATACTGCCCTGTAAATTCCAGAATGCAGAAAGGAAGCGTTTTCCACCTGTTGCTGCTCAGATAGGTCGTCGCCATCATAAACTCATTCCAGTTGTTCAGGTATGTCATAATCACCACAGTGGAGATGGAGGGCCGCAGCAGCGGCATGATGATTGTAAAGACGACACGGTATACGCCGCAGCCGTCGATCAGGGCCGCCTCCTCCAGTTCTTTCGGAACGGAAGCCATGAATCCCGACGTCAGGAAATAGCCCTGCGGCAGAGAAAATGCGACATAGGGGATCAGCAGCGCCCAGATCGTATCGGTGAGCTTTAGCCGGTCGTAGATCACATAGTTGGGAAGCAGCGTCGCGTGGATCGGGATCATCATTCCCATTACCATGATCACCGCTACCACATTCTTCAGCTTCCAGTGCATGCGCGTGCAGGCGAACGAAGCCATGATCGAGATAAGCACGACCAGCACGACCGCCAGTGTATTAATCAGCAGGCTGTTCCCGAGGTAATGCAGAAAATGGCCGTCCCGGAATGCCAGAAAGTAATTCTTCCACTGGATTTTTTCCGGCCAGACCAGAATCCCGCTCGTAAAGAGTTCATTGCTTTTGCAAAGAGAAAAATCGACAAGCCAGATCAGGGGAAACAGCTGGATAAATGCGATCACAGAGAACACGATGATCCATATCCTTCTGCTGATCCGGGACTGTTTTGACATAACACTGTTCATACTCTTGCCACCTCCCGTACTTCTTCTTTTTCCTGAAAGGCTTTTTGCAGGATCAGGTTCGCCAGCAGGCAGATCAGGATAAAGACGACGCTGATGGCATTTCCATAGCCGTATTTATAAGAGCTGAACGCCTGCTTATACAGATAGCTTGCAAGGAACTGCGTCTCATTGCCCGGGCCGCCGTCCGTCAGCAAATACACCGTCTCCATCTGTTTCAGCGCGGAGATGAGCGCCATTGTGACATTCACCTGAATGACGGGCTTCATCAGCGGCAGCGTAACACGAAAAAAGGTGGCCGTCCCGGACGCGCCGTCGATCGACGCGGCCTCGTACAGAACCGGGTCAATGTTTTTTACGCCGGTATAATAGATCAGCATTCCCCACCCGAATCCGTGCCAGATCAGGACGACCAGCACCGCCCAGATCGCCGTACCGGAGCCGAGCGGATTCACTTTCCCCTGATACCCGAAGAATTCCAGTATCTTCTGCAGGAGACCGAAATTCGGATTGTAAATAAACTTCCACAGATAAGCAATGACCGCTACCGAAATGACATTCGGAATAAAATAAATGCACCGGTAAATGCCTTCCGCTTTTCCCTGCAGCTTATCCAGCTTCACGGCCACAAAGATCGCCAGCGGATGCTGGATGCAGATAAATCCGACCGCCAGAAACAGAGAATTTTTCAGAGCGGTCCAGAACACGGAATCGTGGATCAGTGTAATGTAATTCTCCGCGCCGATAAACCAGTAATCCCCGAGGCCGGAATAATTTGTAAAGCTGTAGTATACGCTTAAGAGAATCGGTGCGAGGATAGCGACGGTAAACATAAACAGGCCCGGCGCTACAAGGCTGAAAATAATGCCTTTGTTGCTGTATAATTTCTTCAATTTCATTCCTCCTTCCGTCTGAACCGGCAGATTTTTTCTGAAAAAATCAGGAGGGAGCACGTCTCCCCCCTGTTTTTATCCTCCTGCCCGATTATGCAGTGCCGGCCCGATTGCGTAATTTCATCTGATTCTGCAGCCGAATCTTACCTTACCGAGGCTTTCCGGGCAGATGGCTTACTGTGCAAATTCAGCAAGCGCGCTGTAGAATTCCTCAACAGAGATGCTTCCGATGGCCAGTTCAACGCAGGAATCCTCGCATACAGTCTTGAACTCGCTGGTTCCCAGGTCGTTGATCGGAGTACCGGAAACGCTGGTCGAGCCGCTCACGATATTGATCCACTCAAGCTGCAGAGCAGTCTCCTCGCCTGTTAAATAGTCGCTGAAGTTCTGTGCGGACATGCACACGCCATTCTCCCACGCCAGCTTTGACCAGTGATCCGGCTCAAACATATAGTTCAAAAGAGCGATCGCTTCGTCCTTCACTTCTGAATTCGCTGTTACGGAATATCCGCCGCCGTTCCACGCGCAGATCTCTGTCTCCGTGCCGGTTCCGCCGTCTACCAGCGGCATTGTGAATGCGCTGATGTTATTTCTTGTTTCTTCATCGATGTCCTCATTCGTCGCCATGGACATTTCCCAGCTGCCCATGTAGTACATTGCCGCCTGACCGTTTGTGAAAAGGTTCAGAGCCGTGCCGTAATCCGTGGTCTCAAAACCGGTCTGGAAGCCTCCCGCTTCTACAAGGTCAAGCACCATCTGCGCCGCCTGTACCCAGCTCTCATCATAGCTGCCGGATTTTACTGCTTCCACCGCGTTGCTGTATGTATCCGCTCCGCCTGCGACTTTCTGATAAATATCTTCAATCAGGATCGCGATCGGGTATTTATCCGAGCCGTCCATGGAGATCGCGATATATCCTGCATCCGTGATCGTCTGCACAGCTGCGATCAGTTCATCCCAGGTCGTCGGCACATCCACGCCGCATTCCTCAAAGATCGCTCTGTTGTAATAGAAACCCATGACGTCTGTATTTCTGGCAAGTCCATACAGCTTCCCGTCATCTGAAAATCCATCCAGAGAACCCTCAATGAAATTGTAGTCTGCGTAATCATCCGCGTTCAGCTCCGCCAGCAGTCCTGCATCGATCACTTCGCTGATGAATGCCGGCTGCCCCCATACGTTTACCAGGTCCGGCATGCTTGTCCCAGAAGCATACGCCTTGAATTTGGTCTTGTAGCTCTCGTCATCGAGCGCTTCTACCTCGATCGTGACATTCGGGTTCTCTTCCATGTACATGTCAAAGAGTGTCTGCTCGATCAGGCCCTGTCCGCTTGTCCGATCCGGAAGATTGGAAAATACTTTGATCGTCACCTGCTCCTCTTCCGCCATCACCGGAATTGATGACACAAGTCCCATCGCCATGGCTGCCGTCAACGCAACGGCTAATGCTTTTCTTTTCATAGGAACCTCCTTCTTTTGCCCGGGCTTCGCCGCCCGTTCGGTTGATTTGTATGATCTGATTATAGAAAATTTCAAAAATCTCATGTACACAGATTCTTAAGGAAAATGTTGAAATTCTTAAGATGCTGCGGGGAAATGCAAAGTGCGCGGAAATCCGTCAGCATCATCTGCTGTAGTAATCCAGGCGGATATCCGGAGGCTGGCGCATGATCCGCATCCGCAGCGTTACTTTCGTACCGGAGCCAAGCTGACTCTGGATCTGCAGACCGCAGGACGCTCCATAGACCTTCTGGATCCTCCGGTTGACATTGTTTACCCCGATGGATGTGTGTGGTCGGGAAGCATCCGCCTGATTGTCAAGAGGAAAGCGGTCCTGTTTCTGATCCTGTGCCTGCTCCGTCTGCACCGAGTCACCACCGCCGCACCGGACGGTATCACGAACAGAATTTGCCGGATGCATATCCAGCAGGCGCTCGATCGCCTCCTGCGACATCCCGACGCCATCGTCCTCGACGATCATATAGAGGATTTCCTCCTCATGATATACGCGGATCTGTATCTGCGCGGGTTCGAGCTTGTCCTCTACCCCGTGGATGATCGCGTTCTCCAGAATCGGCTGAAGCAGAAGCTTAGGCACATAGGTATCCAGAAGCTCCGGATCCGCCTCATAGGATATGGTCATGCGGTCTCCGTAACGGACATTCTGAATTTCCACATAATCCTTCAGGTTCTTCAGTTCCTCCCCGATTGTCACAAAATCCCTCTTCGAAAGGGAATAGCGCATCAGGTTACCGAGGGAATACGTCAGGTCCCCGATCTGATCCACCCCATTCAGCCGCGCGATCCAGTTGATCGTATCAAGAGTGTTGTACAGAAAATGAGGATTGATCTGCATCTGGAGGGATTTTATCTCAATCTCCTGCTGCATCATTTCCTGCTCATACGCCTCATCAATCAGGGTACGTATATCGGATACCATCTGATTGAAGCTTTTGGTCAGGACGGCGATCTCATCCTCTCCTTCCGCCTCACAACTCACCTCAAAATCACCCTGGCCGAACTTCTTCATCGCTTCGGAAAGGCTGGTGATCGGCCGGGTAATCCCTTTCCCGACGAACACAACAAGCCCGATGGCCAGCAGGCAGGTCACGATCAGCAGTACCGTCATGAAGATCTGCAGTCTTTGAATATCCGCAAGGAAATAGGATTCCGGAATGGCCAGCACCAGCTTCCATCCGTTCGCGATCTCGCAGCCTGTATAGAGCGCGTATTGGTTTCCGTCAAGCAGAACCGTTTCAAATGATTCGCCCGTACCTGTCCCGTCGGTTGCCTGATCCCCCTCGCCGAAATCAGCCAGTCCAGAAAGCACATCTGAAAGCGGCTGCCCGGTCATCTCCGTCTCATGTCCGGATACAATATAGCCGTCCTGATCGATAATATACACAATACTCCCCGCGTCATAGGAAATGTCCTTTACAATATCATAAAAAACAGACGGCTGGACATCAATCAGCATTGTTCCAAGCAGCGACTGATCCTCAAACCGGTACATGGCTCTGCAGAAATAAATGTGCCCGTCCGTGCAGATCCACTCCCGTCCCTCCTCCCAGAGCTCCTCGTCCGGGGAAACCCGGTTGAACTTCGTGTAGCTGTAGCTCTGTCCATCCGTGGCTTTGATATAGATGGACGAAATTTCCTGTGAAAGAAAAACATAATAAGAAAGAAGATTACGAACTTCGTCGTACTGCTGATACCTTGAAATGCGGTCGTCCTCATCAAAGCTCCGGTAAAGCAGGCTCTGCATATCCTCATTTCCGGAAATATAAAACGCGGTGTTCTCCACATTTTCCACCGAAAGCTCTGCCTTGGACATGGTCACGGAGGCAAGATTTTTCAGATAATCATAGGTCCTTTCCTGCATGACCCCGGCGGAGAAGACATAGAAAAGCACGGAACTGCCAATGACAGAAACCAGAACCACAATCAGATAAATGAAGATCAGTTTTCTGCTGAAGCTGAGGCTCTCTGCCTTTTTCCTGATCAACCTGAATATCCTGCCGGGTATTGCGGCAAACCGCCCGGCTGTCTTTCCAGACATATCACCCCACTCCCCTCTTTCTCATAAAGACATCCAGTGTCTCGGGCGGTTCTTTGGAATCCGACGCCGTTTTGCGGTATTCGTACGGCGTGATCCCATATGTTTTCTTAAACACCTGTCCCAGATACCGCTCGTCCGGAATGCCTACACGCATCCCGATCTCGCGGTTTTTCAGCGTCGTCTCCGCAAGCAGCCGCGCCGTGTGGAACATCCGAACGGAAGTCAGGATTTCCAGAAATGTATGTCCGGTGTGCCGTTTGATATAAGAGCTCATATAGACCGGGCTGAAATAGAACTGCTCCGCCAGCGCGGAAAGCGTGAGATTCTCCGCGTAATGGGTATAAATATAGGAAAGCATATCATGGATATTCGCTGATTTTTCCGGATTTTCCAGCACTTCCCTGACGCCTAAGACCTCCCGGTAGCCATCTACCTTCTTTTCCAGACTGCGGACATACTGTTTCGACTGCCGCTCCCCTGCGATTGCGTCACAGGCTCTCTTCACACTCTCTAAGATCTGATCCGGCGTGGAAGGCTTCAGAATGTAATCAAACACGCCGCTGCCGATCGCCTGCTGCGCGAGTGAAAATTCCCCATAGCCGCTCAACAGGATCGTCTTCGCGGACGGATTCGTCTTCTGCAGATTCTTCGCCAGCTCCACGCCTCCCATGCCGGGCATTTTAATATCCGTCAGCAGGACGTCAAACTCTTCGCTGTCAATGTATTCCTGCGCTTCCAGGCCGTTTTTCGCCACGCCGATCACAGCAATCTGCCATGCTTCCCATTTCATGCCGGCCAGACCCTCCCGGATCATTTTTTCATCATCCGCAATAACCATCCTGTATACGCTCATATGGCACCTCACTTTCTTTCTCTTTAAATATAAGGGAAGATGCGGCTCTCAAATCCCGCATCTTCCCCTTATAAGGAGGACGAATCTGATACTGATTCTTATATTTTATATTTTTGCACGAATTTTTCTATTTTTCAGTATAGTTTTTTTAGAAAGGTGTTATTATTTTATATCACGCGAATCCGAATCAGCCTTTCACTCATTCCGCGATCGGTTTCCCCTGTGGTGTTCGCCTTACTGTTTATGGGAATTACATCTCTGGTAGTTTATAATGGTGTAGAGTACGCCCGTTCGAAATTATAACCTGCGCAGGATTGCCCAGATTCCCATCATGATCTCACCCGGAATAAATTTTGCCGCAATCCGGTGAACCATGCAGACCAGTCCTGGCGTAGACACCGGAAGCCCAAGGCTTACATCAATCAGAGCGTGGCGCACAACATTCTTCTCACGGCAAGCGAGGGGAAAATGCCGAATATACGTGCTGTTTTCCGTATTTTGGGCTGTGCCGATAAATTCCGTGTCTTTTACCCAGTAAGGGCAGACCGCCGTCACATGAATGCCTTCTCCAAGCAGTTCCACGCGAAGGGCGCGGCTGTAGCGGTACAAAAATGCTTTGGAGGCGGAATAGACATTCAGATACGGAAAGGGCTGAAATCCCGCGGTCGAACAGAGCTCCAGCACATTTGATCCCCTGCTCATAAAGGGAAGCACCAGCTGCGTCATATCAACCGCAGCGCGGCAGTTCAGATCAATCATATCATCGCAGTCTTCTATGGAGATATCTTTCCATGAGCCGATTTTCCCAAAACCGGCCGCATTGATGAGATAGCGCACTTCGGGCTGTTCTTCCTCCAGCAGAGCACGGATCGTCTGAAAGGATTCCTTCCGGGTCAGGTCAAGCGGAATCACCCGAAGCGGCGTACCAATCTGTCCGCGCAGTTCATTCAGCCGCTCTTCCCTGCGGGCGATGACCCAAATTTCATCCAGAATTGCATTCGGATTTTCATTCAGATTTTCAGTCCCCGCACCTTTCTCACGAAGCCTTTCTGTTTTTTTATCCAGCTGCCTGACAAATTCTCTTCCAAGGCCGCTCGATGCCCCGGTAATAATCGCAATTTTCTTTTTCATCAGCTTCTCAATTTATTTTCTGGAGCTATTTTTCAGTATTCTTCAATGCCTCAAAAAAAGTCTTATACATCAGCCCGGAAAAGCCTTTTCGGGCCGAAACCTCGTAATAATCCTCGTTGTTCACAGAAAAAAGGAGTACTCCCTTATTACGGGTATCCATGCGGGATATTTTTTCTAAAGGAAACACATGTTTCCCAACCGACAATTTTGCCTGGTTTAAAAGCAGAATTCCTGATTCACAAAGGTGCCGTTTATGGTCATCGGCGATCCGGAACAATCTGGCATTCAGGTCAGACAGTCTGATGTTCACATCGCTTTCAACAAGCTCCCGCACAAAGCCCATCTGCCAGCGGTTCCACTGCCAGATTGTCCGGAACCGGCCATCTTCTATTTTCCCCAAACCATTATATTCCCATACCCTCCCGCATCCGGAGCAGCAGATTTTACTGCCTTTTCCTCTGATTTTTCCCAGTGAGCCACATTCCGGGCAGGCATACAATACATAATGAATGCCCTTCGCGCTGCGATGACAGGTCTTCCGGGCAATGGGCACGCCATCTCCCGATGGCCGCTTTCCCATGCAGATTCGCTTCGCAAGGGGGGAATCCTCTGCGGCGGGCTGCTCCACGTACAGATCCTGATTAAAACGCGCCACGATCTCCTCCGGAGTCATATTGTGCAGCATTTCTTTCGTATAAACGCCTTTTAGCTCCGCCGAGACATTGCCTCTGCTTAATCTGCTGCTCCACCGTGGGATAACCTGATAGGCGCCGGTCACAGCAACCGTCACAACCGTACACCGCAAAGCCCCAAAAAGCTTCCCATTTACAGGAGCCAGAGGCGCCGTTGCTCCGTCATAGGTAATGTTTCCCTCCGCGAACATGCAGACATAATGCCCCGTTTTCAGGCTTCTGGATATTTCAAGAATGGTTCCAATATTCATTTTCCCTTTGGAACAGGGTATGCTGCGGAAAACATCAACTGCCAGAAAAGCCGGAAATCTGTGGCGAAGCAGGTTTTCTCCGGTCACAAAGCAAAGCGGCTGATCCACACTCATTGCGACAATCAGAGGATCAAAATAGCAGGTATGATTGACTACCACGAGGCAAGGCTCTTTCGGAAGAGGAATCTCGTCTTCCTTTTTCATTCGAAAAATCAGATGGCAGAGTGGACCTGCCGCCTTCTTTAAAGCATGATATAGCTTAAAGTATCTCTGTTCCTTTTTATCATTCGGTTTCATTTTTCTCTCATTTGTGTCCCAGATTTTTTAAGAAGCCTTGCTGCCCGGTTCTTCCTGGCTGTGGTTCATGATCAGCATCTGCAGCCGGTTTTCCACATTCGCGTAGCTGGTGTCCGGATCAAGGTCGAGCGGCAGAATCGAAATATCCGGGTACTCCTCCTTCAGCCGTTTAATGACCCCGCGTCCGCAGACATGGTTCGGCAGGCAGCCGAAGGGCTGCAGGATGATAAACGACTTTACGCCATCCTTCGCATTGTGCGCGATCTCTGCGGCCATCAGCCAGCCCTCTCCGCAGCTCAGGGTTTCAGGGATGATGGCGCCGACTTCCCTGTACAGATCTTTCGGCTTCTTCGCGCATTCATAAAGCTCATGGCGGACGGCGACCTTCTCCAGCTGCTTCTGGACATAGTCAAACAGCCCCTCCACCAGCTGTGGGTAAGGCGGAATGCTGGCATGATAGTCTTTGATCTCACATTCTGTCGCACGGAAATCCTTCCGCAGCTGATCCGTAATCCTGGGAAATGCCGTCTCCATGCCGTTGGCTTCCAGATATCGTTCAATGTTGAAATTAGAGCCGGGATGATAGGTCACCAGCAGTTCTCCGGTAACGAACACCTTCGGCTTTAGCTGACTTCGATTATAAGGGATATGCCCCATCCGGTCAATACAGGTCTCAAAAACTTTTCTGGCATTTTTTACACCCTTGCGGATTCCCTCCGCCAGCTGATTCACACAGTCATTGTAAACCTCGTCCGTCTCGCCTGGATGCAGCTCGTAAGGGCGGATTTTCCGGCAAATGTCCGTGAGAATATCCAGCATCATAAAGACCCATACTGCTTCCCAGATAGCGGAAACGCCCAGGATCATCACGCCCGGGTGCATATTCTTCGAGTCACCGGCATCCGTAGTCACGATGGGGACGTCGGTAAAGCCGGCCCGGTCCAGTCCTTTCCGCAGCAGTCCCGCATAATGAGACATCCGGCAGTCACACTGGAATTTCACCATCGCCACGGCCACCTCGTCCTGACGATAATTTCCCTTCTGCAGGGCACTGATCAGCTCGCCGATCACCATCTGGCAAGGGAAACAGATATCATTGTGGACATACTTCTTCCCCAGGGCGATCTGCTCCGGGCCTCCGATGGGCAATGTTTTTACGGTGTAGTTTTCCTTCTCCATGATGGCAGAAAGCAGCACGGACACCTCTTTGGAGATATTCGGAACCAGGATCGTGCGCCGTTTGCGGTCACTTTTATAAAATTTTGCAGGGCTCGGCTCTGACAGCTTCCCCTCGAAGGTGCCGTCCGGACGAGCGGCGCTGTCTGCATGGGCGGTGCGGCACTGGGCGTTTCTGCGCTTAATCGCAATCGTCTCCAGGAAAGACTGGATGCGGATACCAAGAGAACCACTTGCGTCGCTCTCATCCACCTTGAGGATCAGCGGAGATTTATTCCCGCACTCCGCCAGAATCCGGCTGATTTCATCGGACAGAATGGCATCGTGGCCGCAGCCGAAGCTGACGATCTGCACATATTCCAGTGCCGGGTCTTTTGCTGCCACCATTGCCCCTTCCAGCATCCTCGTATGGAAGTCGTTGGTAATCTCTATCCTGGTATTTTTCAGATCCTGCTTACTAAGGTCCGGCAGGCTGTCCACGGTCAGCACGGGAACGCCGCGTTCGGTGAATTTTCTGGAAAGATCGTGACAGATAAAGGGGTCGGTATGATAAGGCCGCCCCGCCAGAACCACGGCATATGTGCCGGATTCATGTGCCTGACGAATAATCTCACTGCTCAGCCGCGTCAGTGTTTCCCGAAAAGATAAAAGTGCATGTTCCCCGTCCGCAAAGGCGGAAGCCGCTTCCGCCTTCGTCACGCCCAGCGTCTCCACCGCATAGCTGCAGATCTGCTTTTTCCGGTCCTTCTCCTCAAACCAGTGGAACACCGGCGTATCAAAAATCACCTTTCCCTCTTTCTCCGGATTCTGCGAATTGCGCACAACCATCGGATATCCCTGCAGGACGGAGCAGACATAAGGACTGTTCTTATCCACACCCTCCGGAGGCATATGCATCACATAGGGAAAGAAGATGCGGTCCACGCCCATCCCAGCCAGATCCATGATATGCCCGTGGACCAGCTTCGCCGGAAAGCAGACCGTGTCCGAAGCCACGTACTGCAGGCCCTGCTCATAAAGCTTCCGCGAGCTTTTGCGGGAAAACCTCGTCTGATACCCCAGTGCCCGGAAAAAAGTACTCCAGAACGGCATACTGTCCCAGAATTCCAGCACTCTGGGCAGGCCGATCGCCTCTCCTTTGTCCGGAGCCGCCTGATGATACGAGTAGTCCGCAAAGAGGAGAGCTTCCCGCTCCGCAAATAAATCCGCGGGCTTCTCTGTTTGTTTTTCTGTCTGTTTTTTCGTTTGTTTTTCTGTCTGTTTTTTCGTTTGTTTTTCTGTCTGTTTTACCGTTTGCTTTTCTGTCTGTTTTTCTGTCGGCTTTTCTGTTAGCTTTTCTGTTGATTTCTCTGACGCCTTCCTGTGTCCTTTCGCAGATTCCATGTGGTCTGTGTAGGTCGGTTGTCCCAATCCGGCACCTGTATTTTTATTACTCTCCTGTTCAGAAGCACAATCGCAATCCCATTGACTGCCGAAATTATCATAACCTGTCACGAGAGGACGATTTTCTTTAACCACCGCTCCTTTCTCACAGCGGTTGCCGGATACCCAGGTTTTTCCGGTAGAAAAAGTGACGACCGTACGGTTGCACCGGTTTCCGCAGCCGGTACACTGCACGCCGCTCTGCGTCTCATAGGAGAATTTCTCCAGTGCGTCAAATCCTATAAAACTGGATTTCCCCCCGACCGGATAGCCCGCCTCTGTAATCTGGCGTTTTACCTCCAGAGCCGCGCCGATGGCTCCCATCTCGCCCGGATAAGGCGCCAGCTTTACCCGGGTGCCAAGGTATTCCTCCAGAGCGCGAAGGACCGCCTGATTGCGGAAGGTGCCGCCCTGTACGACAACATGCTCTCCCAGATCGGTTGTGTCTGAAATACGAATGACTTTTGTGAACACGTTCTCAATGACGGAACGGCAGAGCCCGGCCATAATATCATCCGGGCCTTTTCCATTGCGCTGCTCCGTGATGATCGTACTGTTCATGAACACCGTACAGCGGCTGCCCAGCTTTGCCGGAGATTCGGAGCGAAAGGCTGTCTCTGCAATCTCATCTACCGGTATCCGCAAACTGGAAGCAAAATTCTCCAGAAAAGAGCCGCAGCCGGATGAACAGGCCTCGTTCAGCATAATATTTGTGATAATGCCGTCCTCCAGCCAGATTGCCTTCATATCCTGACCGCCGATATCCAGCAAAAAGGTCGTCTCCGGATAGTAATGGGTACACCCCATGGCATGAGCCACCGTCTCGACCGTGTGATAATCCGCGCCAAATGCCCGCGCCAGCAGGTTCTCCCCATATCCGGTCGTGCCAAGTCCCAGAACATGCAGCCGGATGCCCTGCGCATCATATTTTCGTTTTATTTCAAGCAATCCGTCCCGTACCACCAGCAGGGCTTCTCCCCTGTTTGGAGCATAAAACCGGTCAACGACACGGCCTTCCTCGTCCAGCAGAACGAACTTCGATGTGGTACTGCCGGAGTCGATCCCCAGCCAGACGCGCAGCTCCCCGGCCTCTGGTTTCGGCATACAAAGTTCCTGCAGCTCCCGGCCATGTCTTTCCTGAAACTGCTTCTTTTCCTCCGGCGAGCAAAAAAAAGGCTTCCCCTTTTCCTCTGTCTTATGAGAGGATTCCTCCGGGGCGGCAAGCCGTTCTGCCAGCTCCCGCAGGGTGACGGTATCTGAATGTTCCCCTTTATCTGGAAAAATCTGGTCAATGGCAATCGCTGTCCCATAGGCCACAATCGTTTCCGGATGCTCCGGACGCACAATAGCGCCGTCCAAACGCGCAGCGTTTCTCTCAATGGACGGCGCGACCTGCCGCCGACTGAAAGGAGGGGGCGTTTCCCTGGCGCTTTCCTTAAGTCCAAGCCGTCCGGCAAAAGTCTTGATCAGTGTCGGGTTAAAGGTCAGCGGTCCTCCCTCGAAAATAATCGGCGGGGCCAGCTCAAGGCCCTGTGCCAGACCGCCGATGGTCTGCTTTGCGATGGCGTGAAACGTGGACAGAGCGATATCCTCCTTTTTCGCCCCGGAAAGCAGCAAAGGCTGGATATCTGTCTTTGCAAACACGCCGCAGCGCCCGGAAATGTCATAGACGGTGCGTCCCTGCGCCGCCAGAGCTTCAAACTGCTCCGTTTCCACATTCAGAAGCGCCGCTACCTCATCGATAAAAGCGCCGGTGCCGCCGGCACAGCTTCCATTCATCCGCATATCGGAGGTCTGCAGTTGATTTTTCTGTTTATCAAAGTAAAAAAATACGACCTTAGCGTCCTGCCCGCCAAGTTCAATAGCTGTCCTTACCTGTGGATACAATGCCCGGACCGCTGCGGAATTGGCTACTACCTCCTGTATGTAATGGACGCCTAATCTTTGGGCAATCGTCCTGCCTCCGGAGCCGCAGACCGCCGCCCGGAATCGCTGATGGGGGTATTGCTCTTCCGCCTCCGCAAGCAGACCGCCAACCGTCTCTTTCTGTTTCGCATTATGCCGCACGTATCGTGCGTAAAGCACATCCTGCGTTCCGGCATCCGTAATAACCACTTTCACTGTCGTGGAACCTACATCGATCCCAATCCGGAGTTCTCTGTCCGTACTTTCCACTCAAAGACTTCCTCTCTGTGTTTCTTCGGGCGGAATCCATCCCGCTACATCATCCGCCTCAAAATCATAAGTCAGCTTTTTCCCATAGGCCTGTTCATAGGCAGCCACTTTTTGCTGGTAATCCTGCCGCATCATTTCCCGGCTGCTCTCTCTGGCACTTTTATCCGGATCCGGATAAATGGGCTTGAGGATGTGCATCACATACCGGGTCTTGTGGAATTCTTCATTTTCCTTGCCTGGCAAATCCCGGATCTCCACAAAGCAGGAAATGAGCGGAACATGATTGACAGCCGCGTAATAGTACGCGCCGCGTTTCGGCGGACGGGGCTTCCGGTAATGAAACCACATCTCCTGCTCCGGATAGATCAGAATGGCGTCCCCATGTCTGAGCCGTTCCCGGATCATGGGGCCGAAGCTTTTGCGCAGATACTCGGAATGATTCACCAGAGGAATGATATCCTCATGATTCATCAGAAATCCGATCCACCCCTTCATGGCAAGATTCGTCTCCTGGCTGACGATGAACAGCCGCCGGTAGCCAGCCCGGTTCATCGCCTTCCGCACCGCCGTATTATCCAGCGGACTGAAATGATTGCTGGTGACAATCGCGCCGCCATGTATGTCTTTTATATTTTCCAGTCCTTCGATTCTGGTGCTCCGGTTCAGCCATCTGGTGGCTGTGTCTGTCAGAGCCCGTGCGCACACGTTGCAGAACCGGTATCCGAAGGTCCTGTAATTATCCAGATAATGCCGGACAATCCTCTCCCGCTCCTCTTCGGACAAAACCGGGTCGCCAGTCTCCACCTTACAGTTCAGCTCGCCCTTCTCCGTGGCGGACCGCATGTTCGCAATCACTTTCTCTTTATTCCCGCCGATTAGCATATGTGAATGTTCTCTCCTTCTCGTTTTCACTGATTATCACACGCGTATCTTCTCTCCTCTTTCCAGCATCTTGCGAAAAGTAACGTCCTGACGGCACACCCTTGGTCCTTTTGCAATCATATTTTCAAGACAGGTCTGGTCCGATTTCTTCTGCTCCTCCGAGTAGTTCTCCTTAAAGCGCAGAATATCCGGATAGAATGGAGATTTTTCTGCACAGCTCCAGAAATACTCCTCATAAGGGATATCATCGTAGCACCAGGGCTTCTGAAACAGATTATAATGAATCAGCTTTGGATTCTGCAGCACTTTTGCATCTTCTTGGCCCATCGGCGGCATGGCATCCCAGGTCTCGTCCAGATAGACGATTTTGTCTCTGCACATCGCGTTGATATAATCCTGGTCGGGTGCAAGGCAATCAAAATGGAACGTATGCAGCAAATGGAGAAAATGATCGCAAAATTCCACCTCCCGCATCTTTTTCAGATTCAGCAGCAGAATGCCGGAATTGATATACTGGTCAATCGGCACGCCGACTGCGTTTTCTACATACTCCACCAGCTCAGGAACCGGTTTGATCGAATGATCCGGGCAGGCGCCGATGATATTGTCTCCCAGTTCCACCCGGTACAATTCAGAAATATCGCCGGGCACCACTATGTCACTGTCGAGATAAATGCCCTTATCATACTCCGGAAAACGGTCAGCGATAAACAGCCGGAAATAAATGGTCAGTGTAAAATAATCGCACCGCAGCCGATTCTCGGTCCGGTCGGTAATACCTGCCAGCTCCTTTTCCATAGGAATAAAACGGATCTCAAATGGCTCGCGCACCCCGGAAGCGATTCTTCTCTGGCTCTCCTCCGATAAGTCCTGATGCAGGACAAAGATTTGATACCGGTATGCTTCGGACGCGTTCTCCACCATTGAGCGGACCGCACAGTCCAGCCAGGGCGCATAGCTCTCGTCAGCTGTAAAAAAAATGGGTATACCATTTTGTTCCATACTATTGTCATCCTTTCCAAATTCTGAAATACAGCCTTCCCTAAACATTTTGTCTAAACGGCTTACATCGTTTACTATAGCTTAAGAAGAAACCCTTTTTTGTTATAGACGTATTATAACGTTTATTTCCTTTTTTGTTATAGACGTGTTATAACGTTTATTTCCGTTTGTGTCAAGTCTGAATCAGACAGTCAGACAGAAATATAAAAAAATCTCCGGCACGGAAGTCATATTTTTTCTGTGACCACCGTACCGGGATACTTTTTACGAATATTTTTTAGATATCGACGGCCTGGCCGCGAATATCGAAATGAAAGATGAGAGAGACGATTCTGCGGATTATATCAAAAGACTGGTTTCCTGGTATGACGTGGCATACACGAATTTTCATCCTCTCAATTCTGCCATAACAGCAGTATACTCCTGCAGAATATCGTCGTATTCGTGCAGATTCAGCTTTTCATGCACCTGGTCTATCTGCCATGGTTTCACCGTCAGCGTGTGCAGCCACGGGAAAAAACGGAAGCTGGTGGTAAAATGCTGAAACACCGTTTCCTTATGGAGCCTGCGCTGCTCGTTGTAAGCCCTGCCGCAGAGTTTTTTCTGAGCAGCCAACTGGTTGATGGCAGACTGATCCGGCATAAACATCTTTTTTTCACTGCAAAGGGTACGGCACCGCGCAAACAGGCCTGTTTCGCGGATGTGCGCCAGATTCAGCAGCAGGACGCCGGAATTCAGATAATCCATATGAAGCAGATTGTTCCGGAAAAACCATTTCCCATAATAGTCCAGGGCTCCGGCCAGCTCCCAGCCCGATAATTCCTGATGGTAAAAATCGCCAAAATCCTTCCTGCAGACCACGTCATTGTCCAGATACAGAATCCGGTCCGGCAGCTCCGGCACCTGATCCGCATACAGGCGCAGCATGCAGCAGGGTGTGAAACGCGTCTCCATATTCGCCAGAGGCGGCGCGGCGCGAAACAGCTCCGTGGCGTCAATCAGGACGACAGAGCTTTTCTCATTCTGCTTTCTGAGACGGCTGTCCAGATAGCTGACAGTCTCCCGGGAAACCGGCAAAACCTGCCTCGTCTTCCACGTCAGATCCATAGTCATCACAAAAACATTCAGAGGCTCCGAAGTATGCTTCTGCAGCGACAGCACAGAAATCACCAGTCCATCCTCTATATTTTTATCTCCGCAGTACAGGATATTCATACGTCGGTCTCCTTTATCCCCGCGTGTCAGCAGAAATTATCTCTGATTTTCAGCCGGATTCATCCGGATTAATCTCTGCGCGACTGCCGGATCCATCTGGATTTATCTCCGTGCGTCAGCCGGAACGGCCGGTTTTGTCTCCGTGCGTCTGCCGGATCAGCCGGTTTTATCTCCGTGCGTCTGCCGGATTTTTCATTTCATCTTGTTCTCTTTTTTGATAATGAATATATTCACAATCGCTTGCCTGGCTGCGTGACTGCATGCAGGCAAAAATTTTGTCATGCAGCTCCATCTGCTGCTCCCGTTTGCTCTTGCCGGAATCAGCTAAAAAAGGACCGTCTATATACACAACGATTTTGGGCTTCCCTCCATGCTTTCGCTGCTGGTAGGTTGTCGTCATGCAAAAGGCGGGTACATTATATAGCACAGGAAAGCGGAATGCCGTAGCCGGAAAGGGCCGGATAAAGGTACACCAGGGCCAGACATGAGCTTCCGGATAAATAACAATATACCGCTTTTTTTCCACATGATACCGGACAGCCTCCATAAACTCCTTCATCCGGCCCATGGAATCCGGAATAAACAGGGCGCCCAGCATAGGAAGAAGCTTCCCGATCACAGGGATGCCCTGGTTCGACACACTGGCAATGGCGCTTATCCGCCCGGGAAAGCAATTCAGCACCGGGCCAAAAACATCCCCCATGGGCTGCGTGTGATTTCCGTACAGAAAGCAGCCCGTCTTTCCGGCAGCCTTCAGTACTTTTCGGTTTTCCACGCGGACATGCAGGATCAGTCTGATATATATCAGCGAAAATACCACTGCCACTCCGTAAAGCAGTGCAGAAATCAGGCGGTAAAACGGATTCCTGTGTATCCAGTGAAAGTCCTCCGGCAGTGCGTCATCCTGACGGGCGCTCTCCACAAAATCATCCGTATAATCGCGGTAATAATATGTTGTGCCGCCCCGCTTCGCACTCATCCGCCCGACCCTCCCGCTTCTGCGTCCATTAAGCTTTCTTATTTCCCGTCCTTTGGCTTTATAGTGAACGACAGAATTCTTTTATTATTCACTATAAAGAAATCCTTTCAGACATAACGATATCAAATTTGTTATAGACGTGTTATAACGCTTATTGTCAGCCGTGTCAAGCATCGGATCTGTCGGAAAATAACTCATGCATCTTGCACCGCCTAATCTGCGAATCGCGGGTTCTAAAAGCCTCGCCGTAGTTACGTGCCAGCTGGTTCAAAATTTTTCAAAGCAATTTTTACAAGGATCAATGGTAAAGAAAGCACTTTGATCATTCTCCGATATAAGTATAGTACAGGTCGTCATCGGCCACGACCGCGCGGATCTCCTCGTACAGGTCGGCAGCCGCCTCACGCATCTGGCCACGAAGCTCATCCGAAATCTCAATAATCTCAGCTCCGCCCGCCTCGCAGATCGCGATCCGGTCCGCGACACGCTCCTGCGCCTGTTCTCTCGCGTAAGCGCAGGCTGTGGCAGCGGCTTCACGGATGATCGCCTGTTCGTCCTCCTCCAGAGATTCCATGAAGCTCTCGCTCACAATCAGGCTCAGCAGGTGAGGCAGGTGGTTCGTCTGAATAATATAATCCTGCTGCTCATAAAAATTATTGGAAACGATGACCTCATAAGGATTTTCCTGCGCGTCGATCGTATTCTGCTGCAGCCCGATATAGACCTCTGAGAAGGACATCGGGGTCGGATTCGCGCCGATCGCCTTCCAGAAAGCCATATGGTAGGAATTCTCCATCGTACGGATCTTAATTCCCGAAAAATCCTCCAGAGACTCTGCCTTAACATTGGAAGTCATGACACGGAAATCCTGATCACTCATGCCGAGCAGCTCCAGTCCCTTCTCCGCGTAAATTTCATTGATTTTTTCCATAAATTCTTCATTATCCAGCACCTCGTGAAGCTCCTCGATCGAGTCAAACACGCAGGGCAGGTCGAACAGGCAGAGTCTGGGGAGATAGCTCACCTGAGGCGCTGTATTCTGCACCACGAACGGGATATCTCCGGTCATACAGCACTCGATCAGCTCCGTATCACCGCCAAGGGAGCTGTTTGCATAGACTTCAATCCTCATCTCCCCGTTCGAGAGGCTCTCCACCTCTTCCGCAAATTTCTCCGCATAGATCTGGGTGACGGTGTCCTCCGGGCTCGCCGTAGCCAGCACCCAGGCGTACTCCTGTGTTTTCGCCTGCGCACAGCTGGCGCAGGAAAGTACCAGTACCGCGCCCAGGACTGCCTTCGCTAAATAATTTTTCAAATTCCGTTTCATTTTTTATCCTCTTTCCTGAAAGATCGTTATACCAGCAGCAGGCTGATCTGCGGAATATACGTGATCAGCAGCAGCGCGATGAAAAACAGAATGATCATCGGCATCGCTTTTTTCGCAATATCCATCACCGGCACATCCGAGAGGGAACTGGCCACAAACAGATTCACACCGATCGGCGGTGTCACGAAACCGATAGCCAGATTCACGACCATAATGATGCCAAAGTGCACCGCATCGATCCCAAATGTCTCGACAACAGGAAGCAGGATCGGCGCAAGGATCAGGATCGCGGGACTGGTATCCATCACCATGCCGACCACCAGCAGCACCAGATTGATCACGAGCAGCAGGACAATTTTATTGGTAAAGGAGCCGGTCATCCAGGCCGAGACGGTCTGCGGCACGTGCATCAGCGTCAGAATGCGGGAAAAAGCCACCGAGGCCGCCAGGATAAAGAGGATCGGGCAGAAGGTCCGCACCGCCTCGCGGAAGATGCCCCAGAGGTCCCTGAATTTCAGCGTCCGATACACGAACAGACTGATGATGAGAGAATAGAAGACGGAGATCACGGCCGCTTCTGTCGGAGAGGTCACACCCGTGTAAATGCATCCAAGGATAATCACCGGAGTCAGCAGCGCAAAGAGGCTGGAGAAAAAGACCTTCCGGAAACCGCGCGCATGCAGCTCATCCACCATCACATTGATTTTTGTCTTATCCTCGCCATGCTTTTTGCAGTAAAAGACGGAATAACACATCAAAATCAGGCCGATCAGAAGCCCCGGGATAATGCCCGCGAGGAACATATCGCTGACCGAAGTTCCGGTCGCCTGCGCATAGAGGATAAAAGGAATACTCGGCGGTATGATCACGCCCAGTCCACCCGCCGTCGCGACAAGCGCCACGCAGAATTTTTTGTCGTAGCCCATCTCCAGCATCAGAGGGATCGTCATGCTGCCGACCGCCGCCACTGTCGCCGGAGCAGAGCCGGAGATCGCACCGAAGAAAAGGCAGGTAATCACGACCGCGCAGGGCACGCCCGCAGTCTTTTTCCCGACAAAATAAGTAAATACCTCAAAAAGCTTTTTGGAAACGCCGCCCCTGGACATAATGATGCCGGAAAGGACAAACATCGGGATTGCCAGAAGCGGGTAGGAATTGACCCCGCCCAGCATCGACCGCAGTACATATACTCCGCTCACCGTAAATGATTCAGAGAACAGGCTCGGCAGCATACTCGTGATCGCCACCGTCAGTCCAACCGGAACAGCCAGAATCAGAAGGAGTACAAATATGATCATAATAATCGCTGTCATGATTTTGTAAACACTCCTTTCATCTTTTTCGCCTCACGCCACCAGGCCTGCGCCACGCGAATGGTCAGCAGAAGGAATCCGGCAAGCGGAGCCGACTGAATATAGTACATCGGGATTCCCAGTGCCGCACTGGTCGCCTCCAGTTCAATCGACTGCTGCAGATAGCGCAGACAGTAAGGCAGCATGATGATGCAGAAAATAAACACAACCGTGTGGCGGAACAGCCGCAGCGCCGTCTGCCCCGGCTCGGGCAGTATATTCAGCAGCTGTTCTATTTTAATGGAGATCCGTTTCTTCACACAATAGCTCACGCTGATAAAGGTCGTCCACACGAACAGATACTGTGTCAGTTCCTCCGACCAGCTTAAGGACTGGTTAAAACAATATCTTGCCACCACCTGGATCCCCATGATGCACACCATGGCGATCAGCAGCAGAATGAGAATGACCTCCTCAAGGTTCTCATCCAGCCATTTTAATACCTTCATTTGTCCTTTCCCCCTGTAATAATAACTTTTCCCTGACCTGGAAAAAACGAAGTCAGTTTTTGCCGGCTTCCTCAGATATGCAGATATTCCTTCATATGAGCAATCGGCATGTCCTGACCGGTCCACAGCCGAAAGGCCTCAGCCCCCTGAAACAGCATCATCGGGAATCCGTTCATCGTGTCGCACCCGGCTTCCTCGGCCATTTTCAGAAATTTTGTTTTGGGCGGGGCATAAATCACATCCGTCACGAGCATGCCCGACCTGAAAAAGCTGATATCCGGAATGTAGGTCCACTCCTTCTGAGGCGTCATGCCGACCTCCGTCGCGTTGGCCAGCAGGTCGCTGTCGTGGATCTCTCTTTTCAGCATGTCCAGATCCTCCAGCCCGTAGAGCGTCGTCCTGCAGCCGAGCTCCTCATTCAGGAGACGGGTCGTTTCCTTCACCCGATCCCAGTATTTATCATGAATATTAAAAATAGACATCTCCCGGACGCCGCTAAGGGCCGCCTGCACCTGAATCGCTTTCGCCGCTCCCCCGGCCCCGACAATGGTCATTTTCTTTCCTTTAATATCAAAACCGTGATCTGATAACCCGCGTATGTATCCAATCCCATCCGTGATATGCCCGGTCAGCACCCCGTCATCATTCACTATCGTATTCACTGCTCCGCAGAGCTTTGCTTCCGGCGTCAGCTTATCCAGATACTGCATTACAGCGATTTTATTCGGCATGGAAATATTCCCGCCCCGGATCTTCAGCGCCCGTATCGACTCAATCGCCTCACGCAGATTGCTCTGGTCAACCTCAAAACAGAGGTAGGCATAATCCAGCCCAAGATAAGAAAGCGCCTCGTTGTGCATGGCTGGCGAGCTCGAATGCCGGATCGGATACGCCATTAAAGTCAGAAGCTCGGTATGCCCTGTAATTCTCTCTCCCATATTCTGATAAATCCTCTCACAAATTTTTCTTTCGGAGGCAGCCGGGCGGCCGAATCCGCGCTGGTTCATCCTTCCCTCCTGCCAGAAAAGCTTACATACCTGTCTAATATATCATTTGTAACGTGAATATTCAAGAATTATCTGAAAGCATCACGGCTTCTTACATGTTAAGATTTTTATTTACAGTGTGAAAAATTCGTGCTATTATTTGCCCATCATGAGCGAATCTACCGAAATTCCTGAGGAAGTGGCTGGAACTGATGGCATTTTGAGAAGCTGAAAAATAAAGAAGGAGATTTTTATTATGATGTATCAATTTATGACCCTCGCAGACAAGACCGAGGTTGTCCATTCTGACGCCTATGAAGAAAACGGTACTGAAACCGTAAAGGTGTATTTCGAAAAGCCTGTCTTTGGTGGATTTCAGTCAGCAGAGTGTTATCTCCCCTCTTATACATGGAAAAATATAGACGGATTTTCGCAGACAGATATTGAATATTTCCAGGAATACCTGGAATCTGTAGCGCATATTATCATCCGTCTTGCGAGAGAAGGAGGCTTTGACAATGCCGCAAATTTTTAAAATCGGCGCTTATCTGATATATTTCTGGTCAAACGAAAACAAACCGTTGGAACCTGTCCACGTACATGTGTCTGAGGGATTCCCAACGGAAAGCGCCACTAAAATATGGATTACAAAAAGCGGCAAATGCCTGCTCTGCAACAATAATTCTCATATTCCTCAAAGGAAACTGCGGAACATTATGGATATTCTGGAAGCACGTCATTTAGAGATTGAAAAAAAATGGTACAGTTATTTTAAAGAAATACATTATTATTGCTGATAGAAGCTTCACATAGCTGAAATTCGAAACCCCTTGATTCTAAAGAAAAAATCGGGGCAACAGGATTTGAACCTGCGACCTCGCGGCCCCCAGCCGCGCGCGCTACCAAGCTACGCCATACCCCGATGCCCGGAACAGGAATAGCTCCTGCCCCGTCTGCGACTTCCCTATTGTACTAAACAATCTAAAATTTGTAAAGGAAAAAATTATCAATATTCAGTCGCTTTTTTGCCTGCTATTTTGCTTTTCGTAACTGCAACTCCGATGGTCGCCTGTCAAAGCCGATGGTTATTTTCTGATCAGTACAGGCTCCGCGGATATTGTCCCGCTTCGACCAGCTCCAGGATCGACTGCTTCACGATCGGCACATCCTCGCGGAAGGTCACGCCAAACCAACGGTCGTTTGACGGAAGTACGGTGATATCCACCTTATCCTCCTTCAGCATCCGGTCAGCGATGGTCGGGAGGAGATACTCGGCTTTCAGGGCATTCGTGTCCAGATTACTGAGGAATCCCCGGAAGCCTTTTTCCAGCTCGTCCATGAAGTCCGGCGTGAAGCCCCAGAAGTTCATGGATACCAGCGATTCCGAATCCAGACGGATGAGGCTGGCATTCGCGGAATAGACAGCAGGACCGCCGCCAAAGGTTTTTATGATATCCTTTGTCTCGAGGATCTCAATGAGTGTGCCCTCCTCGTTCAGCCTGCAGATCCCGCGGGTCACACCACCATGCTCTGAAAGTGTGTTTTTCAGGATAAAGCCTGCCATGCAGAAATGATAGTGTCCGTCACTGAATGGCTTCGCTTCAGTGAGAAATCCATGAACCTTGCGGAAAGCATCTTTTCCATAATAGTCATCCGCGTTGATCACGGCAAAAGGCTCGTGTACGACATTCCGGCAGGCCAGGATCGCCTGGCCGGTCCCCCAGGGCTTTTCTCTGCCCTTCGGCGCGGCATAGCCTGCCGGGAGATCTCCAAGCTCCTGATAAGCATATTCTACTTTAATCTTCTTTGCGACCTTGTCTCCGATAATTTCGCGGAAGTCCTTTTCCATAGAGTGACGGATAACAAAGACGACTTTTGTAAATCCTGCCTCAAGCGCGTCATAGATGGAATAATCCATAATGATCTCGCCGCCCGGTCCAAATGATGTCAGCTGTTTTACGCCTCCCCCGCCGAAGCGGCTGCCAATCCCTGCTGCCATAATAACCAGTGTCGTATCTCTCATAACTTTCCCCTTTGCTGTTTCAAATCTATTTTCGTCTGATTTAAGCGAATAAAATCAATACACGCGATAAATCACACCAGCCGGAGCGTGTTCCCGGGATAATACAAGTGAGACCGGACACCTCCGATACAGTTATCTGAATATTGTCCTGCATCTTCCGCATCATCTGATACATCATGCGGGACAGCTATTCAGGAGAACCATACTCCTCCCAGAACTGGTGTGATAAGCAATTATAAAATCGGAGCATAAATAAATATTGCAATAAAATCAGTGAAATAATCTTACACGTAAGCTTAAGCCGGATAAGCCTTATTCTTCTCATCCGCCATGGTCGGATCTACCTTCTGCTCCTGTGCCTGTCTGTACTTAAAGAAGTCTACCGCTACCTGCGGGAAGAGTGCGTAGCTGAGCACGTCCTCGTCCTGCTCGGACCACTGCGCCATCTCTCCGCGCAGCGTATCAAGCTCATCCGGAATCAGGTCTGCCGGACGGCAGGTGATTATCTCTGCATCTTCGCCAATGCACTTCTTCTGCACTTCCTTATTGAACGGCTTTACGGTAGCGCCGTACTTGCCGCTTAAGATGTCCTTTGTCTCCTTTGTCACCATCTTGTAGCGCTCGCCGCCGACGATGTTCATCACGGCCTGCGTACCGACGATCTGGGACGACGGGGTTACGAGAGGCGGCTCGCCAAGATCCTTACGTACCTTCGGCACTTCCTCAAGCACCTCGTAATACTTGTCTTCCGCGTGCATATCCTTCAACTGTGAGGTCAGGTTGGAAAGCATGCCGCCCGGTACCTGATAGAGCAGAGTCTTGATGTTGACGCCCATGTTCTTCGGGTTGAGCAGGCCGGTCTCGAGAGCCTCATCGCGCATCGGACGGAAGTAATCTGCGATCTCGTCGAGCAGCTGGCTGTCGAACCCGGTGTCATACGGAGTCCCCTTGAAGGTCTCTACCATAACCTCGGTCGCCGGCTGAGAGGTACCCAGTGCGAACGGTGACATAGCGGTATCAATGACATCTACGCCCGCCTCGACTGCTTTCATGTAGGTCATGGAAGCTACGCCAGAGGTATAATGAGTATGCAGCTGGATCGGAAGCTTCACTGCGCTCTTTAACGCGCCTACAAGCTCTGTCGCCTGATACGGCAGCAGCAGTCCGGCCATATCCTTGATGCAGATAGAATCCGCACCCATGTCCTCAATTCTCTTCGCCAGGTCTACCCAGTACTCCAGTGTGTACGCATCGCCAAGCGTATAGGACATTGCTACCTGCGCGTGTACCTTTTCCTTATTGGCCGCTGTCACTGCAGTCTGCAGGTTGCGCAGATCATTCAGGCAGTCAAAAATACGGATAATGTCGATGCCGTTGGCTGCGGATTTCTGTACAAAGTACTCCACCACATCGTCTGCGTACGGACGATAGCCAAGGATGTTCTGTCCGCGGAACAGCATCTGCAGCCTGGTGTTCTTAAAGCCGTCGCGCAGCTTGCGCAGTCTGTCCCACGGATCCTCCTTCAGGAAACGTAAGGAAGCGTCGAAGGTCGCGCCGCCCCAGCACTCTACGGAGTGGTATCCAACCTTGTCCAGTTTCTCAATAATCGGAAGCATCTGCTCGGTCGACATTCTGGTCGCGATCAGAGACTGATGCGCGTCACGCAGGATCGTCTCTGTAATCTTGATCGGCTTTGCGGCCGGCTCTGATTTGTTTGGCTTTATATTTTTTTCAGCCATATTTGTCCTCCTTTTCGTCTTTTCTTCCTACCATGACTTTCCATTCCCTCCAGAGAAAGGAAAATGTCTGCCTGACATGAAATGCCGCAGATATATGATATGGAAGTCCTATATCATAGATAAAAGATCATAAATATTAGCGCACGGTCTTTGTTCACTGTACAAATACAGTTCTAAAATTGCTAATTCATGCTGTATTTATCTCATTTCTATATAGCAGGATTTCATTCCCTGCTATATAGAAATCAGGCTTTCATTCACCACTCTAAAACACAGCATTTTCTTCATCGCTGCATACAATGCAGCGTTTATTTCACGCCGTAAATTGCCATAAATGTACCGGCCGCCACGGCGGTACCGATGACGCCTGCCACGTTCGGTCCCATCGCGTGCATCAGCAGGAAGTTGGTCGGATCGGTCTCCGCGCCGACCTTCTGGGACACACGTGCCGCCATCGGCACGGCGGATACGCCGGCAGAACCGATCAGCGGGTTGATCCTGCCATGCGTCAGCCTGCACATGAGCTTGCCAAGTAAAACACCGGCAGCCGTGCCGATCGCGAACGCGAGCAGACCAAGAACAACAATTTTGATAGTATCCATATTCAGGAATGCCGCCGCGCTGGTGGTCGCGCCTACAGAGGTGCCCAGCAGGATGACGACGATGTACATCATCGCGTTGGAAGCGGTCTCCTGAAGCTGCTTTACCACGCCGCACTCACGGAAGAGGTTGCCGAGCATCAGCATACCGACCAGCGGAGCGGTGGTCGGCAGAAGCAGGCAGACCACAATCGTGATAATAATCGGGAACAGGGTTTTCTCCAGCTTCGAAACCGGACGGAGCTGCTCCATTTTGATCTTCCGCTCTTCCTCAGTCGTCAGCGCTTTCATGATCGGCGGCTGAATGATCGGAACCAGAGACATGTAGGTGTATGCCGCCACGGCGATTGATCCCATCAGTTCCGTCTGTCCGAGCTTGCCTGCAAGGAAAATGGATGTCGGGCCGTCCGCGCCGCCGATGATGGAGATCGCCGCAGCCGCTTTTCCATTAAAGCCGAGAAGGATTGCAAAGAAGTACGCGGCGTAAATGCCGATCTGTGCGGCCGCGCCCAAAAGGAAGCTGATCGGGTTCGCAATCAGCGGGCCGAAGTCCGTCATCGCCCCGACACCCATGAAGATCAGTGAAGGCAGAATGCTCCACTCATCCAGTGTGTAGAAATAATACAGAAGCCCGCCCGCGTGGGATACGCCCGCCGCGTCTACATAAGGCTCTGCCATGATATCCGGATAGATATTTACCAGCAGCATACCAAACGCGATCGGAACCAGGAGCAGCGGCTCGAAGTCATGTCCAATTGCCAGATACAGGAAAAACAGCGCTACGATGATCATCGCGTAATTGCCGACGGTCAGGTTCATAAAAGCGGTCTGCTCCCATAAGTTTGACAATGTACTTATAACATAGGTCATTTTAATTCCTCCCAGTCATACCCTGCATGGTTATACTATGCAGGGTTTATCCTGATTTGCCAGGCAAACCAGGAAAGGTACTGCAGGCCACGCCATTAAAATGCAGCAAAAACGTAAGCCGTTTTGCTTTGTGCGTGGCTCTCCATCTGTCATTAGTTCAGGGAAGCCAGAACATCGCCGTTCTCTACAGCCTGTCCTACCGCTACGTCGATACTTGCCACTGTGCCGTCCTGCGGAGCAACAACCGGAATCTCCATCTTCATTGCTTCGAGGATGATAATATTCTGACCCCTGGTCACAGAATCTCCGACCTTCGCTTCCAGGCTCAATACCTTGCCCGGTACGGAAGCGGTCACCTTCACAGAACCGGCAGAGCCGCCAGCCGCCGGCGCCGCTGCCTTCGGAGCCGGTGCTGCTTTCGGGGCTGCCGCAGGTGCTGCCTTCGGAGCCGGTGCCGCGGTCGCTGCCGGTGCGGCTGCGCCGGCGCCCTCTTCTACTGTCACATCATATACGTTTCCATTGACTGTAATGGTATAGTTTTTCATGGTTTTCCTCCTTTTATCAGGCTTAGCGCCTTCTGCTGTTTACTTTTTTAATAGACCGCACCACATAGGCGTCGCCTGTGTTTACAGTAGTCTCGCTCTCGCGGAATGCCGCGATCGCAGCCGTGATGACTGCGACAAGCTCCAGATCATCCTCCGGATTGATGACTTCCTCCTCTGCAGCCAGCTCTGCTGCCGGCTCTTCCGCCTTCGGCGCTGCCGGCTTCGGCACCGGTGCCGCTTCTTCTTCTTTTGCTTTCTTTCTCGCCTCGATCATGTCCGGAATAAAATGAATTTTGCTGATCAGGAGGCTTAAGAACGCCAGCATGCAAAATACGATGCAGATGCCCATGAGCGTATTCATTGCGGCCTTCTGCAACATCACGCCCATCGTATATTCCACATCCCACGAAAGGCCGGTCAGGCTCATGAGATACTGCCCATATGTTGAAGAATAGGTATACTCATAATCCAGCGTCACAGTAACCGTGCCGCCGGTCCCAACTCCCTCGTAATGAGCAAGCGCCGTAATCGTGCCGCCGTATCCGTCCGATGTGTACTCCGTGCCGGTAATCTCCGTCACCTCTACATAATCGCCAAGCTCAGACTTTACGGTATTCCAGTTATACGCGATGAGCGCGGTCACTTCATCCTCGCTCTCCATATAGGAATCCACCTGGTCGTCTGTCCATGCGCCGACCTGCACCAGGTAATTGTCGATCAGCTGCATATAGTATTCCTCAGCTGTCATCGACTCTTCCGTCTCGGTCTCTTCTTCGGCGGCTTCTGTCTCAGCCTCAGCGGAGTCTTCGTCGTCAGCCTCTGCAGTCTCATCCTCAGAGGAATCTTCTTCGTTAGCCCCGGCGGTCTCATCTTCGGCAGCAGCCGCTTCCTCAGACAGATCCGTTTTTTCCTCATCTGCATCCGAAGCAGAAGCGTCTTCCTCGGAAGCTTCCGTCACCTGCTCTGTCGAAGCGTCCGTCTCTTCCTCCGCGTACACGCCCACCGAAAGGCTGGAAACAGTAAGCCCAAGTGCCAGCAGCAAAGCTTTTAATCTAAGTTTCATCTGTATCACCTCGCTCACTTCTGTTTATACTGTTCCATGTTTTCTGGACGGGCCGTCCTCTCTTTTCGTATACAGCATTTCAAATGCTCCGATCACATATTTTCTGGTGTCCTGGGCATCGATGATATTGTCCACATAGCCTCTCTTCGCCGCAGAAAGTGCACTCGACTGCAAAGAAGCATACTCTGCAGCTTTCTCATTGATCACCTTGCTGTCCTCGCCGGCGTACATGATCTTGGAAGCCAGCTGCGCATCCATCATACCGATCTGCGCGTCTGTCCACGCAAAGGTCATGTCCGCGCCGATCGCCTTGCTGTTCATCACCACGTAAGCGCTGCCGAAGGCCTTGCCGATGATTACGTTCACCTTCGGCACGGTCGCGTTCGCAAATGCGGCGGTCAGCTTCGCAGCTGCCTTCGCAATCTTTTTCTCGGAGCACTTGCATGCCTTGAAACCGGTCGCGTTGGTCAGAGTCAGAACCGGAATCTCAAATGCATCGCAGAAGGAAACAAACCCGGCTGCCTTTTCCGCTCCGCGTGCGCTGATGACGCAGTCAAAGGATTCTTTGAGCTCGCCGTCCTCGCCGTAGATCTCTGTGCGGTTCGCCACCGCGCCGACCGTTGTGCCGTTCAGGCGCAGGAAACCAGTCACCATATCCGGTGCGTAAGCAGCCTTCATTTCGACAAAAATGTTATTGTCCGCAATATTGGAAAGGAGAATAGACGTGTCTCCTGAAGCGTTCGCCAGATCCTCGCAGGCACGGTTCAGGTCATCGGTGCAATCCTCATAGGAAAGATCATCCTCATTATTTGCCGGAAGCATGCATACCAGTGCGCGGATATTGCCAAGGATCTCGTCCTCAGATCCGACGAAATCAACCAGTCCGGTCTCCTCGCTCTGGAACTTTGCCGCAGAGGTATCACACTTTTCCTTCGTGTTGCCCGGAAGCGCATTCGGAGAATTAACAAACAGCTCCGCTTTTTCACTCTCCATAAATGTAAAATCAGCCAGTCCCGGGATCAGTGCCATGCCGCCGCCGCATCTGCCGAATACAGCCGTGATCTGCGGGATCACTCCGGATGCCTGCGCCTGCTTCTGATAAATCAGGCCAAACGCGTTCAAAGCGTCCGTCGCCTCCTGAAGTCTCAGTCCTGCACTGTCCAAAAGTCCGATCACCGGTGCACCTATCTTGATCGCCATATCATACAGTCCTGCGATCTTTTTCGCGTGCATTTCTCCAATTGATCCGCCTAAGACGGACGCGTCCTGGCTGTACACGTACACCAGATGCCCGTCAATCACACCGTAACCGGTAATCACGCCATCTCCGGGCGTCTCGGTCTGCGGCAGGTTGAAATCAGTGCTTCTGGCTGTCACGTGTCCGCCGATCTCCACAAAACTGTTATCGTCAAGCAGAGAAGCGATCCGTCTGCCTGCCTGGTTTTGCTCTGTAAAACTCATGATTCAGCCCTCCATCGCTAAAAATAATAGTAAACGACGTTCATCGTTTCCTTTGCTTTGGCGCAGGAACCTGCTAACCCATTGATTCCCTGACGCCATGTGCATGGTAATATATGGTTCCCCGAATACATCCTTTTTATCTTATCGTGTTTCTCTGAAAATTGCAAGCCTTTTGTCACACAATATCTGGTAGAAAATCAGCTGAAAAAACGCATTATTTTCGGAACTTAAGAACAATTTTTTAAATGATGGTGCCGCCGCCCAGAATAAATTCCCCATCATAGAAAACAACAGCCTGTCCGGGGGTGACGGCGCGGACGGGTTCATCAAAGACCACCTCAGCCTGATCGTCCGAAGGTCTGTGCACGGTCGCCGCCGCCCCCGGATGACTGTAGCGGATCTTTGCCAGAACGCGCGTGCCGTCCGGAATATCCGGAACGCTCATAAAGTTCAGGCGATTGCAGGTCAGTCGGTCGCGGAACACCTCATCCGCCGCACCGATCACAACCTCATTGGTATCGGGTCGGATTTCTGTGACGAAAGCAGGATATCCCAGAGCCAGCCGCAGGCCGCGCCGCTGCCCGATGGTATAATGCGTGATGCCTCTGTGGGTGCCGAGGATTTCCCCGTCCGCGGTTACAAAATTGCCGGGGGGCGGCACCGGACAGGGACTGTTTTTCTCAATAAATCCGGCGTAATCATCATCCGGCACAAAGCAGATTTCCTGGCTGTCCGGCTTGTGAGCGACCGGAAGTCCCGCCGACTCGGCTATCCGGCGGATCTGCGGCTTGTCGTACGCTCCGACCGGCATCAGAGTGTGGGAAAGCTGTTCCTGGGTCAGATTGTAAAGGGCGTAGGTCTGATCCTTTCCCTTCGTCACAGAGGTGCGGATCGCGTATCGTCCATTGGTCAGGTGCTCCACGCGCGCATAATGGCCGGTCGCGATGTAATCCGCGCCAATCTGCAGGCTCCGCCGCAGAAGAGATTCCCACTTCACATAGCGGTTGCAGGCGATGCAGGGATTGGGTGTGCGCCCGGCCAGATATTCATCTATAAAATACGTAATCACGTTTTCGCGAAACTCTTCGCGGAAATTCATCACATAGTGCGGAATCTGCAGTACCTGGGCCACCCGCGCGGCATCCTCCGCCGCGCTTAATCCGCAGCAGCCTCCGTTCGCGCTGGCCTCTTCGTCGGCCTCCTTCGGCCAGATCTGCATAGTCACTCCGATTACCTCATAGCCGGCCTCCTTCAGAAGATACGCGGCCACTGAAGAATCCACGCCGCCGGACATGCCGACGACCACTGTCTGTTTTTTCATAATAAAATTACACTCTCCTGCAAAAATCCTCATACTGCGGCGACATACTTCTGAGCCGCTCCACAATTCGTTTGATCGTGTCCACAGTGATGTCAATCTCTTCCCGAGTCGTCTCAGCGCTTAATGTCAGCCGCAAGGATCCATGCGCAAGGTCATCCGGCAATCCGATCGCAAGCAATACATGGGACGGATCAAGAGAACCGGTCGTGCAGGCCGAGCCGCTGGAGCCGCAGATGCCCTCCATATCCAGCATGATCAGCAGGGTTTCTCCTTCGACAAACTGGAAGCTGAAATTTGCATTGTTTGGAAGCCGCTTTTCTCGGTGCCCGTTCAGCCTCGTATAGGGAATTTCCCGGAGGACACGGTCAATCAGATAATCCCGCAGCACTCGTTCATGCTCTGCTCTTTTTTGCATGCTCTCGCAGGCCTCCTTCGCCGCCTGGCCGAAACCCACGATCCCAGGCACGTTTTCCGTGCCGGCCCGTCTGTGGCGCTCCTGTGCGCCTCCATGGATGAAGGAACCCAGCCGCAGATTTCTGCGGATATACAAAAAGCCAACACCCTTCGGACCATTCAGCTTATGGGCGCTCGCACTCATAAGGTCGATATGCAGCTTCTCCACATCGATGGGCAGCTGCCCATACGCCTGCACTGCATCTGTATGAAACAGAATGCCGTGCTCCTGCGCGATCTCACCGATCTCGCGGATTGGCTGCAGCGAACCAATCTCATTATTGGCAAACATGACGGATATCAGAAAGGTCTCCGGACGGATTGCCTTTTTCAGCTCCTCCAGTTTCACGATCCCGTTTTCATCGACATTCAGGTAAGTGACCTGGATGCCCCGCTTTTCCAGATATTCGCAGGTGTGCAGGATCGCGTGGTGTTCGATTTTTGTTGTGATGATATGATTTTTTCGGTGAAACCCGGAATTCGCTGTGACAGCACGATCTCCAGGCTGATTTTCAAAGACCGTAATTCCCGTCATCTCCGCGGCCGCCCTGAGCGCCCAGTTATCGGACTCGGTGCCTCCTGCGGTGAAGTAGATTTCCTCCGGTCTGGCCCCGATGGTCGCCGCGATGGTCCTCCTGCTTTCGTTCACTGCCTCCCGGCTTTTTACTCCAATGCTGTAAATGCCGGACGCATTGCCATAATATTCCGTAAAATATGGAAGCATTGCCTCAACAACCGACGCTGATGTTTTCGTTGTAGCCGCATTGTCCAGATATATAAACTTATCCATCTCGGATCCCCTCGCCAACTTTATTCTTATCCGGGCGGGCCGGAAGCTGTCTGCTGCGGTACTATCCTTTGCAGCTTTATCAATTACAGTGCCGTCAATTTTAGCTTTATCTGCTACACTATTATCCGATGCACTGCTATCCATTGCAGTTTTATCGGCTGCACAGTTATCCGTTGCAATGTTTCCCCACAAACTCTTCCGGGCTTTTTCTGCTCTTTTCGGCCATTTTTTTGCTTTCTTCCACCAGCTGGCTGATAAAAATCTGATCCATCGCTTCTTCAATGCTCTCATTGATCCGCTGCCAGACATATTTTGTCACGCACAGATCCGCGCCCTCGCAGCCCTCGCCGCTGAAAGCCCCGCAGTCTACTGCCCGCATATCGCCCTCCAGGGCGCGGAGTACGTCGCCCGCCGTAATCTGATCCGCCGGGCGGCTTAAGCGGTATCCGCCCGATACGCCGCGGGTGCTCACGACCAGACTCGCCTTACGCAGCTTCGCGATCAGCTGTTCCAGGTAGCTTTCAGAAATTCCCTGCCGCAGGGCAATGCTGCTGATGGAGACTGCCTCCTCCTCGCTGTTCAAAGCCAGATCCACCATGGCCCGCAGCCCATAGCGGCCTTTCGTTGATAATCTCATGTTTCCTCCCACATGCCTGAAGACCTCTGTCAGACATAAGCTGCAATCATTTTCAGGCATCATCCTAACATAATTTCTCTTATTCTTCAACTGGAAACTAATAAGCAATTCTGTTCTATCATTCCGGTTTTTCCGCATAGGATAAAGCAAGCAATCCTTACGAGGCGGCCGGTCTTTGAATCAGAAACGCTATCTCATCAAAGGAACTCTTCTATTAACTGTCATGGGACTGCTGACCAGGGTGGCCGGCTTCTTCTATAAAATATTCCTTTCCCGGACAATTGGTGCGGCTGAAATCGGACTTTATCAGATGACCATTCCGGTTTTTTCGTTCTGCACAGCGCTGTGCGGCGGAGGCATACAGACGGCCGTTTCCCGGTTTGTGGCGGAAGCACTGGCTGCGGAGAATGCTGTGGCTTGTGAGAATGCCCGAAAACCAGATGATATACCGCACCGGGAGAATACACAGGCAGCGAAGGACGAATCTGGTCAGGGAGAACTCCGGCCAACGCAGAGCAAATCTGGTCAGAGAAATCACCGGCCGGCAAAAAAAGAGCTGGACCGAAAAAGAGCTCGCATAAGAGCAAGCCACGCCCTGCTCACCGGACTTTTGCTGTCTGTCCCTGCCTCCGTTCTGGGCATGGTGCTGCTGTACTTTGGCGCAGACCTTATCGCCAGGCGTTTTCTTCTGGAAGAATCCTGCGCAGGACTTTTAAAGGTAATGGCTTTCTCACTGCCGTTTTCCACAGTACACGGCTGCGTCTGCGGATATTTTATGGGGTCGAAAAAAGTACTGCCTCCGGCATTTTCCCAGTTCATTGAACAGATGGTGCGCATCTTTTTTGTCGTGTCAGCTTACTGTCTTTCCTTACAAAATGGCACTGCGGGCGGAGCCCGGCTCATGGTCCTCGGGCAGCTTTTGGGAGAGGCGGCCTGCGCCATTTTTGTTCTGGCATGCATGGGATGTCTGAGCCGCACAAGTACAGCAAAACATCCCCTGCGGGCACAATCACACAGTGCAAAGCATTCTATGCCAACGCAGTCAAACATCCCATTGCGCTCTTCCCTGAGACAGTCAGGCACCACATTGCGCTCTTCCCTGAGACAGTCAGGCACCGTAATGCGCTCCATCCCGTTCCATCCTGGCGCAGCTTTTCGCCGCTTCCGCTCGTCCGCTCAGAAGATGCTCTCCGTTTCTCTGCCTCTTGGTCTGAACCGCATGCTGATGTGCGTCCTGCAGGCGATCGAGGCATCTCTTCTCCCACAGATGCTGCAGCGCGCCGGACAGAGCTCCATGGAAGCCATCTCTGATTATGGTACCCTGACCGGCATGGCTATGCCGATGATTCTTTTTCCGACCGCAGTCACATCTGCGCTCGGTATGCTCCTGCTCCCCACGGTTTCCGAAGCTCACTCGCTTCAGCAGAAAAAGCAGGTCACCCAAACGGTCAACGCTACATTTATGGGCGGGCTCATTCTGGGCAGCTTTTGTCTGGGGCTGTTTTTGCTGTTTGGAGACAACGTCGGCTATATTCTCTTTCAAAACAGTCTGGCCGGAATCTATATCCGCAGACTCGCCCTGATCTGTCCGCTGATCTACATAAACACGACCATGATGAGCATTCTGCACGGTCTGGACCGCTCCGCCTCCATCCTGCTCTGGAATCTCGCCGGGTTCGCCCTGCGCTTTTTCTGTATACTGAGGCTCGTCCCCCTCCTTGGAATGAACGGATATCTTTGGGGCTTGCTGCTCGATGATCTCCTGGTATCTGTATGCATTCTCTTCACGCTGCGCCGCGCCTCATGGCTGACAGTTTCCGTGCCTGATCTGTTTGTAAAAATGCTCCTGCCGGCAATTACCGGCGGAGGAGCCGTTCTCCTTTTTCGCGCTGCAATTGCGCAAAAAATTCCTCCAATGGCGGTTTTCGCCGTAAGCGGAGGAATTTACTGTCTGACATTTTCGGGCGTGGGCTGGGCACTTCTTTGGCCTGACCGTAAAAAAGAGGCCTGATCTGAAAGAAGAGCACATTGTTTTCAGGTTCATCCGGCGGAATCAAATCGTCAGTACTGCCTCAAGCAGTTGCCTTGTATACGCATTCTGCGGATGATTCAAAAGATCTCCGGTCTCCTGATATTCTACACAGGCGCCATCCTTCATCACCATGACACGGCTGCAAATAGTACTGACCAGTGCCAGATCGTGGGAGACAAACACGACTGCCATCCCTCTCTCTTTCGCCAGATGAACCAGAAGATCAATGATGCGCGCCTGCACGGAAACGTCCAGAGCGCTTGTGATCTCATCGCAGAGCAATACCTTTGGCCCAACAGCAATCGCCCGGGAAATAGCCGCCCTCTGGCACTGGCCGCCGCTTAACGCAGATGGGTAACGATCCTTCAGTTCTGTTGAAAGTCCGGTCTGAGCAAGCAGCTTCTCCAGATCTGCCGAAAATCCCATTGGTGCAGGCAGCTCCTCCTGATCTGCCAAAAATCCCGTTTGCACAGGCAGCTTTTCCTGATCTGCCGAGACCTTTGTCTGCCTGAAAAACTTTTCTGGAAATCCTCCCTGCTGTCCGCCCCGCATATGCTTCCGGCAAAGGTTCTTTTGATTTTCCAGAATGGAGGAGCCAATCCGGATGCGGGGATCAAAGGAAGATACCGGTTCCTGAAAAATCATCTGCATTCCCTGGTAATCCTCTTTCGTTCGTTTTGGGGAAAGAAGCTTCCCGGACAGCCGGATTTCACCTGTATCCGGCGTTTCCAGTCCGGAAATCTGCCGCAGAAGTGTGCTTTTTCCGCTTCCGCTCTCTCCGACAATTCCCAGAAACTCGCCCTCGCGGACGGTGAAACTGATATCCTGGACCGCCTGAATCTCGCGGCGGCCCTGATGGTAAGCTTTGCTCAGATGGCGCACCTCTAAGACCGGAGGCACTGTTTGTCTGTCATTCTCCTTCTGTGATAAAGTCGTCAGGCTCGGACAATCCTTTATCACATTCCGTGATTTAGCCGACAGGTCATCTGCTCCATTCCATGCTTTTTGTAGTGCCGTCAACGGGCTTGCATCATCAAGCAGAGCATTCTTTGGCCTGCCAGTAGTCGGCTCCGAACAGTTATATGGAGATTTCTGTGAAGCCACCGAAGGATCCCGCAAAATACGCGGCACTGCGGAAAGCAGTTCCTTCGTATAAGAATCTTCCGGCGAGCGCAATACCTCCTCCGCCCTCCGGCACTCCACAATCTGTCCCTTGTGCATCACGACAATCCGGTCTGCCATCTTCGCGGCTACACCCAGATTGTGCGTCACCAGCATAATCGCGGTGCCGGAAAGCTCTCTGGCTCTTTGCAATTCATCGAGGACCTGACCCTGCAGTGTGACATCCAGTGCGCTGGTCGGCTCGTCAGCTAAAATCAGGCGGGGGCAAAGCAGCATGGTAAGCGCAATCGCAATCCGCTGGTTCATCCCGCCGCTCATCTCGTATGGACAGCTGTCCAGAATCCGTTCGCCATCCGGCAGCCCCAGCGTATCAAGCATGTTAAGAACCTCTTCCCAGGACACCTCGCCGCGGAACAGGCCATTGCTTTTGAGTGTTTCCTGAAACTGCCTGCGATATGTGCGGATCGGATTAAACGAAGCACCCGGATTCTGGAAAATCATGCCGATCCTGTCTGTGTTTTCTGGCTTAATCTGTCTGTCTGCATGTTTGTGAACAAGGGCATTCTGTTTATTTTCATTACGGGCAATGTGACGATTTCCCCCGCCATCGAGAATATCCCCATCCAGTATTTTTACGCCGAACAGCTTCGGATTCTTGATCGCTTTCAGCAGAGTACTTTTTCCGCTTCCGCTTTCTCCAACAATACAGAGAATTTCTCCCGGCTCAATGGCTAATGAGACATCGCAGACAACCGGAGCAGCATGACCATAGCCCAGGCAAAGATGCTCTGTACGGATTAAAAATTCTGTTTTGCTGCCGGCTGCTTTCCCTTGCATATCTCTCACCGCTTCTCTTTTCTGCTATTTCCGTTTCTGCTTTCTCAATCCTGCTGATTCTCTGTTTCACTTTGCCTTCACATCCATCAGCTCCTGTACGGAGTCGCCCAGATAATTAAAAATCATAACCGTCAGCACCATCGCGCCGCCGGGCGCCAGCACCGTCCACGGCGCGAGCTGCATATATCCGCGCGCTTCGTTGATCATACTGCCCCACTCCGCATTCGGAAGCTGTACGCCAATCCCCAGAAAGGACAATCCGGCAAAGCCCATCATGGTGACGCCGATCTGCGTAGCCGCATTTACGAGCAGCGGCGGCAGGATGTTCGGAAAAATATGCCGGATCAGAATGCGGGCATCACTGCTCCCTCCCAGCCTGGCTGCAAGGACATAGGGTTCTTTTTTTATCGCCAGTACCTGGCTGCGCGCCAGCCTTGCATATAATGTCCAGCCGGTGATCCCAAGTGCCAGCATGGCGTTTCCCATGCCTCCTCCCAGAATTCCGGCGACGGCAATGGCAAGCACCATCTGCGGAAAAGCAAGCATCGTATCTGCCAGGCGCATCACGACCGCGTCCAGCAATCCGCCATAGTATCCGCAGAGCATCCCCAGCACACTCCCGGCCAGAAAGGTAATTGCTACCAGAAACAGCGCAGAAAATACCGAAGTGCGCGCGCCCATCAAGACTCTGGAAAATACACAGCGCCCCAAACTGTCCGTGCCAAATGGAAACTGTCGGCACGGCGCAGCCTTCATATACAGCGCGTTCGTCTCATTCGGATCGTTCGGACACAGCCACGGAGAGAGGATACTGCATACGATCAGAATCATCGCCAGCATGGCAAAAAAAATCGTCCGCTTTTTTGCTTTTGATTTTGATGTCATGCCTTTCCGCCTCCTTTTTGCGCTGTTCACCCTGCAGTTCCTTACTGCACACTTTGCGTCCTTGGATCAAACACCCGGTAGCTGATATCTATCAAAAGGTTAATCCCGACATAAAGGACCGCCATCAAAATCACAAATCCCTGTATCACAGGGTAATCGCGGGCTGTGATGGAATCCATGACCAGCTTTCCCAGACCCGGCCACATAAAAATGGTCTCAATCACCACGCTTCCGCCCATCAGCGTCCCCACCGACAGGCCAACGATGGTCAGGATCGGCATCATGGAATTGTGCAGTACATTGCAAAGCAAAATCAGATGTTCCTTTACATGGCGCACACGCGCGCCAGTGACGTATTCCTGGCTGAGCTGTTCTAGAAATTCCGCGCGGAACTGCCGGATAAAGCGGCTGATCATCGGAATGGACAGCGCCAGCGTCGGGAGAAAAAGTCCCTGCAGAGTTCCTTTTGCGATCACCGGAAACCATTTCAGCTGTATACAGAAAAAATAGATCAGAAGTACTGAGAGCAGAAAGCTCGGCACGGAATTCCCGACAAAGGTCAGGAAACGGATCAGGTAATCGGAAAAATGATTGTTCCGTACCGCAGTATAAAGTGCCAGTGGGACGGACAGCAGCAGAGAAAAGAAAAGGCTCGCCAGGGACAGGATGAGCGTATTGCCCATCCCCTCCGCGAGCTTTTCTGTCACAGACCGGCCGTCTTTATAGGAGGTGCCGAGATCGCCGTGCAGAGCATCGAAAAGCCAGTCGGCATACTGGATGAGAAAGGGGCGGTCCAGCCCCATCTCCTGGCGCACCTGTTCCACGACCTCATCGCTGACCGCGATTCCCTGCGCCTTCAGTTTTTTCTCTGCCGGATCGCCGGGCGAAAGATACAGCAAAAGAAAGGTCAGAAAGGTCACGCCAAACAGGACCGGTATCATCTGTAATAATCGTTTTCCGATGTATTTTCTCATCGTCTGTTTCGCCCCCTTCTTCCCACTGCCGCCAGATGATTCCGGCTTTTCTTTCGCCACCAGGCCATTTTGAGGCAATCTCGGCTTTCCTTCTTTTGCCTCTGGCCTTTTCCAGATAATTCTGGCTTTCCTCTTTCGCACCCGGACCGTCTCCGGAGAATTTCAGTTTACCTCTTTCGCCGCATGCCACCGCCAGACGATACCAACTTTCCTCTTTCGCCCCATGCAGTCGTCAGTCAGTTCTGACTTTCACAATTCAAAAAATCTATTTACTCCGTTACCGTTTTGTCTGTATCCGCATCTATAGCATAAAAATCAAACGGGCTTGTCTCCGCGAATCCGCTCACGCCGGTGCGCATCACCGTCGTCTTGTTAAACAGTCCGACATAGCCAAAGGCATTGTCATCAATCGCCATCTGGACAATCTCATTCGCCAGTTCCGCTCGGCGGTCGGTATCTGTTTCGTATTGCAGCTCGTTGATCAGGTTTTCACATTCTTCACTCTCAAAGCCGCCACAGTTTAAAGCCGCGCCATCGCGCATAGTGGAATCGATAAAGTAGTACGGGTCCCCCGCCTTATCCGAAATCATGCAGTACAGCGCTATGTCAAAATCCCCGCTGGCAATGTAGGTCGCGTCCGGATCCTCCTCTGCATAGAGTTCCACATTTACGCCGATATTTTTCAGCTGCTCCTGCATCAGAATCGCCAGCGTGTCCAGACTGCGGGAGGCGTAATAATACAGATTCAGTGAAAGCACTTCGCCGTCTTTTTCATAAAAGCCATCTTCATTCTGCACATAGCCGTCTTCCTCCAGAAGCGCCATCGCAGCGTCCGTATCCACCGCTGCTTTTTCCACCTGCCCATAAGCAGTCGAGGACGAAAACGGGCCATCCGTCGCGCTGACCGTGCCGTTCAGATAAGCCGCAATCGCCTCTGCATCCACGGTCAGATTGATCGCTGCCCGCACATTGTCGCTCAGCGTATTTTCATTCAGAATGTAGAATTGCAGACGCGTGGCCGGGATCACGGTCAGCTGGTAGGTGTCCGGATCCAGCGAATAAATCTCAACCGCCGCCGCGGTTACACTTGTATAACAGTCCAGCTCGCCCGACTGCATCGCCGCCAGCTTTGTATTGTCGTCCTGCATATAATAGAACACCGCGCCGTCCAGCTTTACCTCGCCGCCCCAGTAGTTCTCATTTTTTGCCACCGTCACCGTACCCTCCGGCTCAAATGTATCGACCACAAACGGGCCCGTCGCGATCGGTGCACTGTCATAATCCGTCGTATTGTCCAGATCCAGTATGGCAAGCTCCGGACTGGCGAGATCGTTCTGCATAGTCGGATAAACCGATGGGGTAGTGATCGTCAGGGTCTGCTCATCCACTGCTTCCATCTCGTATTCCGCCAGATACGCAAAACGGGCATTCACCTCAGCTGCGCGCTGCAGGTTGCGGATCACCATCTCTGCCGTCACCGGCTCTCCATTGGAAAATGCCGCTCCATCCGCCAGTGTGATCGTCCAGGTCAGACCATCATCGCTCACGGATGCGTCTGAAGCCAACCACGGCTCCACCGAAGAATCATCCCCCATCTTGAACAGCGTTTCCGTCAGCCCATAAAGGGACGTCATCCATCCATAATACTCCTTGTGTGCATCCAGACTCGCATAGGAAAAGTCCTCCGCCACGTAAAGGATCTTCTCCTCTGAAGCTTTTGCGGCCACCGCCGCCGCATTCGTCAGTCCCAGAACCAGACTGCATGTCATAATTGCCGTAAAAATTGCAGACCATATCTTTTTCATAAAAACCGTCCTCCCATTGTACGATGTTTTGTAACGATAACTGTTCATTATTTTCACAGTTATCGTTTCGAACTGTCAGGGGAAATTATAATTCGCTCCAAATGTTGAAACAAGCCCCACGGGGGGATATGGGGCTATTCGAATTCTTCATGGATGTCTATTCTTTTTTTGCATGGTTTCGCAGTACTGATGAATGTTTCTGCAATATTGTTGAAGCAGGCTTCTCATCCGCCTCGTCCGGCATCAGATCCAGCCGGTTCTCCAGCTTCCGCCTGATAAATTCCACAAACATCTCTGCCTTTTCCGAAAGATTTTCCCCATGCCGTCGAACAAGGCCAAATACAATCCGGTCTTCCCGCAGACCTTCCATCGGGATCCCGGCAATATCAGAGGAGTGCCCGACGGAAAGGTAATCCGCGCTGATGTTACAAAGATCACCGGTCCGAAGGATTCTTGACATGATATATTCACTGTTCGTCGTTACAACCGTCTCTGCTTTCTCAACAGTATTTCCATACAAATCAATAAGCTCCCGATAATTATCAGAAGAAAATTCATCCGGGAAACGCTGAATCAGACGCAGTCTGGAAATGTTATCTCCGAAATCGGTGTCAGCCGCCCGGCCGAAAGGCCCCCGATCGGAAGGTTCATCACTGCCGGATGCCCTGTTGAAATGCCGGCCTTCTTCCATCCGCTCCTTACCCGAAAAAAGCATCAGCCGGGTCTCTTTCAGCGGAAAAAATTCCAGATAATTCCGCTTCAGGTAATATTGAAATGCGGAGCTCTGGTTTTTCATTACATAGGCAAACCCCATATCGTCTGTCCGCCTCTTGAGACGCTCTGCAATTTCGAGTGTCCCTGCCGTGTAAATCTGATAATGCAGCCCGTCCTCCCGGTGCGCCAGATAAAAATCCAGAAAGGCATCCGCAAACCAGGAACTGGGATTTGCGCAGATGCGCAGGGTCTCCGTTTGTCTTTCCTCGCCGGCCAGCCTCATCTCCCTCAGATTATCAAGAATTGCTTTCGCATAAGGATAGACGGCTTCTCCCTGCGGTGTCAGAACCGTCCCTCTGGCGCACCTTTCAAAAAGCTGTACACCAAGCGTGTCTTCCATCGACCGGATCGCTTTGCTCACACTTGGCTGCGACATATGAAGCTGTGCAGCCGCCGCGCTGATAGAGCCGCTCCGAACGCAGGCCGTAAAGCATTCAATTTGCCTGAAATCTGTCAGATTCTTGTAGTTCACTTCCCGGCGCCTCCGAATTTGTTCTGTGACCGTTCAGTACCTTCACAGTTCCATTTTTCTCTTTATTTCACACCCCGCAGCATAAACATCGGGCGAGAAGCGAAGTTCACCTTCTCCTCCTCATCCCAGACCCTCTCTCCGATCCGCTCGTCCGTGTAAATCAGCTTAAACCCGGCGCGGCGCATCATCTCGATATCTGTCTGCGGCCTTTTGCAGCGGCTTAAGATCAGTCCGCGGGAGATTTCCTCCATCTTGTCGCTCTCCGAATAATCCTCATAATCCTTGATCTTTGCGTCCTTGACCCGTTTGCGGTCTTTCTCAAAGGAAAGTGCTTTCTCCTCATCAAACAGATAGCTGTACCAGCCAGCGTCGAAATTCAGCAGGACGCCGCCCTTTTTCAGTACCCGGTGCCATTCCCGGTAAGCCTTCCCCGGATGCTCCAGATTCCAGGTCAGATTGCGGGTGACAATCGCGTCAAAGCCCGCGTCGTCAAAGTCCAGATTCTGCGCATCCATCTGCAGGAACGTAATTTCTCCAGCCAGAGCTCCGGCATTCTTTTTCGCTTCTTCCAGCATGCTCCCGGTATAGTCTACTGCGGTCACCTGATATCCTCTTTTCGCCAGACCAATCGCAAAAAATCCGGGACCCGTGCCAATATCAAGCACCCTGTTTCCCGGAATGCCTTTTAAATACTGCTCCAGCACGTCCATCCATAAATGCTCATTTACATGCTCCATCTCAAAGCGCACGTTTTCCGAATAGCTTTTGGCACGCTTTGTCCAATAATCCCTTATTTCCGGTAACATGCTCCGGTCCTCATCGAGTAATGTCGCTCCCATATCGTCTCTGTCGCTCCTGTTATTAAATTTACGCGCATTTGCACGGTATACGATTCGCATCATCTGTGCCAGCATGCACTGTTTCTTATTTCACACGTACTGATGCGGCACATGATTTTCGCAATCTGTGTCAACATGCGCAGCCGCATAGATTGTCTAAAATTTATCAGACGAAGGGAGTATAAAACGAATCCCCCCACTGCGCAAGCCCCGTGGGGGGATAAAATTTCTGTCTTCGAATGTTTCAATGTAATAAATCATACGCCAAAAGGAACCCTTAAGCATCGCCCAGTTTTCTCTTTATGTACCATATCACAATCCCTGCGTACTCACGTTTTTGCCCTAAGTTATTTGCCGAAGAATATTTTTGTAAAAGCTTCTCCCATGCGTTTTTCCCCAGTGTTCCTCTGCTGTGCAAATTGGCTTTTAATGCCTCTAAAGCTGCTTTTCGATTTTCTTTCAGGTATTGTGCTGAACAGTTCAGATTTAATGTTTCGTTCAAATCGTGGTTGATAGCGGCATCTTCCGAATAAATCTCTCCGTTTGCAGATTTATATTTGATCTTCTTAATATGCGCCATATTTATCGGTGTCAGTGTAATTATAGTATCACCCTTATGTGTATCGCAAGTATCCCTGCTCAATGAGCAGGCTTGTGCGAATGTCATCCTTATTGCAGTTATCATACGTTGCAAATGGTTGTTTTTTATGCATGGTCAGAGATTCCGGTTCTCTCCCCTTACTGATATAGAGCATCTTATTCCCCCAGATCCATCATTTCCAATTCCAGCGTTGTTCTCATCTGCACCAGAAGCGGATGTTTTGGAGCAGTGTCTTTTTCCAATTCCTTCAGGATGCTTTCAGCTTCATTATACTGTTTTTCATCAATTTTTTGATAAAACAGATCCATTCGCTCCTGTACATCCGGAGTCACGTTTTGGGTTTCCTGATATCTGTTTAGAGTGTGATTAACATCCAGTCCATAATGAGACCAGGAGTATTTGATCTCCTCTTCCTCAACATCCGCAATCCAGATATCTTTTGCTGACGCAAAAAGAATTGGCGCGTGAGTTGCCGCAATAAACTGTACGTTTGGAAACACTCCGCGCAGCGCATCTATTATATTCCACTGCCATTTCGGATGTAAATGCATATCAATTTCATCAATCAGCACCACGCCACACGTCTCCGCAATTGTTTCTTTTTTTTCAGGATTTAATACTGCCATCCGATACGCAATATCAAAAACCATCCAGACAAGAGATTGATAGCCAGAACTCAAATCTTCAACGGGCAAAATGTTTTCCCCGTTCTGGAGCATCAGGGTTTCCGTCTGCTTATCATAAAAAATGCTGCAATTATCAGAATTCTCCATTCTTTGCATGAATACAGCCACTGCTTTTTTCACAGCTTCATACTCAGCGATTTTTTTCCCTTTTTGCCAGGAAACCTGCTCCATTTTCGCACACCAATTGAGCAAAAGCTTTATATTGGACGCATCGACCAACGCATCCGTATATCCAACGGTTCGATAATAATTTTTGCGAAAAACATTTTCTGACTTTTCTCTTTTTTGAGACCAGACCCGCGCTGCGCTCTCATATAGGATAACAGGCAGTTCCATGTCATCCTGCAATGACATTAGCTCTGCCTTCTTGCAAATGCTTCTTGGCTGCACAGTTGTCCGGGAAGCAGACACACTGCTCCGACTCCTTGTCCAGCAAAATTCTTCTCCATCGACGATTGCTTCAATTTCAACTTCAATGGGAACAATTTTCTTCTCGTCAACTGAACCATCTCCCAGCATCGGATAAACGCGGCGTATCTCCTGCATTGAAAAATGTCTGGTCGAAACGCCCTCGATCCCCGCTATAAAACCCCCAAGCCCTACTGTAATTGCCTCCAGAATGGAGGTTTTTCCTTTTCCATTTTCACCTATAACCAGATTAAAGCCAGGTTGAAATTCTATCTCCCGTTCCTCAATGCCACGGAAATTTTTGATTTTTACATGCTGGATCCTCATTCCAAACACCTCACTTTACCACAGGCAGGAAGTTCATTAACCATCTAACAGCGCAGCTAACTGATTTTCTTATGTGCCTGAAGTGCATTATAAGCGAATTTTTCCCTTACTGCAAGGCACTTTATGATTCTGATTCGTTCCACAGAAGCCTTTCTCTGCTATAAAGTACTAAAATGTCATTTTTTGATTCATAAACGAAAATACCGGAAGCCGGCAAAAAATTCTTGCATTTAAGGAACGGTTATGTTAATATATCCGATGTGCTAAAAAAGCATTTGCCATTCATTACAGAATTGCCGCTGTGGCGGAATTGGCAGACGCACTTGACTCAAAATCAAGCGGGTAACACCGTGCCGGTTCGAGTCCGGCCAGCGGCACTCTGAAAGTCCTGTTTATACAGGACTTTTTTTCATTCAAAAATTAACTCCGCTCCAAAAACGGCTGCGCAACCCTTTTGTTAAAGAAATCTATCAGCGGTCCCATGAAAAATGCCGTAATGATCGTCCCCACACCGGCCACGGCTCCGATGCCGGAGAGGCTGCCGCCGGATAAGGCATACAGCGCGAGGCCCGCCGCGACACAGATGAGGTCAGTCGCGATGCGCACCCACCGGAACTGGCCTTTTTTCCAGGTACCGGTGATGATCAGAGCAACTGCGTCATAGGTCGAGACTCCCAGATCCGCTGTGAAATAAAAGGCCGAGGCCAGGCACATGATCACGATCCCGATAATCAGGCAGACGATTCTGCCGGGAATGCCAAGATCCGGCAGAACCTGCAGCAGAAGCTGGTGGGAATAATCCGCGATGTAGCCGACCAGGAACAGATTGATCACGGTGGCCAGTCCGATATAATGCCGGTCTGCCAGGAGCGCGAAAAGCAGTAAAACCGCGTTTGCCAGCACATAAAGTGTCCCGAAGGAAAGTGGGATGACCGAATTCAGACCGGACATCAGTGCCTGAAAGGGGTCTACGCCAAAGGTTGCTCTTTTGAAAAATCCGACGCTGATCGCGGCGATAATCACACCAAGAATACACATCAGCAGTCTTCTGGGAAAGTTTTCGATCTTATTTTGCATCCTACCACACCATATCCTTCAATATATCGCAAAAATCGAAGGTCGCGAAGTAGTCTCGCGGTGTCTCGGCGCGGCGGATCAGCTGGGTCGTGCCGTCTGTCTTTAAGAGAACCTCTGCCGAGCGGAGGCGTCCGTTGTAGTTGTAGCCCATCGAGAAGCCGTGGGCTCCAGCATCGTGAATCACCAGCAGGTCGCCCATGTCGATTTTGGGAAGCTTGCGGTCGATCGCGAATTTGTCGTTGTTCTCGCACAGGGAACCGGTCACATCGTACACGTGGTCGCAGGGCTCATTTTCCTTGCCCACGACGGTGATGTGGTGGTAGGCGCCATACATGGCCGGGCGCATCAGGTTGGCAGCGCAGGCATCTACGCCGATGTATTCCTTATGGGTATGTTTTTCATTGATCGCGCGGGTCACGAGAACGCCATAGGGTCCCAGCATGTAACGGCCGAGTTCCGTGCAGAGTGCCACATCACCCATACCTGCAGGGACGAGCACTTCCTCGTAGACCTGCTTTACGCCGCGGGCAATTTTGTAAATGTCGTTTTTCTCCTGATCCGGGCGGTAAGGGATGCCGATGCCGCCGGAGAGGTTGATAAAGGTGATTTTTGCGCCAGTCGATTTATGGAGCTTTACAGCCAGCTCAAAAAGCACCTTCGCGAGCAGCGGATAATAATCATTGGTCACGGTGTTGCTCGCCAGAAAGGCATGGATGCCAAACTCCTCCACTCCCTTGCTTTTCATGATACGGAAGGCCTCTTCAATCTGCTCTGTGGTCATGCCGTATTTCGCATCTCCGGGATTGTCCATGATATCATTGCTGATCTTAAAGAGTCCGCCCGGATTATAGCGGCAGGACATAGTCTTCGGGAGGCTGCCCAGCGTCTGCTCCACCTTTTCAATATGTGTGATATCGTCCAGATTGATGATACCGCCAAGCTCGGCTGCCTTTTTGAATTCCTCTGTCGGCGTGTCGTTGGAGGAAAACATGATGTCATGCCCTTTGATGCCGATTGCTTCGGAGAGCATCAGCTCCGTCATGGAGGAGCAGTCCGTGCCGCAGCCATATTCATGCAGGATATTAATCAGAAATGGGTTCGGAGTTGCCTTGACCGCGAAATATTCTTTGTAGCCCTTATTCCAGGAAAATGCGTCATAGAGTTCTTTTACATTTGCCCGGATCCCGGCCTCGTCATAGAGGTGAAAAGGCGTCGGATACTGCTGTGTCATTGCCTCAAGCTGTTCTTTTGTCACAAATGTCTTTTTCATAAGTCCCTCTCCTCACTTTTCTCTTATTTCGACGGACAGGCAGATAAAACTCCTCTCCGTGTTTTCCATTTTCTTCCCTGTTTTCCTTAACTGTTCCATATCACAGCAGTTCCATACGGCGCCAGAAATGTAACCGGTATATTTCTTTGCTCACTCTCAGCAAAACTCATTTCACAGCCTCAATCCTGGTCCCATGATTCCTTTGCATCTACGAAAGCCCGAAGAACCAGTTCAGCCGGTGTTTGACATCCACCAGATTATTATAAGCCAGCATCTGGTATTCATTCAGGATGTCGTCATAGGTGTCGTCGGTATCCCACGCGTAGAAGGTGCCGTCCGCGTCCCGGTATGCATTGGCATTGATGATCGGCAGTGTCTCCATCAGCTCGCTTAGGTAGGTCTGATAGTCTGTCAGCGGCACCCCGGCTGCTTCCAGTACCAGGCCGGACAGGTAATTAACACTGATCCCCTCGTAATAAGCGGACTCCAGGTCATAATTTGCCCATATTACAAACGGCACGCGATAACCCTGCTGGATTTCCTCGACCGTCTCCGGCTCGTCCACGCCGCAGATGCGGCGGATCTGGTTTGTGATATAGTCCGACGGCTGATGGTCGCCGAACATCACAATCACGGTCGGCTCGTCCTGCTCCTCAAAATATTCCACCAGAGACTGCAGTGCCTTATCCGATTCGTTCATCAGGGTCAGGTATTTCTCCGTCGCCAGCACCTGCGTCGTCTTGTTGGTCACATCCGTCAGCTCTATGTAAGCGTCAAATCCCGGAGAATCCTTGCTGTAGCCGCTGTGATTCTGCATCGTCACTTCAAAGACAAAGAGCCGGTCGTCGTCATCCTTTTCCTCGTACTGCTCAATGATCTTGTCAAACGCCGAGCTGTCGCTGATATAGCCGCGCATCAGCGTGGGATTCTCAAAATCAGTCTTGTCCAGAAACTCATCAAAGCCAAAATATTCATAGACATCATCACGGTCCCACCCGGAGGCATTGTAGGGGTGAATCGCCAGTGTGTCATAGCCCAGGGAACCCAGATAGGAAGCCAGGGACGGCGTCTCAGACTTGATATACTGCTGGTAGGGGACGCTGCCGGCCGGCAAAAATCCCATCGTATTGCCTGTCAGGAACTCGTATTCTGTGTTCGCGGTATTGCCGCCTTTTACAGAGACATAGACCTCTCCGCCGATCGCCTCCTCCTGCAGGGACTTAAAGAATGGCATCACTTCCTCACTGGTCGCAAAATCACCCCAGACCGAGAGGTCAGAAAACGCCTCGTTCATAATGACGATGATATTGGGGTACTGCGTGACATCGTCGCCATCTGAGGCGGCGGCAGATATTGTATCGTCTGTTGTATCGTTTGTTGTATCGTCTGTTGTATTGTCTGTTGTGTCATCCGTTGAAAAGTCGTCTGCTGTGCTGTCGGCATCCATGTCATCTAACGCATCACCCTCTGCTGTTGTGTCATCCATCGAAAAATCGTCTGTCTGGCTGCCCACTGTCGCATCAGCCGCCGTATCACTCACTGATGTGTCATCCGACGTATCACTCACTGATGCGTCATCCGACGTATCACCGGCAGCGGAAGCTTCCGCCAAATCATCGTCAGAACCACCCTCAGAATCCTCATCGTCTGACGCATATTTCTCGGCGATAGCTTCCACCGCGCTCACCGAATAACCATCCGGTTCTTCCACATTCAGGAAACGAAGGTTGCCCAGAAACGCGGCCGCGATCCCATTGTTGCGGTAGAAAACATTAATTGTAAATAAGGTCGTATCCATCCCGAAAAAGCTCTGCACATCGCTGTTCTGAATGCAGGAAACATAAAGGATCATACAGGCCGCAGCCACCGCTGTCAGCGGAATACGGATCGTTTTTCTTTTAAAGCAGACTCTGGATTTTGAAGCGATCAGAATCATCCACACAAAGGCGATGACGGAAAAGCATCCTTTCCAGCTTAGCGTAAAGGAGTAATTGTCCGCGACGGAAACTGCTGTACCCACGGAAAGGAAATCCCAGGGAACGATCGGCGTCCCTCGGAAACTCACGACAAAATAGTTGGCCAGGCCAAAGATCATCGGCACCAGCGTAGCCGCCAGAAAGCCCCTTTTCACGCTGCCGAGAAGAAATGTCAGCAGGGCGTACAGAGCGTAGAAAAACAGCAGGTTCAGGATAAAAATCTTCACCGTCAGGTCTGAAATCACATGGGTGTAATTTTCCAGAGCAACCAGCGCAGCGATGGGGATCAAGATTCCCATAATCGCGCTGACAATTCTGCCATAGCTGACATTCATCAGGACAATAACGACAGCGAGTGCGCAAAAGCACATGGAAAGGACTACATACGGCGCATCCGCCCCGGCCTCCATGACAGCCAGGATCATCGCTGCCAGAATCACAGCTGCGGAGATCACCGCGGATACGATCCGTCTCGGCCTGAGGTCAAATAGAATATTTTTCGTTTCGCCGGAATTCTTCGTTTCATCGGAATTCTTCGTTTCATCGGAATTCTTCGTTTTGCCAAAATTTTTTATTTCACCAGTACTCTTCGTATGGCCTCGGCTGGTATTTTCTTCCCGGCCGGTGGTTTTCATATTATCAGTGCTTTCCTTATTTTCAACATTTCTGTTTTTGCTCATATTTCCTTTCTTAGCAGTACTTATTTTCTTACCAGCATTTCTTTTATTACTCATATCTTTTTACTTCCTGTATTTCGTTTTCTGTCCGTTGCTCATCTATGACCGGCCAAATGCTGCTGCCAGATGCAGCTCTCTTCCGGGCTGCCGTACCATGTCCATCCTTTTTCTGCTATCGGAAAAAAGTCTCCTTTCTGTTATCAAAGAAAGACTCTTTTTCTCATATCAGAGAAACTCTTTTCCTTATTTATCTTTTCTTATGCTCGTGCGTAAACAGATGATCCTGGCAATATTCATAATTACCCTCACATCTGGAACAGAAACGAAATACCAGATCATCCCCATCCTTCTCTGTCCGCCCGCAGATGGCGCATTTGTGCCGCGCGTCGCCTTTCCCAGGCTGCACCTTTTTCACCTTGCGCTTAAAATCGTTGCGCCGGTGAATCTCATGCGGATTGTAGCGGTGCAGATTCCGTGTCATAAAGAAATAAATCACAAAGTTCAGCAGGGACGCCGTAATCGCAATCTTTGTCGCCCAGCCGCCCTGCACCAGGGAAACCAGGAGCAGTGCTCCGTAAATAATGCCCAGCCACTTTACCTTTATCGGGATGATAAACATCAGCAGGACCTGCATGTCGGGATAGGTCGCGGCAAAGGCAAGGAACATGGACATGCAGATATAATACGTGCTGAAATAGTAGAACCCGTCGATGCCTCCGATAAAGTAAAGCAAAAACGCGCCCAGAATCGTAAAAATAATTCCTGAAAAAATATAGACATTAAACTGGAACGAACCCCAGGTCTGCTCCAGAGTCCTGCCGATGGAAAAATAAAAATACAGCGTGATAATGGTAAAAACATCCAGGCTGTACGGTGGAATGATCAGCCAGGTGATCAGCCTCCAGACCTGCCCTCTCAGAATCATCGTCGGTGAAAGGTACAGGTATGAAACCAGCGAGGGCATCAGATACTCAATCAGGTATCCCGCCACATACAGGGCAATCATGATGGCCGGCAGATTGCGGATCGCGTATTTGCCGTATTTTCTCTCCCATTTATTCAAAAAGTTCATAGTATTCCTCTTCTCTTTCTCTCCTGATCAGATGTCTTATGAAATTCTGCAGCTTCCTGTTGCCTGTATCCGAAAAAACTACCGGCTCATCCCAGTCCGGCAGCAGGTAACTGTCAACGTTGCCATTATAGAATTGACGCTTCTTTTTGTCAATCGGGCGGCTGCGTTTCTTAACATTTTTTTCATAAAGCTTTTTACATAAAACAAATAGTCAGGCGCCGCACATCTTCGGGATGCAGATCTGATCCCCCGGCTGCAGATTGTAGATGCATAAGTGCGGATTCGCGTAGATGATGGAGGAAACCTTCACATGATACATTTTCCCTATCAGGTACAGAGTTTCTCCTTCCTCTACTGTATGGATGATTCCGTATTTGCTGCAGGCTGTCTGCATAAAGTCATTCTCCCCGAAAGAACCCGGTAATCCGTCACCGGGCTTCTCTTGATTTTCTTATTATCAGAATATGCACTTAAGCCGTTCTCGTTCCGGTCAACTGCGTTTTGTTGCGGTTAGACAAGCATTTTTCATTGTTTTTCCATGTTTCCATATTTCCAATTGCTATACTTGCCATTTTCTGCTTGCCATCTGCTTCTGATTTGTACTATACTTATTCAGGCACGGTATCTCACCCTGCGGGAAAGTAAATGCACAGACTTTTAGCGCACAATGCAAGATTCACGCTTTCATTAATGTTTTTTATAGCCGGGTGGCATCCCACGCTTCGCATGGGATATACCTTGCACGGTTCTGTGCATACAAAAAGAATCGGCTCAGGTCGTTTCCAATAATACGAGCGCTTGATAAGATATAAGGAGGGGCAGCCGCTATGGCAGGTTCTACATTTGGCACAATTTTTAAAATCAGCACCTGGGGGGAATCCCACGGAAAGGGGATCGGCGTCGTGATTGACGGCTGTCCGGCCGGAATTCCACTCTCGGAGGAGGATATTCAGAAGCAGCTCGACCGGCGGAAGCCCGGACAGAACAGGTATACGACCGCCCGGGCAGAATCTGACCAGGTGGAGATCCTCTCCGGCACCTTTGAGGGGCTTACGACCGGGACTCCGATCTCCCTGCTCGTGCGCAACCAGGACCAGCGTTCCAGGGATTATGGGACGATTGCGCAGCTTTACCGCCCCGGCCATGCGGATTATACCTACGATGAAAAATATGGCATCCGCGATTATCGCGGCGGGGGACGTTCCTCCGGGCGCGAAACGATTGGCCGGGTGGCTGCGGGCGCAGTCTCGCTGAAGCTTTTAGCAGAAATCGGAATCACTGTAAATGCCTATGTCAGCGCCATCGGCCCTGTGAGCATTGACCGGGAGCGGATGGATCTTAGCTACGCTGAGGAAAGTCCGGTGCGGATGCCGGATAAAGAAGCTACAAAGGAGGCTCTGGCCTGGCTGGAGCAGTGCATTGCGTCCAAGGACTCCAGCGGAGGAGCCGTGGAGTGTATTGTAAACCGGGTGCCGGCAGGCCTTGGCGAGCCTTGCTTTGAGAAGCTGGATGCCAACCTGGCGAAGGCATTGATGTCCATCGGCGCTGTCAAGGCCGTGGAGATCGGCGACGGCACTGCCGTGCAGAAGGCGAAGGGCTCCGAGAATAACGACGCTTATCTTTGCGGGGAGGACGGCGTCCCGTACAAGGCCAGCAATCACAGCGGGGGCATGCTCGGCGGGATCAGTGACGGCGCACCACTTTTCCTTCGCGCCTCGTTCAAGCCGACACCCTCCATCGCACAGCCGCAGAGCATGCTCGGCAGGGACGGCAAATGTCATGTAGAAAGCATCCACGGCAGACATGACCCCATCATTGTCGCACGGGCAGTCCCGGTCGTTGAGGCAATGACCGCAGTCACGCTGGCCGACCATCTGCTGCTGGCGATGGCCTCACAGATCGGGTATGTAAAAAAGATTTTCGGGCAAAAGAAAATATAGAAAAACCCTTCCGCATGGCAGCATCCCGGCTGCCCCGCGGAAGGGGATTCATTTTATCTGTATTCTGTTTTGTATTCGAATTCAGGTACAGTTCAATATATCAAATCACTCCACTTTCGAAATCAGAATGCAGTTCGGCGTATCGATTTTGAGCGGCCGCCCTTTCATCACCAGCAGCCCTTTCTCATAGTCGATCGTGAAAAAGCGGATCTCGTTTGTCTCATGATTCAGTACGACCAGTGTGCGCTCATCCGGGAAGACATCGAGGTCCTTTGGATATTCGCCGCTGATCGGCAGACAGCAGAGCATCGTGAGCATGCCGGTCTCCTGGTCGATTGCAAAGACGGCAGCTGTATTCTCTCCCGCGACGGAAGCATACAGGTATTTCCCGCTCGGCGATATCTTCATGCCGCAGCAGGCATTGCCGCGCGAGTCCGGATCCCGCACACAGGGCACGGTCTGTATCAGCTCGAATTCCGGAGACTTGCCGGAGCCGTCGTAGCGATAAACGCAGATCTCATTCGTCATATCGCAGTTGATATACGCGTACCTGCCATCCTTGCCAAAGGCGAGCAGGCGCGGACCTGAGTCCAGCTTGCAGCGCAGGATGTCAAACAGCTTCAGCTTGCCGGTCTTCTCATTGACCTGATAAAGCTTCACCTGGTCAATGCCATTATCCACCGCGCACAGATACTTATCGTCCGGCGTTGGAATTACGCAGGTCACGTGTGGCATGAAATTGCGTCCGGCGACGCTGCCCAGTCCCAGTCCTTTGTGAAATACGCCGTCCATCACAGACCCCAGGCGTCCCGTCTTGTGGGTGTGTACGACAGTCACTTTTCCATCGTGATAACCTCCTACAAAAAGGAAACGTCCCGTGTGATCAGCGGAAAGATAGCAGCCGCGCATGCCGTCGATGCCGACCTCGTTGATCGGGGAAAGCCCGCCGTCCGGCAGGATCTTCAGGACCTCCACGCCCTCGTCCGCGATGGAATAAAGGTACTTGCCATTGCAGGATTTCGTCATATGGGAAGCATTGTTGACCGGGATCACCTCCCGCTCCGTCATATGCCCCGCCTCCACGTCGATGTCATAAATGTGGATGCCGATGCTGCTCCCGTGTGTATATGTGCCAACGTATGCCACGTATTTCTCCTGTTCAGCCATGTAGTTCTCCTCCTGCTCCGGGCAAGCCGGGCTGCAAATCTGCCTTTTTACAAACATGCCAGATGATCTGTACGATAAATGACATGATTATGATTCCAATACTTATGATGCGGATTGTTACTGCACTTCACAGCAGGCGTGAAGTAATATTCTGCACAGTTGCTGTGCTTTGCAGCAGCTGTGTAAAACTCCACCTCGCATAGCTGCCGTGTTTTCTGCCGGGAACAGCTCTCAGCTACGGATCTCCTTCACCAGCGCAACCGCTTCCTCGGTCATGCGGCGGATTTCGTCAAATTTGCCTTCCTTCACCAGCGCGCCCTTTACCATCCAGCTGCCGCCGCAGGCAATGATCGCCGGGCAGGTGAGGTAGTTCTTGAGGTTGCCCGCGTTTACGCCGCCGGTCGGCATGAACTTCAGTCCTACATAAGGTGCGGACAAAGCCTTTACAGTATTGACGCCGCCGAACTGCTCTGCCGGGAAAAACTTCACGACCTTCAGTCCTCTCTTTACCGCCTGTGCCACTTCAGACGGGGTCACACAGCCCGGAAATACCGGAATCTGCTTTGACAGGCAGTAATCTACGATCTCCGGATCAAATCCCGGGCTCACGATGAACTTCGCACCCGCCGCCACCGCGCAGTCCACCTGGTCAATCGTCAGCACCGTGCCGGCGCCCACCAGCATGTCCGGATACTCCTTTGCCATAATCCCAATGCTCTCTTCTGCCGCCGCTGTGCGGAATGTCACCTCCGCGCAGGGAAGCCCGCCCTCGCAGAGAGCCTTCGCCAGCGGTGCGGCGTCCGCCGCGTTTTCCAGTACAACTACCGGGACAACGCCCATTTCCTGAATCTTGCTGCTCATCTCATCCGCCATGATTTTTCTCCTTTTTCTGTGTTATTTTATGTGATGATACAAGGGACACAAGGTCAGGAATGGAACGCTCACGCTCCTATTCCTGATTTTGGGAACCGTAGTATCATGCCCTTCTGTTGCTCGAATGTTGTGATAAAGACCAATATCCGCCGGTTAATAAGTAAACGCCCTGAAATATTCCTCTGCGAATTCTCCGAACGCCGACGGTAACCGTGCCTTTATTCTAACACATCCTGAAATGATTGCAAGTAAAAAGCAATCTTTTACCAGGGTTGTTTTTTCAGCGTTGTTTTTTCACGGACCGTTTTTCACGGCTTGACATTTTTGTAAGGCCGGATATAATGAACGCGTAATTAAACGGCCTACGGGTTTACAGATCGTTTTATCCGGTGCAGAGTCCGTGTGATCTTCGGACGCACCGGGAGCAGGATCAGCCAGATCCGGCTTGCCAGCTGATAAACCGGATGACGGGCCGGGCAGTAGTGTCCCTTTCGGATAAAACCGGTCAGAATCCCCAGGATCTGGCCGCCCCGGATCGGCCCCTCCTCCACGCTTTGATTGTCGCCCACCAGATAATAGCCTTCCTGTGCGCACCGGCTGATCCGGTGAAGCACCAGTATTCCGCCGTCGCGCCGGTAAAGAACAACATCGCCCCTTCGCAGGCGCAGACTGCCGTCTGCCTGAGTGACCTTTTTAATTGGATCGATGACCGCTTCATCACGCCCCTCCACAAACATAGGGTACATGCTGGTTCCGCGCGGTTTTAACTGAATGACCCGCCCTTCGGCAAGAAGCTGTTCGATATCTGCTTTCTGTTTTTCCATATCCGGCGTACGATCTCCTGTTTTTTGCGTAATGATACCATCGAGAAACAAATAATGACAAAATATAAAATTACATCTTATTCAAGGGAGAAAATTATTATGAAGCCTGACAAATGCTGGACACTGCAGACCATTGCAGGAACCCCATACATCCTGCCCTTCGGTCAGGCCGTCGCTGACCTCAAAAGAGGCATTCTTGTCAATGAAACTGGTGCCTTCCTCTGGGAACAGCTTCAGAACGATCCGACCAGGGAGGAGCTTCTGTCAGCGTTCGCGGCGCACTATCAGGCAGCCGAACAGGAATTGCCTCAGTTTAAGAGGGACCTGGACGAATTTCTGGCGCAGCTGACTGCTCTTGGAATTCTGCCAGCGGAAGCCTGCGCGGCTCCGCCTGTTTCCCCCGCAGATCGCCCGGCAGAAAACCATGAAATTACCGATGCCCTCCCCTCACCGCAAGAGCATTTTGCGGAAATTGGCGGACTCTCGGTGCATTTTGCGGAAATCGGCGGTCTCTCGGTGCGTCTTGTCGGCCCGGCTTCTGCCTTTGCGCCGGAATTCGAGCCTTTCTTCTGCCCACCCCGGAATGAGGCTGATCTGACGGTTGAAATCGCCACGGCACTTCCCGGCGACAGTTTAGCGGACGCTCCTTTTCTCATCCATCATCCAGAGCTGACCGTGCAGGACTGCCGGGACAGATATCTCCTTCATTTTCCGCAGGCACCGCAGATCCGGGAGGTCCATCTTTCCAAAGACGGGGCAGCGGCGCGGTTTTTCTGTACTCCGCCCTTTGAAGAACCGCTCGTCACGGAGCTTTTTCACGCCATTCGCCTGGCGTATCTGTATCTGGCGCAAAAGCGCGGAATATTTGCCCTGCACTCCGCTTCTATCCTGTATCAGGGAAAAGCCTGGCTCTTTTCCGGACATTCCGGCGCCGGAAAATCCACACACACGGAGATCTGGAATCGTCTGTTTGAGACCCCCATTTTAAATGGTGACCTGAACCTGCTCACCATCCAGAATGAACAGCCCATGGTCTGCGGCCTTCCCTGGTGCGGAACCTCCGGTACCTCGACAACAGAAGACTATCCGCTCGGCGGAATTATTCTTTTAAAGCAGGCCAGGCACAACCTCTGCCTGACCCCGGGACCGGATCGGCAGGTGCTGCTTCTCTCGCAACGTTTTATCTCGCCAGTATGGACACGCGGGCAGCTGGAGATCAATCTCCAATTCGCCCATGCTCTCTCATCTCTCGTGCCCATCCGGCATCTTAGCTGCACAAAGGAGGATGAGGCTGCGATCTATATGAAAGGACAGATTGACGCCGCACACACTTAGAAGTCCTTGATCATCCGCTCTACTTCCTCCGTACCCAGCACCTCACACTTCCGGTTCCGAATCGCGTACACGCGGTCGCAGATCGTAAGCACGGTAGGCCGGTGCGTCGTCACAATGCAGGTACGCGGATATTCATCACTCATGATGTTGCGCAGAAGCTTCCGTTCAGTCGCAACGTCCAGCGCGGAGGTCGCCTCGTCCAGCAAAAGGATCGGCGATTTCCGCAAAAGTGCCCTGGCAATGGAAAGCCGCTGCGCCTGCCCTTCGGAAAACCCGCCGCCGCGTTCCTTGATCTCACTGTAAATTCCATCCGGCAGTTTTTCTACGAAGTCCCATGCGCAGGCCATTTTCAGTGCTTCCACGATCTCCTCATCCGTCGCGTCCTCCTTGACATTGCGCATATTTCCCGCGATCGTGCCGGAAAACATCGTATTTCCCTGCGGCACATAGGAGAAAATCATCCGCGCGGCCGGTGTCATGGGGATGCAGTCCGGCATTTCTCCGTCCATTTTTCCGATACTGTCTTGCAGCACATGACCCTCAGCACTGACAGATTCGGTCTCCGCCGTACCCTCGCTGACAGGTCTGTTCCCTGCCGCCTCTTCGCTGACAAGTTCGGTTCCCGCTGCCGCCGCTCCTCCGCCATACAGTGTCAGACTTCCTTCCTTCACCGGCATCAGCGCGAGCACCAGCCGCAGCATCGTTGTCTTCCCCTCGCCGGACGGGCCGACCAGCGCCACAATCTCATGCGGTCGGGCATAGAACGTCGCGTTCTCAAACACCAGCGTGCCGTTCTGATACGCATAGCGGATATGTTCGGCATACAGGCTGATGCCCTCCGTTCTGTTGCGGTTCATGAAGTCCTGCACTTCCGGCGCGTTGCTGTAATCCTCCCGCGGCATCTCGACGATATCCATCAGCCTGCCGGCGGAGGTCGTCAGGGTGATCGCGCTCGGCACCAGTGAGGTGAGGTTGCTGAGCGCTCCGGTCAGCGTACCGGAGAGCGACAGAAACATCGTCATCGTGCCGTAGCTGATGGCCCCGCTCCAGACCCGGTAAATACCCCAGCCATAGCTGGCATAAGAAACCACCAGCCCAACTGTTGTCAGAAGCAGCGACGTCCAGACGGACATCCGCTGGAAATCCAGCTTCATATCTATGTATTCCTTTTGCAGATCCTTTAAATGCTGCACATACATCGAGATCAGCCCGAACGCCTTGATCGTCTGGATATTCGAAAAGGCTTCCTGATTGAAACCGGACATCTTCGCGCCCATGGCCGCGCTGCGCTTATTGTTGTTCACCATGCGCCGCATCAGTCTCCGGGAAAGCAGCAGCGACACCGGCATCCCCAGAAACGCAAATACTGCAAATGTCCAGTCATAATAGATAACCATCGCAAACGCGCTGAAAAACCGGAACACATAAATGATCGCGTTCGGGATAAAGCTCAGTACGCCGCTGGAGATCTGGCTCGCGTCCGAGCTCCACCGCGTCAGCAGGTCGCCCGTGTGGTAATTCGTCAGGCTCTCCCAGTCCGTCACCAGAATCTTTTCAAAAATCTCGGATTTAATCTCCGCGTCGACCTTCATACTGATCCATTCCGACGCGTAATTCGAGATCATGCTGACGATCGTATTGCCGATATTCAGCCCGATCATCATGCAAAACGTCTGCACTACCAGACCAGTCTCGTGCCCGGTGATAATATCCACCAGATCGCGCGACACCAGACTGGACAGCAGCGACACCACCGTCCCCGTCAGTCCGAGTGCCGTATAAAAAACCATTGGCAGCCAGTACCGCCTCGCATAGGAGTAAATCCACTTCGTTTGCTCGATAAATTCTTTCAGGCGCCCCGCCCTGATGCGCCCCCAGTAAAACGCCAGCCGCTCTTTCATTTGTTTTCTGCACGCCTCATCCTGTCATTGATCAGACAATCACTTCACGGATTCTTTTTCCATTACTTTCCAAATCGTGACTGCCGATCGTAAAATATTTATTTTCCCGAATCAGTGAATCAATAATCTGGTTTACCCGGCCAGTCATGTCTACCATATAGTGCTTTTCCGGGACACAGGCAACTGATGTATTGAAAGATTTCATAAAGGCCTCCGTCTAAATGCTGTATAAACAGCCAGTCATTTCTATGCATCGTAGTATAACATAAATGTTCCTGCGATACCACATTTACGCTTGTATTTTTTCCGTAAAAAATTCATTGATGTGAGAGAGGGGAAAAAGCCGCGCTATGATAAATACGAACTCGTCACGATCGGCATCCGCCAGTTTTTGATGGATGAGATAATTTTGATGGGGTAAAGAGTAAAAAAAAGGAAGCCTCTGTCTGAAGCTTTCCTTTTTCATCTGCCCACTCCTTTCCGTGGAGCGGGCAGAACATAAATGTAATATTCATGAATCATGCTGGCTGCAGGTCATATTACATACAATATATGCATTGGTAACCGCAAGACCCTGATCTGCTTCAACAACCAGATCACCAAGGCCAATATTGTCTGTCGCATTGTTATGATAAGCATAGTTGACAGACAATGTAGCTGTACCATCCCCGGAAGCAAGCGATCCGTTCGATGATACATAGGTGACTGCCTGATTAAAGGTAATCACCAGCGTCTGCGCTGTGCTGTGGTGTGTCGCGGAGTGTACCCCATTTATCTGAATCCGGTAATCACCCCTGCCCGTCTCCGGGGTCTGGTGAATATTGTAAGTCACCGTATAGCAGTCCGTGCCGCTCGCCGTATACACGCCCTCTGAAATCTCATCATTTGCCAGGATTACTGGCCTTGCATATCTTTTATTCATCATTACGCCCTCTTTCCTTTACTTTTATTCAATTGTATTGCCCACAAACTCTCCATTATTTCTCAGAAACCACAACAATCTCCGATCAAATCAGCTCAACGTCAGACTGTCTCCGGTATAAACTACCTGAAATCCTCCTGATGCCGACGTGCCGGTACCGCTGATAATTACCTGACTGGAACTGCAGGAAACCGATGCCTGGCCTGAACTGCTGTATACCCACGATCCACTAATACTCTGCAGGCTGCCTCCTGACGCACTCAAGGTAACCGTCCATGTATCTGTAGCGCTACCTCCAGAATTATCAATCGTCACGCTGAACTGAGCTGTACTGGTAGAATCGCCATTTCCCCAGCTTCCGGCCGATGAGATACTATAGCTGGTGTTCCCGCTTCCGCTCGCGGTATACACGCCCTCCGCCAAATCATCCTCCGCCAGGATCAGAGGTTTTATGTATGTATCCCTCATCTCTTTTCACCTTTCTAATTCTCTGTCCCGCCTTTTCACGCCCGGCAGGAAGACCAACGTTACAATATTTGTTATAAATATACGCCAGTTTGGGCCGATTGTAAAGGAATTTTCGGCAATTTCGAGGCTCGAAATTTTACCAAAATTTCACATTCATTTTTGTGAACTTTTCATGCTCAGTTCTTTCATCAATTTCTCCTTCACCTGTAAAACAGTTTAATACAGTGAATACAAAAATGGCGGGGAGTCTCCCCGCCGAACAGGTTGGACCCGGGTCTTACGACCAGCCCACATCAAAATCTGTATTTGTACAAAACAGACTCCTTACACCCTTATTATTTGCGTTTCATAAAAAAAATCAACCATTTTTTTACCAGTTACTCGTCAAAAATCCGCAGCTCTTCCATCCTGCGGCTGCGTTTCCCGGCAGCTTTTAATATGGAGAGGGTGGAGGTATGCCGGACTCTGCGGTTGTTGCGCAGAAACCGGAGCGGCACTTAAACACTTTGGAGAGGTTTTCACCTCTCTTTTTTATTGTAAATAAAG
>JAJQEO010000053.1:1523-16560 GCA_021201665.1 Lachnospiraceae bacterium | reverse complement strand
AAATATTAGTGCTAATAAATTGTGGTACTAATAAAGTTGCTAGGGAAGTCAAGTTTATGTATCCTGTCGCAGCATCAGTCTCGACATAATAATACAGTGTGTTTTTCTGCAGTCCTGTAAAGGTAATCGTTCCGTCCGAATCCGTCGCAGCGGAATCGCCTGTCTTAGTCACCGAACCATCTGTTATATTCACCTGGTACAGCTCGAATGTTGCCCCCTCTACCTTTGTATTGATATCGGTGGAGTCGACTTTTACAATCTTGAGCGTGCCGTCTTTAAGCGCGCCTGCAGTAGCGGAAGCGTCCTGAATCTCAATTGATATTTCAACCTTCTGCGAAGCGTTTGTGACTCCGGTCAGGGTCGCGGTATTGCTGACCGTGATAGTTGATCCCGTTGTTCCGGAAACCTTTACATTATAGGTCACCCACAGTGCCACACCGTCAGGAACAACAAGTGTAAGCTGACCACTGCCATCCACAAGCGTCTCGTAAGAAATGGTATAGTCCACATCATAGCTGCCGTTCTCGTCCGCGTACATACGTTTCACGCTTACAGAACTCATCACCAGAGTCACGCTCTCATCCAGAATATCTGTGAGCGTCAGGGTATCCGACCCGGAACTCAGATCCTCCCCGCCATAATTCACGCCAATCGTATAGGCGATCTGATTAAGTCCATCACTGCCGGAAACCTCCGCAGCCGCTTTTGTCAGGTTTGTGTTAACCTCCACTGTAGCGCTGTCTGCGCCGACAATATCATCCCCTGCCTTTACCGTCGCATTGTTCGTATAGGTCGCGGTACTGCCGCTCACGCTCGATACGTTTGTGCTGGTAATCGTCGTACTGTAGGATGCCGTCAGGATCAGCCAAAGATCATTGTCAGACGCATTGGTTATATTGTAAGTAAAGGTAATCGTGTTGCTGTCCTGGTCATAATTATAGGAATAAGTAATATTGCTGCTCCCACTGGCAACATAGGTTGCGGTACTATAATTATACACAGCCTGTTCCACAGAAGTCGTATCCAGAGTCGTTCCCTCCGGAAGCTGGTCAGTCACTGTATAAATTCGTTTACTGAGAGCCCCATCCGCATAAGTGCCATCTTTAGAGTTGATAACTATCGACCAGGAAGCGGTATTCCCGCTGGTCAGGTTTCCTGTCTTATCTACATTCACTTCATTTGCGATATCCTGTGTAATCTGCTTGTACCCGCTTGTATCCTCCTCACCTGCAGTATCGTCATCGCCATAGGTATATGTGGCATGTACCAGATTCTGTCCGGTAATCGTCTTATTTGTGGAATTGTAGGTAACATCATAAGTAATGTAAATCTTTTCCGTAATCTCAATTGAAAATGTAATTACATAATATGCAGCTGTGGTGACATCCGTAACCTCATCGTTGTTGGAATCATACCAGGTAATGGTATAGTCCGTCCCTTCCGTAAGTGTCTCTCCGCTTGCGGTTGTAACCTTTAACGTACCGGCTACATAAGACGGATTATTTCCGCCCCCATCATACAGAGTGTCTTTCACCGTAAGGTTTTTCACATTTGTCCATCCGGTCGGATCCACCGTGATCGTCCATGTGATGGTCGGAGTCGACGCAGATGTCTTCTCTTCACCTGACTTGCTTACCATCTTCGGCTTCTCTGATTCCGGAGAAGTGTAGGTAAAGGAATCCCCAGCATCCTCATTACCGTCTACATCAACGGAGTTGCTGATGGTCATAGACTCTCCCGCAGCCGGAAGATCGGCTGCGTATATGATCGTCTGATAGGTAATGCGATATTCCTGCCCGATTTCTGTGTCTCCGGCGTAGTTCTTTCCATCTTCCGTAGTCTCAGACGTAAAGCCGGTACTTGGAAAAGTATAGGTAAGTACCTCATTGCCTGAGGCATCCGTTGTAACCAGATTGGAAGCAGCAATATTCACTGTATCCACAATCGGATACCAGCCTCGCTTCACAGTCAATGTCCCATAAAAATGCTGATTATCTCCGGCCGTATCTGTCACAACGGAGCCAAGCACGCTGCTAAAGGAATCCGGGGTAACGACAATCGTCCAGGTAATGATCAAATTTCCTTCGCTATCCAGAGTATAGCTGTGCGATTTGCTCACAGAAGACTTCTGGAAAGTAACCGTCGAAGTCGTACTGCCGTTCCCATCGGGTTCTCCCTCGCCATCCGTATACCATGACCAGTTTACAGTATTACCGGTAGCGTCCAGTGATGCTGTATCGTAAACCAGTACCGTATAGGTGATCGTATGCGTGCCAATCGTCATCAGAGTAGACGGCAGCGTAGCGGTCGCCGTATTTCCGGTAGTAGTGGTGCCAACGGACGAGCTGGTGGTTGTGCTGTCAGATGCCGTACTTCCGCTGATTGTAAAATAAGATGTAATATCCGTTGTGCTATCCAGCACAAAGGTCGTGCCGCTGGTAAAATACAGGTTGCTGCCAAGGACATCCGTCAGAGTCACTGCGGCATCCTCGTCCTCCACCGTGAAGGTGATCGTGAATGTAACAGTCCCATCAGAATTGATCGTTGCCTTTTTACTGCCTGTTACCGTTCCATCATCAAAATTGATGGTGATATCTGAACTTCCTTCAAACTTAATCGTTGTCGAATCCGTGTTCTGTGTAGAACTGTCCGACAGACTTGCTGAAAACGTGAAAGTCCCGTGAATCTCACTTCCCTCATATTGGGCCAGCCAGTCCGAATCAAAATAGAAATAAACCGTGCTTCCTACAATTGCAAAGGTGCCGCAGGCGTATCCATCATCGTCATAAATAGTTCCCGTCGTATCCCCAAGGATCAGCAGCCCGTCCGGAAGCGTATAGTATACTACTCCGCCTGCTGCGGAAACCAAAGCCTCCGAAAGTTCACTGTACGCCAGCTGGAATTTGAATGTGCTGTCCCTGTCATATTCTGTACTGGCGTTATAGGTCTCCCCATTTACTGTAAGGAGTTCAACATTGATGGTGGCATTACTGACCAGAGAAAGGGCTGTCTCCGTCTCGTCAGATTCGGATTCATTCACCATCATAATCCCTGCTGCCATAATCCCCACATTGGAATCCTCTTCCGTAGTCTCCTCGGTCTCTGCCTCAGTGAGTGCTTCAGTCTCTTCCTCTGTCAGAGCCTCGGTCTGCGCCTCAGCGAGTGCCTTGGTCTCTTCCTCTGTCAGGGCTTCAGTCTCTTCCTCTGTCAGAGCCTCGGTCTGCGTCTCAGCGAGTACCCCGGTCTCTTCTTCTGTCAGAGCCTCAGTCTGCATCTCAGTGAGTGCCTCGGTCATTTCCTCCGGGTCCACCGCCGTCTCGCCCGTCAGACCGATGTCTTCCGAAGAGGCTTCCGTCTCCGCTTCGCTGCTCGTCTGCGCTTCTGTATCCGTCGCCTCTGTCGTTTCCACTGTCGTCTCTGTAGTCGCCTCTGTAGATGCCGTTGTCTCCGAAACAGCCGATGTCTGCGCAGTCGTCTCCGCCTGCGTCTCTGTGATCGTCGTCAGCTCGGTCGTCTCCTCCGTAGCAGACTGTTCTTCTGTCTCTGAGATCGCTGCCACAGCCGCTTCCGTGACGCTCTCTGTCACAGCCGTCTCGGCAGCCAGTGTGGTACCGTCGTCAGCGAGCGTGGTGATCCCGGCCTGCTGCAATATCATAGCCATCGCTAATGCTATTGCCAGAAACCGTCTCCCCCGAGATGTTTTTTTGCTACTGAACATACTTTTTCCCCTTTCATTTTAAAAGAATTAAGAATTCTGCGGCTTTTAAAATCGCATCTTCTCAGGCTGTCCCTTCTTGCGAGGATGCGAATCGAGGATACGAATCCTTGTCAGGAGACGAATTCCCTTCAGCCGACGTCCTTTTGGTTCTGCTTTTATGGTGCTGTTTGCCTTGCAACGTTCGATCTTTTCGGCTTCGTTGTCGTATGGAGATACTGATAGCTGGAAAAAGAATCTTTGTAACATCATAAACTGTTCGGGAGATTTTTGCAACACAAATTTCATAATTTCTTCAAATTTTTTTGTGCGATTTCCACGAACTCAACGTTTTCGCTGCTACGAAATTTGTTAAGTTTTGCACGGATAACATGGTTTTTGTCTCAAAGGTTTCCTGCATTTGTTGACCAACATTATACTTCTTAAATAAAATGCCATTTTAATACACCCCATCATAAATATGATGACACACATTCTATCACAGAAAACTTGTCTGTCATCTATTTTATTTCAAGATATACAATGTCATGTGTTATTTTAGCAAATTATATATTGCTCACCAGATGTTTATGCAATCTTCGCAATAATTTATATGTATTACAGCATTGTAATTACGCCCTGTAATTAAGTAACTGCAAATTAAAGTTCTGATTTTTTCTAGGTGAGTAATTCTTTCTTGACAGAAAATTTCAGTCACTGTATCATATGTCCATACTCGCTTGCGAGTATGGATGCAGGTAATGTTCCGATTTTCGCAGAAAATCGAGAACGGCACCGCGCCCCTCGCCGGGTTTTGCCCCCAATCCTTGATTGTGGGGCGTGGGCATCACGCACTTTGTGCGGGATATGCAATCACGCAGCGATTTTTAATTGCGCGGCTCTCATTGCATCATAAATACAAAAAACATGTTCCATAGATCTTTTATAGTATACAAAGGAGAGATGTCTATGCTAACCACTAACTTTTCCGCAATGCGCAGCAATCTGAAAAAATATTGCGACCTGGCCTGCGAGCAAAATGAAACGATCGTTGTACCATGTGAGGAAGGAAAAAATGTGGTTCTTATGAGCCTGGATAAATATAATCAGATGATGGAATCGATACGAAATGCCAAAAATCCTGGTACAACAGACGGCGGGTCAGCCACTTAAAAGGCAGCGCTGAAAAGCTGTCGAAAAGCAGCTGAATCAGCCGCCGGTTCAACCAGTTGAACTCCCCATACAACCAGCTGAATTCCCCGTTTTTTTATTTGACAAATCCCCCAGCCAGGTAATATAATGGCGAAAGTGAAAGCTAAACACATTCAAACACACTGATGGAGACAGTGTACAGGACTCCGGGAAATGGGATCGCCGCAGCGCGATTCCCCCAGAGAGAAGGCTCATCGGCTGAAAGGCCTTCCGAACGGATCTGTGCAAATTCACTCCGGAGTGGTTCGTGTGAAAGGATTCCCTGATCGACAGACAGACGATTACAGTATGCGATACTTGAGACAGGCGATGTGCAGCATACGGTATCCGGAACAGGCGATGTGCAGCATACGGTATCCGGAACAGACGATGTGCAGCATACGGTATTCGGAACAGACGATTGCAGTATGCGATATCTGATTTGCCCCGACAGGTGTAGCAGGTGTCCGATTAGCGCGAAACGGCTCGCCCCGTTACAGGCAGGTTAAGTGTCGCCGCAGTCTGCGGCGGAAGTCTGGGTGGTACCGCGGAGATAAGCAGCTTCGTCCCTTTTGTGGACGAGGCTTTTTTCATGCGCAGGAGCGCACAGGAAATTATGTTGCCAAAGCGACCGCTCCCCGCGCGGATTCTTTCATTATTATATTAAGAGGTGTTTTTATGGAAATCAAAATCAAAGCTCTCAGAGAGCAGATGGAGAGCGGGCTGGATTCGATCCGCTCGAAGAAGGATCTGGATGAGTTCTGGCAGGCTTTTCTGGGGAAAAAGGGAGCCGTCACGGCTCTGATGAAGGACCTGGGGCAGGTGCCGAAGGAGGAGCGCCCCGCGACCGGCCGGGTGATCAATGAGTTTAAGAGCTATGTGGAGACGCGTTATCAGGAGGCGCGTGAGAAAATTGAGGAGCTGGAGCTTTCCGCGAGGGATAAGACGGAGCAGGTTGATATTACGCTCCCGGCGGCGAAAAACCGGGTCGGGTCGCTGCATCCGATCACAATTACGAAAAATGAGATGATCAATGTTTTCTCCGGGATGGGATTTGAAATTTTCGAGGGACCGGAGATTGAGGATGACGATCACAATTTTACGCGCCTGAATGTGGCGAAAAATCATCCCGCCAGGGATATGCAGGATACGTTTTATGTAGCGGAGGATATTTTGCTGCGCACGCACACCAGCCCGGGGCAGATCCGTGTGATGGACGCGAAAAAACCGCCGATCAAGGTGCTGGTGCCGGGGCGTGTGTTCCGCTCAGACTCTGACGCGACGCACTCTCCGATGTTCCACCAGATGGAAGGCCTGGTGGTGGATGAGACCATCACGCTCTGCGATCTGCAGGGTATGCTTGACGCGTTTGTAAAGGAAATCTTCGGCAGCGACACACGCACGAGGCTGCGCCCGAGCTATTTCCCGTTCACGGAGCCGAGCGTGGAGGTTGACGTCAGCTGCTTTGAGTGCGGCGGCTGCGGCTGCCCGCTGTGCAAGGGGACCGGCTGGATTGAGGTTTTAGGCGGCGGCATTGTGCATCCGCGGGTACTGGAAAACTGCGGCATTGACTCGAAGGAATACTCGGGACTGGCGTTTGGTATCGGCATTGAGCGTATCGCAATGCTGAAATACGGCATCAATAATATCAGTCTGCTCTATGAGAATGATCTGAGATTTTTGAGGCAGTTCCGCGACTGACAGCGAGATGAGATTTATGCTGCTGTTCCGCGGCTGACAGCGAAATGAGATTTGTGCTGCTGTTCCGCGACTGACAGTAAGCTGAGTTTTATATGAACAATCCAAGGGATTGTAATGGGTAATATAATTGCAAATGGTAATCCCGGGCATCCGTACCGACAGGTGCCATTTGCGGAAAGGTAGATGAATATGAAAATACCATTTAGTTGGCTGAAAAAATATGTAGACATTGATGTGACCGCCGAAGAGCTGGAGCGCAGGCTGTTTGGCTGCGGCTTTGAGGTGGAGGAGCTGATCGAAGTCGGGAAGGATATTTCCGGCGTGGTGGTCGGCCAGGTCTTGGAGTGTGAGCCGATCCCGGAGACGCACCTGTCTCTGTGCAGGGTGGACGACGGCTCGGGCGAGCTGCTGCAGATCTGCTGCGGCGCGGACAATGTGCACGCGGGCGGGAAGTTTCCGGTCGCGCGGGTCGGGGCGACGGTCATTGAGACGGCTAAGGATCACAAGACCGTGATCGGCGTGGCAAAGATTAAAAAAGGAAAAATGCGCGGATATGAGAGCTGCGGCATGCTTTGCAGCGGGACGGAGCTGGGGCTGAATGACGACCTGTATCCGGGCGCGGATTATAATGGGCTGCTGGTGCTGCCGGACGACGCGCCCATCGGTGCGGATATCAAGCCGCTGGTCGGCCTGGATGAGTTTATTTTTGACATTTCCATTACGGCGAACCGCCCGGACTGCCAGTCCATCCTCGGTATCGCACGCGAGGTGGCGGCAGTGCTGAATAAGCCTCTGAAAATGCCGGCCACGGACTATACAACCAGCGATTATATTTATGAAGGACTCGATATCACGGTGGAGGCGCCGGATCTCTGCCCACGCTATCTCGGACATGGGGTACGCAACATCACGCCCGGCGAGTCGCCACAGTGGATGAAGCGCGACCTGGCTCTCTGCGGGCTGCGCAGTATCAGCAATGTCGTCGATATCACGAACTTTGTGATGCTGGAAATCGGCCAGCCCATGCACGCGTTCGACATGTCCACGCTGGAGAGCACGAAGATCGTGGTGCGCCGCGCCCGCGACGGGGAGAGCATCGAAACTCTGGATGGAAAGGAGTTTGCCTTGAACCCGAGCAATCTGGTGATCTGCGACGGCAGCAAGCCGGTCGCGCTGGCCGGGATCATGGGCGGCATGAACAGTGAGATCACCGAACACACCACGCAGCTTTTATTTGAGTCTGCGAAATTCATGCGCGATAATGTGCGCAAGACCTCGCGCGCCCTGGGGCAGAGCACGGATGCTTCCAGCCATTATGAGAAGGGCATTTCTGAATATACCTGCGAGCTCGGCATGGCGCGCGCTCTGCACCTGATCCAGGAGCTTGACTGCGGCGAAATCACCGCCAGTGCTTTTGACGTCAGCGCCGGAGCGCCCCGCGAAGGAAAGCATTTTACCGCGACCATCAGCGGTATCAATAAAATCCTGGGCATCGAAGTCCCGGCGGAGGACATCCTTGACATCCTTGGGCGACTGAATTTCCAGGTGACCCGCGACGGTGATGTGCTGGATGTGACCGCGCCGCGCTACCGCGAGGATATCGAGGTCGGCGAGCCGGATCTGGCCGAGGAGGTCATCCGCGAATACGGCTACGACCACATCGTCCCGACCTTCCTTTCGACGGCGGCGGTCACCAACGGCGGCCAGAACGCGGACCAGAGGCGCCGCGCGAAGCTGAAACGCGCCATGTGCTCTCAGGGCTGCCAGGAGGTCTCCACGCTGGCCTTCTATGCGGACGCCGATCTGGACGCGCTGCACATCGCGGAGGACGCGCCAGAGCGCAATGTGATCCGGCTTCTGAACCCGATTTCGGCCAACCTGACCATCATGCGTCCACTGCTTGCGCCCTCTATGCTGAACACCATCGTCTCCAACATCAAGCGCGGCAACGGCGAGGGCCGGATTTTCGAGCTTTCCAGCATCTACGTGCCAAAGCAGCTGCCCGTCACGGAGCTGCCGGATGAAATTCCGCATCTGGGATTCGCGGCTTTCGGCGGCAAGGAAACCTTTTTCACGGTAAAGGGCATCGTCGAGGGGCTCGCCGGATCGTTCGGCCTGGAGTTCACCTATGAGCGCGCGCAGGATGTGTCCTGGCTGCACCCGGGCATTTCCGCCTACATTCTCTGCGAAGGCGAGCGCGTGGGCATGTTCGGCAGGCTGGCCAACCGCGTGACCAACGAGCTGGATCTGCCGAAGGACAGCAAGGCCGGCTATAAGATTTTCCTTGGGGAAATCGACTGGGCCGCGCTGAACGCCCATATTTCGGACACTGTCCGCTACCAGCCTGTCTCTGAGTACCCGGCAGTGACCCGCGATCTCGCCGTAGTGGCCGAGGAATCTCTGGAATGCGGCGTCCTCGTTGACACGATCAAAAAAGCCTGCAAATACATCGAGAACGTCGAGCTTTTCGATGTCTACCGCAGCGAGCAGATTGGCAAGGGCAAAAAAAGCATGGCGTTCGAGATTACCTTTGTGTCGCATGAGGGACCCCTTTCCCCGAAAAATATCGAGAGCTTCATGAAGAAGATTCAGGGGAATCTGAAGCACAAGCTGAATGTCGATATGCGCTGAAGCGAGATTATGAGATTGCTTTTTACAGATATTTTGCAGAAAGGAAAACCCGCGCTGCGGAGATCTTCCTCCTTGCATGCAGAACCACAATGAGCATAAGATTTGTCCTGCGGCGGGTCTGGCGGTAAATACCAGGCCCGCCGTGCTTCATGGGCATCGCAGAGCCGGTCGGCTGCGAAGGCAACGAAACATTTTCTTAAATTTTGCAAATTAAGACTTCTCTTGTGGACAACAGTCACTCTAAAATGTTATAATCATGGCCGATGGGTACCACCCTCCACACATATCGTGCTTGCTATGTCATAAAGTGTCGGCTTGCCGACGGATTCCTTATGACTCCGGCTACTTAGCTCGTTGCTTCGCGGGAATAAATGAGGCGCGTTGATGTCCGCAGTTCACGGACACATCCAGTGAGATACGGCAATGCCGGATATCCGGCGCCCAGCTTACACAAAAGGAAAGGATTTCTGGAGATGAAGAGAAAACTGGTTTTAGGATTTTTAGCTTTAGGCGCGGCATCCATGCTCTGCGGCTTTGACAGTGCCGAGACAGCCGAGAGCGTTATGGAAAAAATGCAGGAAAGCTCAGCTTCCATGGAGAGCATGACCTCCGAATTTGACATGAATTTCGATGTTTCTGTAGCGATTGGCGACGGGTCGACCACCACTACGATCCAGGCGCTTGTAACGGCCGACCTGGATATCGCAGCCGCGCTGGATCCGCTTGCCACGTCAGTGACAGGTTCCTTCAGCGTTTCAGCCCTCGGCACAGCTGAGACTATCGCAATGCAGGTTTACATGGTGACTGAAGACGATGAGCTGAATGCTTACATTTATACGGAGGATTCTTCTTACGATGAAGAAGGCGAGGGTACCTGGCAGTACGGCAGTGCGTCCGACCTGGGCGTCGACCTCGACCTGGATTCTCTGCTTGATATGTCTTCCTCCTATGATTATAGTGATCTGGCCGAGTGGGGACTTACCTTTGAGCTTGCTTCCGAGGCTGCTGATTATAACGGCACAGAGTGCTACCTTCTCTCTGCTGTCATTGATTCTGAAAGCCTGACCACCATCATTGATAAAACAGAGGAGCTCCTGGGCGAGGAGCTTTCCGAAGAGGCCGGTCTGGACGATGAGACGGTAGAAATGGTCATCGAGCTGTTAGATGGCCTGCAGATCAAAATTGAGTATTATGTAGAAACCACGACATATCTGCCGGTCGGCATGCATATGGATCTCAACGATACAGACATGACCTCGATCAATGCGTTTGTGACGGAAATGATCGGCGCTTACTTTGACGATGAGGATTCAGACACCACTACGACGATCGAGATCATTCTCAACGACACCTCCATGGACTATTCCATCTCCTACGAGGATACCGTCGAAATTACCGTTCCGCAGGAAGCATTCGATGCAATCGCCTCCGGCGAGGCGGAAAATCTCGGGGATCTCGATGTATATGATTATGATGAGGATTATGACGACGAGTACGATGGCGAAGATCTGAGCAGCGATGCGGCAAATGCGTGAGTTATGAGTTCTGAGCTGCGGCACGGCAATGTGCGGGCTATGAGTTCTGGGCTGCGTCCAATGTCATAAAGATTGCCGACGAAGTCGGAAGGCGCTGAGTGCCAGTGGCATCTACGCTTCGCTCCGGTCCGTCCTAAACGCGTGCCACCGGCACGCAGGACCGTTTAGCGCCGACCGAAGCGATGCGTAAGCGTAGACCCTTGTGACATGGGCTTTAGCCGGAATAATTCCTTGCGCGGCCGTGTGCAATCGGATAGGGGAACGCCCTTCTCCCCTATCCGCCGCGCGAGCCGGGTGCGGCTTTAGCCGCAAATTTCCTTGCCCGGCTCTGCGCATAAAAAAGAGCAGGATATGGTCTCTGCCATTCCCGCTCTTTTTTCATAAAAATCCGCATCATTCCTTCCTGCAAAGATCAGTCGATGTCCTTCCTTATAAACGATAACCCTCCTTACGCAGTAATTTGCGCAGCTCAGCCATAAATCGCTTTCATGACTACCGGGTAGGACTCATTCACGATCTGAGTCATACGAATCATAAGCTCAAAGCACTCATCGCCGCAGGTAGCTACGTCAATGATCGCGTCGTCCTCGGCTGTTATATCGCCGTCTTCGTCCACGTAAAACTTCACCCATTTGTATTTCTTGTTCAGTTCATTGCATGCGATCAGGGCATGTCCGAGGCGATCCTTCGGAACCTTAGCAAAGTTAAAGCAGCGGATCTCCGCATACTTACAATCCTCCGGGAACACCACAAGAATGTCGATCTTGGTAGTCGACAGGTTCCACCCACATTTTACTACGGTCTGTCCCTTTTCGGTCTCAAAGGTTTCCTTCACCTTGATGTCATTCTTCTGCAATGTGTTGATATAGCTTTGTGCTGCTCTGTTCATAGCTCATTCCTCCTGTATGTTTTTTATAGAAAGCTCCGATCCGGTGCTTCGCACGCATGTTGATCCGATCAATCCTGATATCGTCCATTCTACTGGAATAAAACTGGAATGTCAAACTGTTTTTTCGCTTCACTTCGGCTTTGGCAAGTGTTTTTCGCTTCGGCTTAGGCAAGTATCATCCAAACCTCTTGCCTGTCGCTATATATTCCTGTATATTGTCTGCCCATACCCGGGAAATGACCTGCATGTCATGCAGGGTTTGCACAGGGCTGTTCCAGCAGACGTACGGTTTGTTTCCATCAAACAAACGGTGAGTGATCGTGCCCTCTTTTGCCCGGGTTCCCAGATCCGGCATTTTCAGAATGTATGCCCGCCACGAACCATTTACTTTTTTGTAATTAAACCGGTATTCTACGTCTGCGCATCCATGCTTATCGTTTGCATAGTATACCATTGGGCCTGTTTCTGTCCGCTGCGCCATTGGGACGGATCTGGTTCCTCTCTGGGACGCTGTGTCTGCAGAACGCACGGCGGCTCCGCTCCCTGTCTGCCCTGCCCGGGGCGTTGTCCCGGCCGACCGCGCGGCGGCCCCGCTCCCCGTCTGCCCGGTCAGGAGTGCTGTGCCGACGGAATGCGCGGCGGCTCCGCCCCCTGTCTGTCCGCTCCTGGCCGCTGTTCCGGCAGTCCGGGCAGTCCGCGCGGCGGCACGGCTCCCCGTCTGCCCGCTCCGGGCTGCTGTCCCGGCAGTCCGCGCGGCGGCCTCGCTCCCCGTCTGCCCGCTCCGGGCCGCTGTCCCGGCGGAACGCATGACTGCCCCGCTCCCCGTCTGCCCTGCCCGGGCCGCTGTGCCTGCGGGCCGCACGGATGCTCCGCTCCCTGTCTGCCCGGTCCGGGACGCTGTGCCGGAGGACCGCGCGGCGGCACGACTTTTCCCTTCTTTCACTTTCCATACGATCAATCCTGCCACCGTCCCTGCAACAGCTGCTGCTACAACCACCATCAAAATTATCATCCACCCTGCCATTTCGCTCCTCCTCACTTAATACATGCATCTCAAATTTCTCAGGAATTTCTTCATGTCTGTGAAATCCAGAAATCTCATAGTTCCGTCAGCCAGCCAGTCTTTAAACGAACCGGGAGCCCGATGATTACTGCACGTAATTCCTTTATCGATGTACAGAGCATACGTTTCGCCCTCTTTCTCGAACCCGATTCTGGCCGTCTCCTTACTGCAGCCGCCCGGCATAAAACATTTCGAATACACATGACACAGGTGATCCTCAAGAGATTCTTTTAACATAGCGTATTGTGCGTCCGTTCCATAAACAAACTCTCTCATAGCTTATCACCCTTTCTTTGTCTTTCTATAGAAGGATAGTAACTATTCAGGACAGTACCTCGCACCTGCTGCGAGGTACGTATGAAAGTATATAGCATGCGGGGAAAAGCCCCATCGCGAAGCGATTTTAGATGGGCTTTTCCCCTCGCCGGGGCGGCATCCCGCACTCTGTGCGGGATAAGCCTCGTAACTGTGAAGGTACTGAACAGTTACGACGGATAAAAGCAATATCCTTCTATGACCGGTCAAAAACAAAATCCCTTTTTATCCTTCTATGGACGGATTAGAGTAAAATCCTTCCTTGTATCCTCCCACTTCATATAAAGCTGCTCCAGATGCCCGGTACCTCCGCAGAGTCTGCAGGGTGCGTATCCGTTGGATGGATGATCTGGTTTTTGCGGAATCCAGACCGTTTCATCCATAAATGTATATCTTTTCGCCTGCTCAAAGGCTCTGTCGAAAATGCTGATTCCCAGGGTATCTCTGACATTTGGTGTCAGCCGGATCTGCACAAAGTTGCGGTCTTTTACCGAATCGAGCATCTCATCGTATATACTCCCCGGTGCTTCATGGTACATCAGAAGCATGAGGGCAATGTATCCCTTGAGCGCATTCATTCTTTCTGTCGCAAAGATCGGGCATGCGGAGGAATCCACATCATTTTCAAAGCCATTTTCGTATTTCTCAAACCGGCTTCCGAGAAGACACCGGGGGCAGCTTTCTGTGACACCGGGATATACGAAAATGAGCTCTGCCGCCGCGCCGGATTTGTACATCATGGCTGCCAGGTAAGGCGTTCCATATTTTAGTGCCAGGATGGAGCTGCGCTTCTGCGCCTCAAAATTGTCTGTGCAGCCAAGAATCAGATAATCGGTTGGCTTTTTACCCGGAAACAGATCCATGTACCCTTTAAACTCTTCGTCGGACATGGAGTCGTCGAGGAACCGGTCTACGCAGACAACGACCGCGTTCGGATTGATATCAAGGATTTCCTCCCTGATGACCTCTGTCTTCTTCCTGCCTATTTCGCTGATATGCACAGCCTGCGTAGCAATGTTGCTCTCGCTCACAATGTCCGCTTCGATGAGAATAAAGTTTTTAAATCCGCATCTGGCGAAATTGGTCAGCGCGCTGCGCGCTCCGCCCGTACCGACGGAAATAATCACTTTGTCAAGCACATGCGGCGGATAAAGGTCTTTTACTTTATCAAAGTATGGGGCAGTGTCCGCCATTGCTCCACTGACCGCGGCATCCTCGGCAGGAGATACCGCTTCGGAAAGGTTTTTTGCTTCGGTGTTCTTCATCTCTTCATCCTCTTTCATTTCTTCGCTCTCCTCGCTCCTGTTGATTTCGTCCCGGTATGCATCCAGCTCTCTGATCGGATATACCTGTTTCCATCTCGCAAACGGAGAATAAGAATAGCCTTCTTCGTTTGCTTTCAATACATAATCCAGATTGACTTCCAGGACCTCTCCCTGTTTACGTACCACGTAGAAATACATCGTATAAAGTCCTTTGCGGTCGTTCTGGAAGATCGGAAGATAAAAATAATCCAGATCAAAAAATCTCAGGTGCAGTAGCGCGGAAGAAATATCATGAAATGACGGACGGGTGGCTCCGAGCGGATGAGAATGGTAAATTCCGTTCGTTGTGTAACCAAGTCTTTTCCACTCTCTGTACACTTTCGACATGGACTCTACGTCATAGTAAAAGGTTCCGGTTGTATTTTCTGAATAAGTATCAAAATGGCAGACATCAATCAGCCTCGGATCCCTTCTGGAAGCCAGCATTCCGCCGGTTTCCGCCCGAAACCTGCCCACATTTTTCCGAAAATCATCGAGCACCTCTTCGGCAAATCTGACGCCTTTATCCGGAGCAGCATTCTTGCCCCCAGCCCGCTTCTTCCCGCCAAATAAATCGCTCCTGCGCGACCTCCGGCGGGCATATGTTTCATTTCCGGCCGGCTGCAGGCGGGCTTCTGTCTCACTTCCGGCCGCCTGCTGCCGGGCTTCTGCTTCGCTTCCGGCCGCCTGCTGCCGGGCTTCTGCTTCGCTTCC
>JAJQEO010000053.1:0-1423 GCA_021201665.1 Lachnospiraceae bacterium | reverse complement strand
GCCGGGCTTCTGCTTCGCTTCCGGCCGCCTGCTGCCGGGCTTCTGCTTCGCTTCCGGCCGCCTGCTGCCGGGCTTCTGCTTCGCTTCCAGCCGACTGCTGGCGGGCTTCTGCTTCACTTCCAGCCGCCTGCTGGCGGGCTTCTGCTTCGCTTCCGGCCGCCTGCTGCCGGGCTTCTACTTCACTTCCAGCCGGCTGCTTACAGAAATTTCCTTCGCACTCCCCTGCGCTGCTGCTAAAAGAATTCATCATTGCATCCATCCCCTTCGTCATTGCGCTGATTCCCCTTCCAATCATCTCTGCAATCCCCTTCATATTCGTCCCCTCCAGCTTACGCTATTTCAAATTCTATGTGATCAATCGTTCCTTTTAATGATACTGACCGGTCTTTTAACTCCTCAAGCTTTCTCCCCTTGAGAAGGTGTTCACCAATAGAATCCCTCACAACACTTCGGATTCCGCGGGCGCCGTATTTCGTCTGATGCTTCAGAAAATCAACCATCAGGCATTCATCGATATGGGTCAGCCCAAGACTGTAATTTCCCAGTTCTTCTTTTATAAATTTCACAACGATTTCCATTGAAGCCGTGTCGGAAAGGTCGTTGAATACTACAAAGTTGCCGATCTTTCCGCTGATTTCGGGTCTGTTGGAATGCTTCGTGAAAGCGTCCCTGCATACTTCTTCCCGCTCGTACCGGCTCATTTTGTCAAAGCCCTCCTGGTTAACCGGGATGTTGGAGGTGAAGCACAGAATACATTCATTCAGGTCAATCGGCTTCGAATTGTCAGCCATTCCCAGATATCCCGTATCAATTGCCTCCATAAGGCCTTCCAGCAATTTTGTATTTGCCTTTTCGACTTCATTAATTACGATTACATGTCTCGGATTCTTTCTTACCGGAGCCAGGACCGGGTCTTTTCCATAGCCCACATATCCCGGAGGCGCTCCAAAGAATCTATTAATCGTATGTTCACTGATAAATTCGTTTCCGGCTATCTCAATATAACCGTAGGGAGTTTCATAGCAATCGGACAGGATTTCTGAGAGCGACTTTGCCGTCTCTGATTTACCGGTGGCTGTCGGTCCGATAAAGACCATGACCAGCAGCTTTTTATCCTTCCTCATTTTGTTGATGACAATTTTCCGGGCAATTTCGTCAATCACTTCATCCTGCCCGAATATCTTTTTCTTCAGTGGCCCTGCAATTTCTTCCGGCCACACCATCTTTGGTTCTTCTGATTCCTGTTTCAGCTGCTTCACTTTTTGAGGATCATAGACCGGATCGTCTGTGGTTGTTCCTGTACCATCTCCGGGATCTGTGCCTGCTCCTGTACCCGTGCCTGTGCCAGCACCTGGGTCCGCTCCTGTACCCGTGCCTGCGCCAGCACCTGGGTCCGCTCCTGTACCCGTGCCTGCGCCAGCCC
>JAJQEO010000060.1 GCA_021201665.1 Lachnospiraceae bacterium | reverse complement strand
GCGGCGCAAAGGGATTTTATAACAGCGCAAATAAGGAAATCGTGATTCAGAGCGACATGAGTGAAAGCCAGACCTTAAAGACGGCAATCCACGAAATTGCCCACGCGCGTCTCCATGACCGTGAGATGATGAAGGAGCAGGGCATTGAAAAAGACCATATGACAAGGGAGGTTGAAGCGGAAAGCGTTGCTTATACGGTATGCCAGCAGTTTGGCATTGACACATCCGATTATTCGTTTGCTTATGTGGCGTCCTGGAGCAGCAGCATGGAGATGAAAGAGCTTCGCGCTTCGATGGATACGATTCGTCATACGGCGGCGGAATTTATCGACGAGCTTACCGAACAGATACAGCTGCAGAGGGAACAGCAGGAGCAGTACATGGAAGCTACAGAATATCAGGAAGTGGAGATTTTTGAGGTGCCTGCGCTTTACAGCAACGGAAGGATTTCAGATGAGGAGATACCGGCAGGCTTTTACCGTTATGATCTGCGCGGCTCAGATTACGACCCCGGCAGCCCCGTCACGGTTGAGAACAATGTTGTTGTAAACCATGCGGCGGCTATTTTGACCATGTATCCGCTGAACCTTCCCGAACAGGGCTTCTTATACTTGGGTGAGGAGCTGAACTTCACAGGCGGGGAGATTTCTGTACAGGAATACCGCCAGAGAATGGCGGATACAGATATTTCGGCTTTGGCGGAGAATATGCAGGATGCAGTTGTTCGCGCAAATGAGAATCTGTTATGGGAAGATTCCGGGGAGCGCTATGCGATTTACCAGATCAACCGTGATGGGCCTGGGGACGATTACCGGTTCATGAACATGGACTTTGTGAATCAGCAGGGCATGACCGTCAGAGGTTCGGATTATCAGCTGGTTTATGGCGGCGAGCTTGTGGACGGCGATACCCTTGAAAGCATATATCAGAAATTTAACCTTAACCGTCCGCAAAACTTTACCGGACATTCGCTGTCTGTCAGTGATGTGGTTCTGCTCAATCGCAACGGTGTGGTAAGCGCACATTATGTGGACAGCATCGGATTTCAGACCTTGCCGGACTTCATGCAGGAACGGCAGGAAATGTGGACACAGCAGCTGATGATGGAACCTGAATCGCTTGGGAACGGTATGGAAGAAAGGGTACAGGATGAAGCTGTTGCAGAGCCAGAGCCGGTGCAGAATGGAGAAGTGCAGGAAGCGGAACCGGAAGCAATCGGGAACAGGGAGGAAATTCAAGCAGACGATTCCCTGGCTGCGGAGACAGTGGCAAACGAGGAATCTGTAACAGAAACATCGGAGACTGTGCCGCAGAATGATATAGAGAACAGAGCAAATGAGAGTGCATCGGTCAATCAGGATGCAGTAAAACCTTTGAATATGCAGAACGGAGCATATGCCCGTGAGCACGGTGAACTGGAGCAGTACCGAGAATCCAGACGGTTAAATGTCGCTTGCAAAGAAGCTATCGAAAAGGCGGTAGCAGATAATTTTGATGGGATGCACTTAAACCCCGGAGCTGTGAAACCCGTGATCGACCAGTTTGGAGAGGAGCGTGTTGCGTATGTCCTGGCCTCGACGATTCAGATGAAAGATTGGGACGGGCGCTTCTCTCCTTCAAACAAGGAGTGGGCGGCTTCTGTACCAATCGGGGAGGCAATCAGTCCTTTCGGGAATGACCGTCGGTTAGAGTGGACGGTGGAGAGCCATCCCGCCGTGCTGGACGGTTTTGTCAGGATGTTTCGGGAAGAAGTGCAGGAACAGGCGCGTGAACAGGAAGCAGAAAAACCGCTGACGGCAGATGAGATTACCAATTTCAAAGAGAACAGCAGGGAGTATTACCCGCACATGAGAACCGCAGAGTATGTCTTTTCCTGTGAGGTACGGGGAGAACCGGATGTGCTGACCTATGAAGTATCTCAGCATGACGATGGAGAGAGTTATTCGCTCCATACAAAGAACCGAGATATTTGGGAGCGCATGAGCCGGAGAGAACTGGAAAAACTCGAATTTGTGGTGAGCCGCGAAGTGACATTTGCCGGATGGCAGAAAGAGATTGAGCAGGCAGAAACAGCGGATGATCTGCGGGAAGTCAACTATGGGATGATGGAGACAGAATACCTGAATCTTTCAGACGAACAAAGAGAGCGCTTGTATCAGATGATGGAAGAGAAAGAGAAAGGCTTCACGGCGAACTCATTAGATGGGGCGGAGAAAACAGAAGAAGTCCCCGAAGAACCAGAGAAACAGTCAGATGTGAGCGAACAGCAGAAGGAAGATATTCCTCTCGTTTCAGACCGGACAGAGCCGGCTCAATTCCTGCACGGACGGAGCATGGCGGATATTGAAGAAACGGTTTTGAGTTACGCGCAGGCGGAAATTGATTCAATGGGCCTGCATGACGAAGTGCAGCTGCATGGGGCAAGAGTTTACGGAAGCCGGAGCCGGGAAGGACTCAGCACAGAGGGGTCTGATCTTGATGTGGTGATTTCTTATACCGGAAATATCAGTGAAGATGCTTTCTTCAATGCCCTGCATGAAAGCGGATTGTCCATCAGCGGAATGGCGGTTGATATGAACCCGATCTCGACAGAGAAGACTGGAACGCTGGCAGATTATCTGCAGAAGGCGGAACAGTATCTGGATGAAAAGGCGGCGCAGATGGCAGAAGCACAGCAGGCGCAGAATGTTGAAATGAAGCAGGAAACAGTTGAACCGAGAATCACATTTTATGTGGCGGAATGTATGGAGTTTCCGATCCTGGGCGAGTGGCACGAAGAGATTACAAGCCTGCAGGAAGCGGTGGCTCTGTATGAGAAAATTCCGGCGGAACGCATGAACGGCATTAAGGGAATCGGTTTTACCCTTTATGATGGAAGTCTGTATGACGGAATGTCACAGGAGATGATGTCTGCCGGGATTGTAGACAGGGCTGATGTAAATGAGATTCAGCAATACAGGGAAAGCCCTCTGGTGCAGAAAGCTCTGGATGAACTGGAAGCAGTGTATCCGCCCGAAAGGACGGAAAAGGAAACCGTGCAGTCAGAAGTGAGAGAGGCACCTGCTCATGAAGAAAAGGTGGCTCCGGAGCTGGAGAAAAAACCGCAAAGGGCGGCATCGGAAGAAAGCAGGGGCAGAGGTTCCGTCGCTGCGGGTGGCAGGAAGGAATCTGTGCTGCAGGCGCTCAGAGACCGCAAGGCCAAAATGAAGGAACAGGAAAAAGCGTCCGGCAAAGAGCAGGACAGGAAGACAGAGCATAAGAAGGGAGAGCAGTCACTATGAGAAAAGTAGAATTTGAGGAAAACGAGTATATTGTGATGGCGATGTTTGAAGCAAAAACCCGCCAGGAATCAGCGGAGCAGATCGCGGAAATCCTTCCGTTTATTGAAGAAGATGAAGAACTGACAGAACTCGTCCGGGGAACGATTGATAAGATGGGACAGATTTCAGACGCAGATTACAGCGCACTGGATTTGGAACCATACAAGCAGGAGCCGGAGGACGAGGATGAAGATTAACCAGTTTGCCGTATATCAGGTAAAAGACGGGGCGGAATATCGTGAAATACGGTTCCGCCCCTACGACGAGCTGCAGCAAAAAAACATCCGCGTGTGTTCAGATTCCTATAATCAAGTGTATTTATCGTATATGTTCCCGAAAGAGACCGTGGAAAACCTCCATGCGAGGTTCCAGCAACACCTTCCGAAAAATTTTCAGGGGCATTCCATCAGCACGAGTGACGTGTATGTCGTCAACCGGGATGGCGTGGTGTCTGCCTTTTATGTAGACCGCGACAAGCTGATCGTTCTGGCAGGATTCCTTCGGCTGAATTCATCCGGGACGCTGATTTCTATGGATACGACAGGGTATCGAATAGAAGGGAAAGGCGGGAGCTGGGTAGCCTGCGAGGAGCTGATTGTAGATGGAAGGCAATTCTTCCTGATGCAGAGTGAAGACTACCGGGAAAATGTGGCTTACGTGATTCTGTCGGAGGATGGAAAGATAGCTGCTGAGAGCTGCAAGGGTTTTGATGAAGCTGCGATTGAGCAGATACGAAAATATCTGCATCCCCCGGAAGAACAAAAACCTGCGCCCACAAAACCGCCTCTGGAGAACTGGCAGAAGTATCTGGAAAACGGAGAATATCTACGAAGTGCGGAAATGTCCGAAGAACAAAATTACAGTTTCATAGATGGACGAATTAATAACCTGCCGAAGCCGCGAGTGATCGGCGGCAGGGTGTCTGCGCTGGACCGGCTGCACATCAAGCAGGCGGAGATGGCGATTCGGAACGGAAAGCCAGTACCGGAGCATATCATAAATCGAAGTGATGAGCGTAGCAGGAAATGAAGGAAAGAGACATCTGGCTCAATCATTGGGCTGGGTGTCTCTTTTTTGACGCCAGGGTGAGAATTTTTCCCGTAAACTTTTTGTGAATTCTTCCATGAAAGGACTGTTAAAATTCAAATTTATATGGTAAACTATCATTGAACAAGAGCGTTAAGCTTTTGACTGTGATGTTAATGAGAGGCGGTGATGCAAAATGCCTGATAGCGTAGGCTTTTTCCGATCCAGAGAAGAGCGGCTTGCAGCTGCAAAGGAAATGAATCTCTTTAGCAATGTGTTTATGTCGGTTGCGCTGACGGATTTGCCTTCTTGTGAATATGTGCTTCGGGTTATAACGGGAATTCCGGATTTAAAAGTAATTGAAGTGCGTGGACAATATGAGGTTGCAAAGCTTGTCTCCAGGGATGGTGTGTTGGACATTCTGGCCGAGGACGGAAAAGGGCAAAAATATAATTTGGAAATCCAACGCAAGGATACGGTAGATCATGCGAGAAGAGTACGTTTATATAGCTCCCTGATAGATAGTGAATTACTTGAAAAAGGAACTCAGTTTTCGGACTTACCAGAGCTTTACATTATATACATTAGTGAAACGGATATCTGGAAGAAGGGCAGAACCACATACATTGTGGAGAAGAAAATTAAGGATACAGATTTTCATTATGATGATGGCTTGCATATCATTTATGTAAATGCTGAAATTGATGACGGGTCTGACATTGCAAAAATGATGGAATATTTTAAGAGTGCAGATCCGAATGATGACAGTCAGGGAGATTTATCCAAGAGGGTTCATTTCTTGAAATGCGAAGAAGGAGGTGCTGATATTATGTGTGCGATTGCAGATAGCTTTGTAAAAGAAGGAGAACGCGCAGGAATTCTTAAGTCTATATTGGCATTGATGCAAACAACGAAATGGGATGCCGACAAAGCGATGGAAGCATTGCAGGTTCCTTCTGAGGATCGTTCAACATATGCTGCATTTGTAAAAGCCAATAAAAATATGCAGACTGTGTAATAGAGCGGACTTACGGTTGAAATGGATAGGATTTATTCAGACCGGTGCGTAAATATCAATTTAGACTAAGAGAAAACTCCAATCAGATGTTGCTTTTACGGCAGCGTCTGGTTGGAGTTTTTGTTATGAGATCGTATGCTCTTGCTCCGGTTTCAAAGTCCGTCCCTGTCCAAGGATACTGTCGATATTGGAGCAGATCGTCTGTAAGTCTTTTCGTGCGTTCTTGAAATTGGTGTAAGCGTCGTGCTGTGCTTTTTGCCTAGCAGACAGCTTTTCACGTTCTTCCTTCAACGATTTCATGGATGGAAACTTCCCGTCCGGGTATTTCTCCTTCAGGAACTTCCTTGCGTCCTCATACAGCGTGATCTCATCGGAATGCTCCTGGCGGAATTTCTTCTTGCTGCGCGATTTCAGCATTTGGCCATATACAGATTTATTCACAAGGTACTGTCCGGTAAAATGAATCCGCTGGTTGACGCTGCGAATCTGTTCCTCTGTGGAGCGGAGTGCCTTACGGGAATCCTTCATCTTCTGTGTAAGGTCATCATACGAATCTTGCAGTCGGTCTCTTGATTCATAGCCATGCTCCTGCACATAGGCAATCGTCTTTGCCATTTCCTTGAGGTTGGAAATCTTCACTTTCTGCGCATAAGCCTGATTCAGTTTTGCCTTCGTGCAGTTTTGCAGATCGACCACAAGCCGAAGCTCGGAGCGGATGTAAAGGATGGCGATAGGGTCAGATTCATAATCATAGCTGCTATCAAAGATCGTGGAGCGGTGTTCCTTTTCATCAGGAGCAGATTCGTTTTTGGCTTTGCCAGTATCCTGAACAGTTTCTGATTTTTCCGCATTTCGCTCTTCATCCGCAGACCGGGAATCCTTTTTCTCCGTTCTGGCTGCTTTCTCATTTTCCGTGAACCGGGCGAGAAGGCTTTCCTTCTCATAGCGCGTTCCCAGCGCACGTCCGGTGATATTTTTGTTACGCTCCGGGTGGAGGTAGCTGTAGCGGCCACGACTCTCGGTTAGTTTAATCCCGTACCTCTCCAACAAAATTGTCCGGAACATTTCCAGCGAAGTAGCAGACGAAGCGGCGTCATCAATCGCGTCGCGGAGGAATTGCTTCTGTGTCTGGAATTTTGTCTTCATCGGTGTTAAGCCGTCTTCGATAATCTTCTCATTGAGCTTATCCAGTTTCTCCTGTCCGCGTCTTTCCGACCAGTATTCCCGATCTGTCTTTCTGCTTTCTGCAGGAGAGAGCAGATCAACCTGATAGAGGTTTTCGCGCTGGCAGATTTCCATCAACGAGCGTTTCAGGTGTTTTAAGTAGTCCCGTGTCAGATGGTGCTTATACCCTGCGCGGCTGTCACATGGTCGCTCCATGAAGTCCTGCCGCTCCACATCGTACTTGCGCAGGCTGTTGATGACGATGTGGACGTGGATGTTGCCGCTCTTATTGTGGCCGTCCATGTGCGTACAGACAAGCGCCTGATGGCCGGGAAAATTCTTCTTGGCATATTCGAGACCGATGGCCTGTGCCTTTTCGCCGGTAAGCCCATGATCTGCCTGATCCCTTGGGTCGAAACTGATGATGTAGTGGTGCGCCTTAATATCTCCATAGCTCTGATTCTTGTGGAAGCTGGCGTTTAGCATTTCGCACTCTACGTCGAACGTCTCCGGGTTGCAGTTAATCCCGTCAAGAATAAATTCAGAGCGGAGCTTCATGTTGCCGTTCCGGTCAAGGACAGGCTTCATCCGCAGCTCGTCATATTCATATTTCAGATAATCAATCGCATCCCCATAGTGGGCATTCTTACTTGCGATGTGTTTCAAAACTGCCATGATAATCACCCACCATCTTAATCACCTCTTTTCGCAGATCCCGAAGCTCTGTAATGCAGCGGTTGATTTCATCCTGCATTGCCTTGGAGCGCGCACCGCCCATGTGAAAAAATCTTGCAATCTGGTTTAAGTTGTTCCCGATTTTTCCAAACTCCGCTGTCAGCTTCTGAATCTCTTCAATATCTGCCGTGACATTGTAGACGATCTTCGGCCTGTTGCCCAGGGACGTATTGCGCACATAGGTGGCAACTGGGCAGCCGGCTTCTTCTGCATAGGTTTTCAGCAGGTCATACTCCACATCGCTGTACCGGACATAGACACGGTTCTCATGCCTGATGTTTTCCTCTTTTTTCGGCCTTGCCATTTCTTTCTCACCATCCTCTCACTTTTAACCGCCGCAGGCAGGAAGCACAGGAACTGTGGCAATGGAAAATGCGGACAGCACACCTATGGCTCATTTTTGAGCCTTAGCTTTCAGATGCGCCAGCATCACCGGGAGGGCCTGCCTCTCACGCTGCGACTATTTTTAATAGGAGCCAATCCGCACAACGACACACATTTGCGGACAACCGAGGGAATGGGGAAACGGAATCCCCATCAAGTTTGCCGAGCTGCCGGAACCCACGAAGTGGGTTTTGAGCGGCTATAGGCGAATCTTGCGCTAAACAGCAGTCCCTTCATCTATTCGATTGAAAAACGGCTTTTGACAAGCCCTTTTTGACCCTTTATTGAAAAATTTGAAAAATCTTTTCCAGAATGGCTTGTCAAATCGCCAAATTGAATCGAATAAGTGAAAGGGGTGTCAGTCGGCATGGATATTCCCGTCTCAATCGGATACAGGCAGACTGTCATGTCTTATAAAAATCAAAGGAGGCAGAGCAGGCATGACGCAGCAGATGAAGGAAAAACGCTCCCTGGGGGAATCGTTAAAACAGATGGCACAGACGGACCCAAGGACGGTGGACAAGGAAACACTGGTGGACATTCATGATGTAAACATCCACACGGAGCTAAATGACCGGGAGCGGATGCTGGATTTTATCCGGCAGATCAAAAATCCGTATTGTTACCTCGACAACGGGGTGGTCGTAAAGATCAGCTTTGAGGGAAGCCGCAGCATGGAGGATTCCATCAGCCATTACATCAGGACGATGGAAGGATAGGAAGCTTGAAAATTTCACACGTTAATTCGCAAAAGTACTGGACAGGGGTGGCTGGCTGTGGTAAGATAAGTGCTGGGTAAGAAAATAAAAAATCATATCAGAACTCAGTGAGCCTTTCATCTCTCTGGCTATCCCGCATCCGTGTATGCGAAGTGAAGTCAAGGAGGTGAAGGGCTTTTGTTGTCTACAGCAAAAAATCCCAAAACAAAAAAGTACAGAACCGGCCTTTACTACCGTCTTTCCAAAGATGACGGCGACAAGGTGGAGAGCGACAGCATCAGCAACCAGAGGATGATGATCCGTGATTACATCCGCGGGCGTGAGGAATTCTGCGTGGTGGACGAGTATATCGACGACGGATATTCCGGCGCGAGCTTTGACCGGCCTGCATTCCAGAGGCTCTATGAGGATTTGCAGAGCGGGGCTGTCAACTGCATTATCGTCAAAGACCTTTCCCGGTTTGGACGTAATTACATTGATGTCGGAAGGTATCTGGAACATATTTTCCCGGAGATGGGCGTCCGGCTGATTGCCATCAACGACAATTATGACGGCGAGAGTGAGCGGCGCAACAGTGACGCGATCACTGTCCCGATCAAGAACCTGATGAACGATGTCTACTGCCGGGAGATGTCCGTGAAAATCAAAACGCTTCTCGAAGCGAAAAGGAAGCGCGGCGATTGTGTCAGCAACTACGCTCCTTACGGCTATAAGAAAAATCCGAGGAACCGTGCGAAGCTGGTTATTGATGAAGGCGCAGCAGAGAATGTCCGAAACATTTACACATGGAAGCTGGAAGGAATGAGTGACCAGGGTATCGCAGACAGGTTGAACCGATTGGGTATTCCTTCCCCGTTGGAATATCGGATTAAGAGCGGGCAGGGCATTTCTGAAAATTTCAAAAAGCGGGAACAAGCAATCTGGTCTTCCAAGGCGGTTTTCAGAATCCTTCATAATGAAATTTACACAGGGACGCTCGTACAGGGCAAGCGGAAGAAGCTCGATTACCGCTCAAAAGAAATCGCACAGATGCCGGAGGATTCGTGGGTGCGCGTGGAAAATATGCACGAGGCCGTGATTGACCGGGAACAGTTTGAGCTGGTGCAGCGCCTTGTTGAAAAGGATACAAGAATTGCCCCTGGAGGGGATAAGGTTTCCCTGTTTTCCGGTTATGTCGTTTGCGGGGACTGCGGCGCAAAGATGGTTATGCGCACTTCCAACACCGGAAAGAAAAAATATCGTTACCTTATTTGTAATCAGTACAAAAAGGACAGAAGCTGCACGACGCATAACATCAGCTACGAAAAACTCTACGAGATCGTGCTGAAAGCGGTACAGCATCAGGTGGAGCTTGCCGTGCATATCTCACAGCTGATGGAGACGATGGACGCGGCGACGCTCAATCAGAAACAGCTGTCACAGCTGGACGCAAGGATGATGAGCCTGACGGAAGAGGTGGCGCGTTACGAAAAAATAAGAAAGAATCTGTACGACGATTATGCGGAAGGAATCCTGAGCCGTGAAGATTACATGGAGTACGTGGAGCTTTACAGCCGGAAGATCAATGACAGGCAGGATGCGATGAAAGAGGTTTCCAAAGAAAGATCGCTCCTGCAGCATGAAGGCATGGACAGCGAGTGGATCAGTGCATTTAAGAAGTTTCATAATATTACGGAGCTGACGAGGCCGGTCCTTGTGGAGCTGGTGAAGGAAATCAAAGTCTTTGACAACGGGAGTATCCAGATCGTGTTCCAGTATCAGGACAGCATTTTGGAAATGTTAGAAAATCTCTCGGAGAGCCTGCCCGGAGAAACGGACGAAAAGGAAAAACGCAAAGAAGGGAGTGCGGAAGATGGCAGTCAAAGTAGAAGTGCTTAATCTTGGAGATATGGCTCCGGTGCTTGCCGGAGGACGCGATGGATTTTACCGGACGGCGGTTTACATCTCCGCAACCAGCTGGGCGGAAGATGTGACGGACGCGGCGGCTGTCCTTTCCAAACAGTCGGAGCAGTGCAGGGCATACCTGCGGGAGCATAAGGAATTGAAAAAAGTTGAAACCTATGCAGACCGCAACAGTGTCCGGGATTGCCGGAGGGAATGGCTCCGTCTTCTGGATGATGCAGAGTGCAGGAGATTCGATACCGTCCTGACAAGCTCCCTCCGCTATGTGTCGGAATCCTTCAGTCAGGCCAGTGTGGATGCAGGGCGATTCTTTTATCCGGCAGGAATCCGCTTTATTGCGGTTGAAGATGGATTCGACAGCAAGCGGGATGATATGCAGGCGTATCTGGAACGGTGTGCAAATATGCAGTGTTCTTATGTGGCCAACCGGTGGAGAGAGGATAAATTCTCAAACCAGAAAATCTATAAGGTGGCTGTTCCGTATGGATACCGCTATGTGGCAGACGGAAATCCGCAGATTGTGGTTGACCCGGTGACCGCACCGTATGTGGTGAAACTGTTTGAAATGGCAATTCAAAAAACACCTGTGATCGACATGGTGCGTTATATGAATGAGCATCAGATTGTGACACCGACCGAGCGGCGCAGACAGATCTACGGTGAGAAGCTGACGGGAAGCCCGTACTGGAAACACGCAGTTGTGAAAAATATTTTGAAGAATCCCTGTTATGTTGGCGACTACGTGATTGGCAGGAGCCGGGAACGATGGGTAAACGGCGTGAAGACGGAATACAAAAAGCTCCCGCCGGAAGAGTGGAAGGTAATCCGGGATTACCACGAACCGATCATCAGCAGGGAGACCTTTCAGAAGTCGCTGGATGTTCTCTCGGAACGGAGCTTTACACAGACGTGCAGGAACCGGAACTATCAGAATCCGTACCGGAATGTATTTGTCTGCGGCTGCTGTGGGACATTGATGACCTGCAACGTGGCAGGTTCCAAAAACGGAAAAGCATATGCCCGTATCTTCTGTGATTCGGGACGGTTTACGAAGGACGGCGGCTGTGAGACCTATGATGTCAGGCAGGATGAAGTGATCTGTAAAATGAAAGAAGCGTTTGCTGCAGAAATCAGACTGGCGAAGCATATCCGGGATTCTCTTCCTTTTATAAAGGAAAGCGGATGGTATCAGAGATCGCTTGCCGGCTTTGAACAGAAGAAGCGGGGCGTTCAGGCAGAGATTGAAGCGGCGGCAGATGATGGTGACCATGCGGACGCCCTTTACAGGAAGCTGAAACAGGTGATTGCTGATAAGGAGCATTTTGAAAAGATGTTTGATTCCGTCAATCCGTGGATTCAGCAATTCGCTGTTATGGATACGGATGTCCTGCCGGAGTTTGACCGGAGTACGGTAAGAGCAGTTTTTCAAAAGGTAGAGGTTTTCCGTGACGGGCATATCGTACCGCATTTTAAATCGGAAGACTGGCGGACAGAGATGGAAGGCTATTGGAAGGAATTTGAGACAGAAGGAGGAGAGCCATTATGGGAAGAAGAAACCGCGCAGTAAAATCAACACAGGCTGTGGAAGCACGGCGGCTGGATCAGGAGTGGCGCACAGGGCTGTACGCTCGTCTGTCCTGCGAGAATAACAATCTGGAAGATGACCGCTCCCTGATGAACCAGGTGGAGTATGACCGGGAATATATTACACGTCATCCGACCATGAAGCTGGTGGACGAGTACATAGACAATGGCCATACAGGAACCAACTTTGAGAGGCCGGAGTTTATGCGGCTGATGGAGGATTTGAAAACGGGACGGGTCAACTGTATTGTGGTAAAAGACCTTTCGCGTTTTGGCAGAAATTATCTGGAGACCGGATATTATCTGGAGAAGATTTTCCCTTACCTGAATATCCGCTTCATTGCAATCAATGACCATTACGACAGCATGGATGCCACGACAAAGGACAACCTTGTCGTGCCGATCAAAAATCTTGTCAACGAAATGTATGCCAGGGACATTTCCCGCAAGATTACCTCCACCATGCGGATGAAGGAGAAGAAAGGGGAAATCTGGTACGGCGTTTCCCCGTATGGTTATCTGAAGGATGCAGAGGCACCTTTCCATTTAAGTCTGGATGAAGATACAGCTCCGTATGTGCGGCTGATGTTCACATGGGGACTGCAGGACATGAGCTATGGAGAGATTGCTTACCGCCTGAATGAGATCGGCGCAGAGACACCGACACAGCGGCTGGACCGGCTTGGCAGGTTGAAGCCGGATACAAAGAAGAGCAAAGATCATTGGGGCGTGACTACGGTGAAAGGAATCCTGAACAGCCCGATTTACATGGGGGATACCTTTTATAACCGTACCCACCAGTCGATCATCGAAGGCACAAAAGCACACCGGACAGCGCGGGAAGACTGGTTCGTGATACCGGATACCCACGAAGCGCTTGTGAGCAGGGAGGATTTCAGCCGTCTTTCGGAAATACTGGAAAAGCGCAAGCAGAAGCAGATTAAAAAGCAGGAAAACCATAGTGACCTGCGCGAAGAGACGCCGGATGTGCTGAAAGGATTGTTTTATTGCTCTGACTGCGGAAAGCGAATGTTTTATTGCAGGGACATCCGCAAAGGAGAAGTCAGACGCTGTGATTATTACTGCAGCGGGTTCCGTTATGGAAGGGAACCAAGCCATTGCAATAAGATTGAATTCCCGGACAGACTGATACGGACGCTCGTGTTAGATCAGATTCGCTTGCAGATACAGGCGGCCTGCCGGGTGTTTGAGCTGTCAAAGGAAATGGAAAAATCCGATGTAAACCGAAAGGCGCAGAAGAAGCTGGAGGCACAGGTTGAGGATTTGAACCAGAAGCTGCTCGTCTTATCCGCAAAGCGGCACCGCTTGTATGAGGATTTTGCAGACGGGGTTCTGACCGAAGAGGACTATAAGGACTTCAAGGCAAGGTATGACGGGCAATTCCACCAGAGTACGGATAAGCTGGTGGAGACAGAGAAGCAGCTGGAAAAGCTAAGGAGCAAAATTGAACCGGAGCCGGAATGGACGGAGCTTGTCGAAAAGATCGGGCGCACAGGAAAGCTCACTTATGAGATTGCACACGAAATGGTCAGCCGGGTGGAGATCGGTTCGGATAAGGTTTTGCGGATCACCTTCCGTCATAAGGACTGGATGCAGGAGCTGGCAGAAATGGAGGCAAGGATTTCATGATTGCATTATATATCCGGCTGTCGCTGGCAGATGAAGACATCAGCAGCGAAAAAGAAGAAAGCAACAGCATTGTCAACCAGAGGGAGCTTTTATACGATGTTGTAAAGGAACACCCGGAATTTGTCGGTGATGAAGTTGAAGAATTTGTTGACGACGGGTACAGCGGCATGAACTTTGACCGTCCAGCGTTCCAGAAAATGCTGATGCTTATCCGGCAGAGGACGGTTACTGTTGTGATCGTGAAAGACTTCTCGCGGTTCGGACGTGATTATGTAGAAGTCGGGGATTACATGGAGCGGGTTTTCCCGTTCCTGGGAGTGCGGTTCATCGCTGTAACAGACGGCTATGACAGCGTGGCGCACCAGATTGGGGATGATAAAGACCTTGAGATCATTATCAAGAATATCGTCAACAGCTATTACAGCAAGGACTTATCTGAGAAAATCCTTACGACGGTCCGTGCAAAACGGCGCAGGGGTGAGTACGTATACAGTGGCCGTCCCTTCGGCTATCTGGAAGACCCGGAGAATCCGGCAAAGATCGTGATTGACAAAGAAGCCGGACAATATGTCCGTTCCATGTTTGATATGGCGCTGAAAGGCTGGGACACGCGCATGATTGCCCACAAGATGAATGATCTGGAAATCCCGACGCCGAATGAATACAACCAGCTCCATCAGATCAAGGGGAAATGGGGACGGTTGACCAAAGGAGAGCATATCTTTTGGGATTCGCAGAAGGTAGTGCGGATTCTCTCTGACCCGGTGTATGCGGGGGCCTATGTATCTGCGAAGCATGTGCGGATTGTTGCTGGCAAAAAGAAAACGCGGGCTGCAACACCGGAGGAACAGATCTGGATGTATGACCACCATGAAGCAATCGTAACGATGGAGGAATTTGAAAAAGCGCAGGAAGTATTCCGCCCGAAAGCAAATCACTTTGTTCTGCCTTATAAAAGGAATCCGCTGAAAGGGAAAATCGTCTGCGGCACCTGCAATTATACGATGGTCTATCAGGAGCGGAAAGTTATGGACTGCTTCTATATGTGTTCCTGTACTTATAAAACCAACCTGGATTTTGGGTGTAGCAAAGAGCGTATCCCGGAAGGGATGATTAACGACATTGTATTCCGGCAGCTGAAGCTGTGGTTCCAGGTTCTGCACCAGATCGACGGAAGGCTCAAGGAGGAAGAAAAACAGCGGTTTGAGCAGATGCAGGAGACGGCAAAGGAAGTGAGCCGGGTGCAGAAAATACTGAACGGCCTGCAGAATAAGAAGGTTGCCCTCTATGAAGATTACAGTGAGGGAAAGCTGGGCAGGGAAGCTTTTATCAGTAAGCGTGATGTGATTGCAGAGGAGATTGCTGGTGTAAAGGAACAGGTCAATGAGCTGCACAGGAAAGAAAATGAAATCCGCAACGGAAAGCGTAAGCGGAAGGGAGAATTTGAAGAGCTGATTCAACGGATAGATATTTTCCAGAATGAGATCATCCTTACGCGGACAATGACCGAAGCCTTTCTTGACAAGGTGATCGTATATGACAAGTTTCACATAGAGATACGGTGGGCATGGCAGGATTTGATCGCTGATATGGGGCTTCTGGAGGAAGTAGACGAAGAAATGAGGACAGCGGCTCATAAGCAAATGGAACAGGAAGCGGCTGCAGAAACTGACGCGGAAGCAGAAGAAAAAGAAGTGGCTGCGGTGTGACAGCTGAAAAGAAAGCGAGGCAATGATATGAGGATTATGAGAGTAGTTTTCAGATTTATGGTGAAGGTGGTGCTGCTTCCGGTAGCAGGGGCAGCTGTGATCCTGAAATGGGCAGGGACGTTTGTCGTGTCCTGCTCGGCATGGATTTTCAGAATCCTGGCTATGGTGTTCTTCCTGACGGCGGTACTTAGCGGACTGATGGGTCTGGAGGATTGGCCTGCAGTCGGAAGGATGCTGGCGGGAGCGTTTGTTGTCTTCCTGATTCCATGTGTCGGGGAGACAATCGTGGCGGTGATGGAGCTTGTCAGCAGCACGCTGGTTGGATTTATTATGTCGTGAAGGAGGAACGCATTGTGAACGGATAACGTTAAGAAATCATAAATAAGCGGATGATCAAAACATGGTGGGTACCCACCAAGATACCCACCAAGATTACCCACCAAGACATGGAGATATTGCACATGTATCCATATATGTAAACCACACATGAAACCGTACATGATGTCGGCCATGAAGTAGAAGAGCTTTTTCCGGCAAGAACGATAGATCATGAAGGGATCATGAAGGGATCATGAAGGGATCATGATAGGGACCAAGATGGGATCAAGAATGAACAAGTGCACAGATCAAGTATACAGAGCAAGTCATGGAAGCAAGATAAAAGATTGAGTTGCTGCGACAATATAGTTTTTGATGGTGAAAAGGCGATGAGAACATGGTCAGTGAACATGGTTAGTGGACATGATGGTGAACAAGATCAGTGAACAAGTTGACTGCCGTGGAGACAGGGGTCCCTTCTGATACTCTGATTGGAATGGTCGGTTATAACTTGAAATTGAGATTATAGCAGTCGGAGCTGGCGTTGACGAAGGTATTGAGCAAAATTGCAAATGACGGGATAAGGCTGTCCAACCTCCTTGGTGGGCAGCTTTTTTTCTTTTTACGGCTTGATTGACGGGTAAAAATCTGTATAATGGTATCAGACGAGAGGTACAGGAATATGAAAGACAGTGAACTGATCGGGATGGTGCATTCATCTGTTTACCATCAATGCCAGAAGCGTGGTTATGCTGCGCCTGTGGATGTGCTGATGGATGTTGGCGTACTGGATAAGAAAAAATATGAGGACTGGAGATTTGGCAGGACTCCATATCTGGAAGCGGCCTGCACCTGTAATCTCCGTCAGCTTTCTTTTATCATGTCACAGATACGCGCCTACGCGAAGAAAGCCGGTTATAAACCGTCCTTCTGCTATTACAAGCAATGGGGGATGAAAAAGAAAACCGGGCAGGGGCATAAGCCGGTTCGTGCGCTGCGGTTCAGCAAGACCGGTAATCCGGAAATAGAAAAGGCGTATGCGACGCATTATGTGGATGGACAGATCATAGAAAAACTGAAAGAAGAACATTTACAGAAAATTCAGGATTCCACGGCAACGGCAGACTTGTAAAAAGGCTGTTTGTGTGGT
>JAJQEO010000072.1 GCA_021201665.1 Lachnospiraceae bacterium | reverse complement strand
CAGGTCAGGGACGCATAAAATTAGTCCGAAAAAACCGGAAGTTATCGTATATACAAGAGCTACCGGCTCCACCACATAATGTAACTTATCGGAAGGAGAGGACGCTTGCGTACTCTCACCCGATAAGTTAACGACAGAATCGCAGATTCTGGAGAATTATGGGAAGTGATTTTCTTCCCATAATGTTGACCGTCACGCCGGTAGGCTCGCTTGTTCCGTATGTTCAGGTCAAAATAGCGGAAGATGATTTTCTATCTCCGCTGTATCGCATCCTCTACAGCCGCTACATTGTCATATATGCTCTCACTGCTATGTTTGCGTGTGTTGTAATACGCAAGATTGCTTTTTAAAATCTCAGCCCTGTTCGTGCCGCCCTGGCTGGCAATCTTATTCACCAGAGCTGTAGTCTTTTTAACCGTGATAAAATTGGCTGCCTGGACCGCATCAATCAGTATTTTCAATTCAGGGGCGGAAAAGTCTCTGCTTTCAATATAATACCCTTTTCCTTGCCGACCGATGTCCAGCGGACTTCCACACCATTGGCATTTAAGAGGTCGATATCCTTACTTAATACACGCCGGTCACATGGGATATCCATTTCATTCAGCCGCTCACAAATCTGTATTGTGGTGAGGGGATGCTGCTCATCCGTTTCCTGGCGCAGCAGGTCAACAAGTTTCAGTAGTTTAATTTTCTGCCAGTTTTCTCTCGGCATAGCTCTCAAAATCATCCCTCTCCCGTACAGATAATTTTCGTTTTCTCCGGGTCAATCCTGTCACGCTGCAATATCAGCTCACCGATCGATTCTGCTCGGATCACGCCGCCTGATGGGTTCAGGACGCTGTCGATGTGGCTGTCGATCTCGGCGTCTACGGTCGAGTATTCAAATGCCAGCGTTGTGTTGAGCAGGCGGCAGTTTTTCATCACCAGGTTGTCAATATAGCACATGCCCTGCAGGCTCTCCACCGTGCAATTGACCAGGGTCAGGTTTTTCGCGTTCCAGCCCAGGTATTCGCCGGAAATGAAGGTGTCGTACACCGTCACGTTCTCGCTGTTCCAGAAGGAGTCCTTCGAGAGCAGGCGCGAATGGCGCATCACGACATTTTTTGCGCCGTCAAAGGAGTAATTGCCGTAGAGTGTGAAGTCCCGGACATCCATGTCCTCGCAGTTCATGGCGAAATAATCTCCCTTTGCCATCACCTGCTCCAGCCGTACCCCTCGGCAGCTCCACAGGGTCTCGGCGGCATTCGGAAAGGAGACGTTACGCAGCGTGAGGTCGCTGCAACGGCGGAAGTTTTTCGGGGCTTCGATCGCAGAGTCTTCTACTGTGATATGGTCTGTATACCAGACGCCGGCGCGTCCCATTTCAAACCAGGTGCAGTTTTTCACGGAAATGTTTTTCGCGTACCAGAGCGGATATTTCCATTTAAACATACACCCCTCCAGCTCGATATTCCGACTCTCCTTCAATGGCGACTCGCCGTCGTCAAAAATGGTGTCTCTTATTTTCAGATCATGCCCTTGAAAGAGGGCGCGCTCGCCAGTCAGACGCTTCTGGCAGATTTCTTTCTCTTCTCCCAAAGTCATTACCTCCCAAAGTCAGATGGGGAATTTGCATTTCCATATCCCGCCCCATACTATACAACGTTTGAAAGAATTAGGCAATCTAAAAATCAAACCGGAGGCAGCCTTTCCACCTCTCGCCAGCCGCACCGGTTTCGAGTAGCAAAGCCACTAATCTTCATCGCGACCGCGCGCAACTATCCCGGCCTGAGCTCATGCAGCAGGAGCTCAGGCTCTGCACACAATCAGACAAAATCAGCTTCTCCCCTACGCTGCCGGATGGTCAGCTTCACAGCCGCTCACAATCCTCGCATCCATATCCCTGGTATCAATCTGCACCCCCTTTCCCCTGGCCCAGCGGCAGACAAACCTCTGTGCGTCCGCCGGTGCCTTCGTATTATTGACGGCTTTGAGCTGAATGAGGGTCGGTTTCGTGCGCCTGCCGTTTCTGCCGGACGCAGCCTTAGACGGAAGTACCTCCATTGTGGCAAATGGTCTATCACGGTCTTCCCTGCAGCGCAAAAACAAAATGTAAGTCCTCCCCTGTGTTACCGCTTCCGTGTACATACGGACACAATGATGCAGCTTCTCCGACTCTTTCACCAGATCCCACATACCAGAAGGAGTAAGCACCTCATAGGGTTCTTTTTCTGCGTAATCCGTGGCAAGCTGCGCGTATTCTTTTTTTGCCACAGCCGCCATGAATTGTCTGTTTCGATATTCATCCTCCTGGAGTTGATATAACTGAAGCGCATGATCATGTGCCATCCTCAGATTCTTCGGGAATCGTCCGTCCGGGTAGTTTTGAATCCGCCGGCACATCTGCAGATAGTCTCTGTACGTAACATAAGCTCCCGATCCGGAAAATCCGGAAAGATACCGGAGTGTCCGCAGGATTTCCTGATCAGACCATTTCGCGACGCCATTGATTTTCTGCCAGGTATATCCTTTTCCGTCGTGACAGACATCATTATAGCGCAGCATATCATTATAGGCAGCGGTAAACTGTTCCATCTGCAGAAACTGCGGCTTTTTTGCATAAATCTCCGCATATCTGGGCAGCATACGGACGAATTCCTCCCCTGACTGATACTGGAGACGTTTTAAAACCTTCACCGGCAGTCCCAGCATCCTGCGGATATCTGTTTCCTGGGCATGAAACCAGGTCTGATCCTTTAATAAACGATAGAAACCGCAGATTTTGCCAAGGCCCGCTTTTGATAAAAGCTCCAGAGCATGACTATACATCGGAGAAAGCATCGGTACCAGAGGATTTTCTCCGCCGCCTCTTTCATATTCTGAAAGCATAAAAGACGGATATTTTTCCGCAAAACGTTCCAGAATTCCACCATATGGGTATTCCAGAATCTCCAGTTTTTTGCCGTCCTCCTTAAGACCGCCATACAAGCCTGTTTCCGGTCCCTCCAAAAAAGACAGATCCAGATATGACTCCCGTGATACCAGAAAATCCTTTGTGATAATAAGCCTTGCAGGCAGCCACCCCAGATCCATCACCAGAAACAGCTCTCCTTCTTTTTCAAATTCAGTAATCGCTAAAATATTGACATCTCTGCTCTCACGGATAATCTCGCACACGGTCTCATCCAGAGGTGCTTCCAGCTCCCGGCGAACATCATATTCCTTCCGGGAATATCCCCTCTGGCGGTAGGTATCCAGAAACATCCCAAAGTTCTGCACATACATAATTTCCGGAAAATATTGATGAATAACCCGAATTCCCCACTCCGGCTGCAGGCAGGCCATGTGATGCTGGTCAATAAACTTTTTCATCCAGACATCTACATTGTAAAGACCTTCCTCCTCAATTTCATGGCTGTTTTTGGAAAAGGAAGCGCGAAAGATTTCCTTCCAGATGCTCCCGCGAAACTGATCCTTTCCCCCGTTCCGGGGCCTCAGCATCAGCTTCGAGACAAGAAAAACCAGTTTTCCATCCTCCAACCGAAAGGAATACGCATAATAGGCACCCTCCTGAACAATCGCAGTAATATCTTCACTCCCGTCAAATTTGCAGGCAGACGCATGAAGCTTCCTGCTGTATTCATCCGGCATGACGGCTTTTCCACACTTGGAGCAGTAAAGACCCAACCCTTTTTTGAGAAACATATGATGATGTTTATTTACAATATCCATACCCACGATCCTCCTTGACATGTCCTGCATCGGGTTTAGATGCAAAACGCAGCCCGCGTCATCACATCTCAGCGTGATTTTACTTGCGCGGCTCTCCGCTTCAGGTTCCATATCGCCTATGATATTATGTATCCTACAACGTTTTCAAATGCATAGTTTAGTTTTGCACGTTGACAATAATTATCTTCTATTTTTCCTGCTGTGATCGTTTTTCTTTCTTTATTCAGTTTTCAAAGTACAAAAATAACACTCTCTCCAGAGATTTTTTTGACATGAAGAAAAGAAGTGCCGGCCAAAAGGCCGACACTTACTCTATCATATCTCAAAATGATTCATTTAAGGGGGGTGAGAAATATCCTGCTTATGCCTTTTCTGAGAGACATATCCCGCACTGAGTCCAGGTTTGTACCTTCAAAATCGTTCAGATGAGGCACTCCAGGTCAGATCGCATCCAATGCATTCGCAATATCTGCGATCAGATCTTCCTTGTCCTCCAGCCCCAGGCTGATGCGGATCAGTTCCGCCGGTACACCTGCCTCGGCAAGCTGTTCGTCATTCATCTGGCGGTGGGTGGAGGTCGCCGGATTCAGGCAGCAGGTCCGCGCATCCGCCACATGGGTCTCGATCGCTCCCAGCTTCAGCTCGCGCATAAAGATCGATGCTGCCTCCCTGCCGCCCTTCAGGCCGAAGGAGACAACGCCGCAGCCGCCGTTCGGCAGATATTTCTGCGCGAGCTCATAATACTTATCGGTCGGAAGCCCGGAATAATTCACGTACGCCACCTTCGGATGATTGTAAAGGAATTCCGCGACGGCCTGTCCGTTTTCCACGTGCTTCGGCATACGCACATGCAGGGACTCCAGTCCGAGATTCAGCAGAAATGCGTTCTGCGGGGACTGTATGGAGCCGAAATCACGCATCAGCTGAGAGGTACACTTCGTGATAAACGCGCCCTCTTTACCAAATTTTTCCGCGTAGGTAATGCCGTGATAGCTCTCGTCCGGCGTGCACAGTCCGGGGAATTTTTCCGCGTGCGCCATCCAGTCAAAGACACCATGGTCGATAATCGCTCCGCCCACAGCCGCGCCGTGGCCGTCCATATATTTGGTCGTCGAGTGTGTGACAATATCCGCGCCCCACTCAAACGGACGGCAGTTGACCGGCGTCGGGAAGGTATTGTCTACAATCAGCGGCACTCCGTGCTCATGAGCCACTTTTGCAAATTTTTCAATATCCAGCACCGTCAGTGCCGGATTTGCGATGGTCTCGCCAAAAACCGCCTTTGTATTCGGCTGGAAAGCCGCGTTCAGCTCCTCCTCACTCGCGTCCGGACTGACAAAGGTCGCCGTGATTCCCATCTTGGCCATCGTCACAGAAATCAGATTAAACGTCCCTCCGTAGATGGAGGAAGAGGAAACAATATGGTCGCCGCACTCGCAGATATTGAAAAGCGCAAAAAAGTTTGCCGCCTGCCCGGAGGAGGTCAGCATTCCGGCAGTGCCGCCTTCCATCTCCGTAATCTTCGCTGCCACATGATCATTTGTCGGATTCTGCAGCCGTGTATAAAAATAACCGCTCGCTTCCAGGTCAAACAGCTTCCCCATGTCTTCACTGGTCGCGTAACGAAATGTCGTAGACTGCACAATCGGGATCTGACGCGGCTCCCCATTGCCCGGCGTATAGCCGCCCTGCACACAGCGCGTGCCAATTCTGTAATCGCTCATTTTAAATCCTCTCTTCCTGTTCTTCGCAGCTGTTCCGTATCCTCGCAGCCGTGTTTTCACTGATTTTACACGCTTGTCCTTTTCCTGTCAATGATATGAAAATTTTTCTTGACAGAGACCCTTGTTTGGGCTAAGATAAAGCATGTGTGTAAAACGACCGTGTCCGTTTTAGCAACCTGTATTCTTGAAAAGTTGGGAGGTGTTCACATTGGCTAATATTAAATCTGCAAAGAAAAGGATTCTCGTTTCTCAGAAGAAACATGACAGAAATAAATCCATCAAGTCTTCTGTAAAGACCGCGATCAAAAAGGTCGAGGCTGCTGTCGCTGCAAATGACAAGGCAGCTGCTCAGGAAGCTCTTCTTGCTGCTACATCTACGATTGATAAGGCCGCTACAAAAGGCGTTTATCATAAGAACAACGCTGCAAGAAAAGTCTCTCGTCTGGCCAAGGCAGTCAACGCGATGGCTTAATGATTCCTATAGAGTAATCCGCAGCTGTCCGGGGCAATTCCCCACATCCGTGATGCTACCGGCGGTTACTGATTATAACGTGTAAAAATGAAAACAAGGAACCTCCGCTGCCGGTACCCTCTAACCGGCAGCGGGGGTTTTTATGTGCAGAGCCGGGCAAGGCATATCCCATGCGAAGCGTGGGATGCCACCCGGCGAGGGTATATCCCATGCGAAGCGTGGGATGCCACCCGGCGCGAGGGAGTTTTGCGGCTAAAGCCCACGTCATAAGGGTCTCCACTTCGCTTCGGTCGGCGAATATCCCGCATAAAATGCGGGATGCCACCCGGCGAGGGCTAAACGGTCCTGCTCCAGTCGGCAATCACTCGCCGGGAAAGCAGATTTTCCCGATCTCCGCCCAGGTTTCCTCACGCCCCTGACGTGTCTCGGAGGAAAACGGAATGATCTCCGTTCCCGGGCTAAGGCTCAGACCCTCGCGCAGAAGCTTCACCTGGCGGGATACCTGACTGCGTTTGATCTTGTCAAGCTTGGTCGCCAGTATGATCGGTTCATAACCATTGCTGCAGATCCATTCATACATGGTACGGTCGTTGATCCCTGGCTCGTGCCGGATATCAATCAGCAGAAAAACTGCTTTCAGCTGTTTGGATGTGTGCAGATAGCGCTCGATCATTTTGCCCCATTTTTCTTTTTCCGACTGGGGAACCTTAGCGTAGCCGTACCCCGGGAGATCTACCAGGTATAAAAGATCATTGACATTATAAAAATTAATCGTCTGGGTCTTCCCTGGCTGCGCGCTGGTGCGGGCCAGGGCTTTTCGGTTCAGCAGCGTATTGATCAGGGAGGATTTGCCTACGTTGGACTTCCCGGCAAACGCCACCTCGCATTTATCGTTGTCCGGAAGTCTGCTTGTGATTCCACATACCGTCTCTAAGCTTGCCTCTTTAATAATCATAATATTTCCCCTGTGTGCCTTAATTTATCACTGCGAGCGCCGTCTTCAGCACATCCGGCATGGAAACGGCGTATACAAGGCTCAGCCCATCTGTAATCTCACCGGATATCTCCTCAATGTCAGGCTTATTCTCCGATGGAACGATCACGGTCGTGATACCGGCCTGTTTCGCCGCGAGCAGCTTCTCCTTGAGTCCCCCGATCGGCAACACTCTGCCGCGGAGCGTGATTTCACCAGTCATCGCCACATCCGCGCGAACCGGGATTTTTGTGATCGCGGAGAGGATTGCCACCGCCATCGTGATGCCCGCGGACGGACCATCCTTGGGTACCGCGCCCTCCGGAATGTGAATGTGAATGTCGTTTTTCGTGAAAAACTCCGGATCGATTTCATATTCCCCGCCAAGGGAGCGCACATAGCTGATCGCTGTGCGGGCAGATTCTTTCATCACATCGCCCATCTGACCGGTCAGCAAAAATTCTCCCTTGCCGGGCATGGTGTTCACTTCTATTTGTAAGGTATCGCCGCCCACACTGGTCCATGCCAGACCGCGCACGATGCCGATGTCGTTCTTCGCGTTTCGCTTCAGAATCGTGCTGTGCCGTTTTCCAAGATATTTTTCCAGATTCCGCCCGGTCACTTTTACAGAAGGCACGCCGTCCTCCAGAATCTCCCTGGCTGCCTTTCTGCAGATTTCCCCGAGTCTGCGCTCCAGCTGCCGGACGCCGGCCTCTTTGGTATAACCCTCGATAATGCTCGTCATCGCCGTTTTCGTGATTGTGAGCTGGCCCTTTTTAAGGCCATTATGCAGGAGCTGTTTTTTCATCAGATGCTCCCGGGCTATATGAAATTTCTCATTTGCAGTATAGCTCGTCACTTCTATGAGTTCCATGCGGTCCAGCAGAGGGCGCGGAATCGTATGCACGTCATTCGCGGTCGCAATGAAAAGAATCTCCGACAGGTCGACAGGCAGCTCGACATAATTATCCCGGAAGCGGCTGTTCTGTTCGGAATCAAGCACCTCCAGCAGCGCGGAGGATGGATCTCCCTTATAGTCGCTGCTCACCTTATCAATCTCATCCAGAAGCATCAGCGGATTTTTGACCCCCGCCTGCCGCAGTCCGTCCACGATCCGTCCGGGCATTGCCCCCACATAGGTACGCCGGTGTCCGCGGATCTCCGCCTCGTCTCTGACGCCTCCCAGGCTGATCCGTACAAACTTCTTATCAAGCGCACGCGCGATGGACTGCGCAATGGAAGATTTTCCCGTCCCCGGAGGTCCCACGAGGCAGATAATCGGGCTGTCTCCTTTTTCGGTCAGGCAGCGCACCGCCAGGAACTCCAGCACGCGCTCCTTCACCTTCTCCAGTCCGTAATGATCCTGATCCAGTATTTTCCGGGCATTTTTTAAATCGTGATTGTCCGTGGAGGCCGCTTCCCATGGGATTTCCAGCAAAGTCTCCACATACCCGCGAACGACCGAATTTTCAGCAGAATTCATGCCGATGCTCTTCAGCCGTTCCGCTTCCTTACAGATTTTCTCTTTGACAGCATCCGATGCCCGAAGCTTCCCGGCGACTTCCTGATAATGCCGCACATCCGCAAGAAGCGTGTCCTCGCCTAATTCCTCCTGGATGACGCGGATCTGCTCGCGGAGGACATATTCCCGCTGGTTTTTGTCCACCCGCTCCTTCACCTTCTGCTGAATCTCATTCTGCACCTGGAAAATTTCAATTTCCCGTGCGAGCAGCGTGACCAGCAGCTGGTAGCGCTCTATCATATCATCCGTTTCCAGAAGCTTCTGCCGCTCTTCATAGTGTACAGGAAGATGTACACAGGTCGACAGCGTCAGCTTTTCAAGGCTGCGGATCTCCTGAAGCCCCCGCAGCAGCTCTTTGCCAAATTTCTGATTTACCTGGCCATAGCGAGTCAGCAGGTCTTTCAGCCCCCGTACCATGGCCTCTTCCTCGATCTCACTCAGATCCGCCGGGACTTCATCGATGGTCTGGATCCGGGCGAACAGAATCCCATTTTCGTCTGATGTAGAAACCAGGCGGGCGCGGGTGAGTCCTTCCACGCGCACGCGTATGACATTTTTGGGCAGCTTCGCGACATTCAGAATCTTCGCGGCCACGCCGACTTCATATAAAGATGGTAAACCCGGATCGTTTTCATCCGGGTTCCTCTGTGTCACTAAAAAAATTGTCTGATCTGCGGTCATCGCTCCTTCAATCGCGCGGATAGACTTCTCCCGGCTGATATCAAAGCTCAATATCATGGACGGAAATACAGTCAGAGCGCGCAGCGGAATCACCGGCAGATTTCTGATAATGTCTCCCATATCATTCTCTCTTTATCAGTCACTGCGGCGCAATCTGTAATATTCCATCTTGCGCCGCGTGATTATTTATCAGTGTGAATTTTTAAAGCATAATGCCCGCTGCCCTTCTCTGGGACAACATATGAGACTTTTTCAATTACATCCGACCTCACGCCGTCTCCTCGAAAAAGCCGCGTCTGCGTTTTCTCCGTGGGAGACTCTCGGGCGAACGGAAGGTCAGCTCCGGCTCCTGTGTGCCTTCGATCGTTTCTTTCGTCACCAGACAGGTCGCGATCGTGCGGTCAGACGGAACGCGGAACATCAGGTCCATCATCGCCGTCTCCATGATCGCGCGCAGTCCACGCGCTCCCGTCCTTCTCTTAATCGTGCGGTCAGCAATCTCCTCGATAGCCTCAGGCGTAAAGGAAAGCTCCACGTCGTCCAGCCCAAGAAGTGCCTGATACTGCTTTACAATCGCGTTTTTCGGCTCCGTCAGGATGCGGATCAGGGTATCGCGGTTCAGCTCGTCGAGCGAAACCACCACCGGCACACGGCCCATAAACTCCGGAATCATGCCATACTTAATGAAATCCTCCGGCAGGGCTTCTTTTAAAACCTCACCCACGTTCCGGGTGCTGTTCTGTGTCAGCTCGGAACCAAAACCAATCCCCTTCCGGTCCATACGCGCCTCGATGATCTTGTCAAGACCCTCAAACGCGCCTCCGCAGATAAAGAGAATATCCGTCGTGTCAATCTGGATCAGCTCCTGGTGCGGATGCTTTCTTCCTCCCTGCGGCGGCACAGAGGCTACCGTTCCTTCCAGAATCTTCAGCAAGGCCTGCTGCACGCCCTCGCCGGAAACATCTCTTGTAATAGAAGCATTTTCCGATTTTCTCGTAATCTTGTCGATCTCGTCGATATAGATAATCCCATGCTCCGCTTTCTTAATGTCGTAATCGGCCGCCTGAATAATCTTCAGCAGAATGTTTTCCACATCCTCGCCGACATATCCGGCCTCTGTCAGCGATGTCGCGTCCGCGATCGCAAACGGCACATTTAACAATCTCGCCAGAGTCTGGGCAAGCAGGGTTTTCCCGCTGCCGGTCGGTCCGAGCATCAGAATATTGCTCTTCTGGATCTCGACATTGAGGTATCTCCCGCTCGTAATTCTCTTGTAATGATTGTACACTGCCACGGCCAGTGCCTTCTTCGCGGCATCCTGTCCAATCACATATTCATCCAGGAATTCCTTGATCTGGGCGGGCCGTTGCAGATTGATCGCGTCCGGGTCATCACCCATATATTCGTCCGCGAGCTCCTCCTCCACAATTTCCGCGCAGATATCGATGCACTCGTCACAGATATAGACTCCGTTCGGGCCGGAAATCAGCTTACGCACCTGATCCTCCGTCTTATTGCAGAAAGAGCATCTGACTTTCTCCATGATTTTTCCCGGCATATCTCCACCTCTTAATTATTATGATAAGCTTACGCGAGCCGGATGCGGAAAGCCGCAAGGATTCCCACCCGGCTGTGCGATTATAATTTGTATTTACCGTGAAGTAACCACTTCGTCAATCAGGCCGTAGGCTTTCGCTTCCTCGGCGCTCATAAAATTGTCTCTCTCTGTATCGGCCGCGATCACTTCCAGAGGCTGCCCGGTATTCGCCGCCAGCATCTCGTTCAGCTGCTGCTTTGTCTTCAGAATTCTCTCAGCGGCAATCTTAATATCCGTCGCCTGTCCCTGAGCTCCGCCTGACGGCTGATGGATCATGATCTCCGAATTCGGCAGCGCGTAGCGCTTGCCCTTTGCCCCGCCCGCGAGCAGGAAGGCTCCCATGCTCGCGGCCATGCCCATGCAGATCGTGGATACGTCGCATTTCACATAATGCATGGTGTCGTAAATAGCCAGACCAGCAGGTACCGAACCGCCCGGGCTGTTGATGTACAGATGAATATCCTTATTCGGATCCTCTGATTCCAGGAAAAGCAGCTGTGCGACGATCAGATTCGCGCTTACATCTGTCACTTCTTCTCCAAGGAAAATAATCCGGTCTTTTAATAATCTCGAATAGATGTCATAGGAGCGTTCCCCTCTGCCCGTCTGTTCAATAACATATGGTACAAAGCTCATGCTTTTTTCATCCCCCTTATTTCAGGACTGTTCGTGGTCCCTTTACTTTTCCATGTTCAGAACCATTGATGCCAAATCCTGTTATACTTCTGTTTCAGAACTGTCAGCGGCAAATTCTATTATTCCTCCTGCGCGTCCGCAGCATCTGAATCGTCCGCAGCCGCCACAGTCACGTCTCCAGCCGGCATGGCATCCGCAGCACCATCGACCGTGATTTCCTCAATTTCCTCATCGTCCTCGGGCGCGTCCACTTCAACAGCGGAATCTGTGATCAGCGCAATCGCAGCACGAATCTGCAGGTCATGTGTTATCTGTTCGATTCCATACTCTCCCAGATTTTCTTTCAGCTTGTCAAATTCCATATTATAGGACTTTGCAAGGCTGTGAATCTCTTCGTCGATCTGTTCCTCGCTGACCTCAATCGCTTCTGCCTTCACAATTGCTTCCAGCACAAGAGTCGTCCTGATGCGGCGTTCCGCGTCCGGTCTTACCTGGGCGCGCAGCATATCAGCCGTCATGCCGGTAAACTGCATATACTGCTCAAGTGTAAGCCCCTGCTGCTGAAGCCGGCTCGTGAAATCATCCATCTGGCTCTGCACCTGTTCATCAATCATCGGAGTCGGCACGTCAATCTGCGCGTTCGCCACTGCTTTTTCTACCGCTTTGTTTTCTTTCTCACTTTTCGCTTCCGCCGTCTTCTTTTCCAGAAGCTTCGAACGGATATCATCCTTGTATTCTTCTAAGGTATCAAACTCCGAAACATCCTGAGCAAAATCATCGTCCAGTTCCGGAAGCTCCTTCCTGGTAATCTGGTTTACCGTGCATTTAAACACGGCTGCCTTTCCGCGAAGCTCCTCTGCCTGATAATCCTCCGGGAACGTAACGGATACTTCCTTTTCTTCTCCGATCACCGCTCCGACCAGCTGCTCCTCAAAACCGGGAATAAAGCTTCCGGAGCCGATGGTCAGCGGATAATCCGTGCCTTTTCCGCCTTCGAACGCTTCGCCGTCCACGAACCCTTCAAAGTCAAGCTTTACTGAATCACCGTCCATGACCGGACGATCGTCAATGTCAATCACGCGGGAATTCTGCTCGCGCTCTTTTTCAATCTCCGCGTCCACATCCGCCTCTGAAATCTCAACCGGCGTACGGGTGATCTCCACTCCCTTATACTCGCCAAGGGTCACCTCCGGCTTCAGTGCCACTTCCGCAGTGAAAATAAACGGCTTGCCTTCCTCAATCTGAACAACATCAATCTCCGGACGGGATACGACCGTTTCTCCGCACTCTTCCAGTGCCTTCGGATACTCGCTGTTGATCACACTGTTCGCCGCATCCTCAAAGAAAACGCCCGCACCGTAAAGCTTCTGAATCATCTTGCGCGGAGCCTTTCCCTTACGAAAGCCCGGAACGCTGATCTTGTTTCTCTGAGCTCTGTATGCTTTATCAAGCTCGGCGATAAATGTTTCCGCCGGAACCTCAATTGTAAGCTTAGCCATACTATTTTCCAGTTTCTCTACTTCAACACCCATTGTACCGTGTTCCCACTGCTATAACCACGCCGGAGCCGGCAATAGCAGCTTTTCCTTTCTTTAAATTATTATTTTTCAAAGATCTGATTTTCAGTCGTTTGAATCGCAGTCATTTTGCTAGTATAGCACAGCACTGTTAAAAACACCAGACCTTTTTTTGCGTCATATACGCTTTTTCGCAGCCTTTTTGCCGCTTTTTAAAAGCTTATTTTAAGTGAATGTGCCTGTGTTTTACTTATTTCCTGCCGGGAAAACGATTGATTTTGCCAGCTGGTCGGCAGCCTCCTGGCTCCGCAGCTGCGCGACAAGTGCCAGGCCGAAGGGGATCGCGGTCCCCATCCCGCGGCTGGTCGTAATGTTACCGCAGATCTCCACCGGGTTTTCCGTAGTATGCGCCCCTGTCAGAGCATCCTCCAGCCCCGGATAGCAAACCGCCTGATGGCCCTTAAGCAGCCCCAATCCTCCGAGTACGGTCGGAGCCGCGCAGATAGCGGCTATCTTTTTCCCCGCCGCAGCCTGCTCTTTCAGGAGCTCTGCCAGACCCGCATGCTCTGCCAGATGCGTGGTCCCCGGCATCCCGCCAGGAAGCACGAACATCTGCGCTGCGTTCGCGTCTATCTCATCAAACAGCAGATCCGCCGTAATTTCAATCCCATGGCTTCCTTTTACTTTTCTGCTTTCCGATATAGAGACCATCTGAATCGGCACCCCTGCCCTGCGCAGCAGATCCACCACAGTCAGACCTTCAATCTCTTCAAAGCCATCCGCAAGAAAAATATACACCTCTGTCATACTGATTCCTTCCTTTCCTGGTTATTTATTCTGGTTATTTATTTAGGAAACGACATTTGTCGTTTCAATCGTTTCGTTTTCATTTCACGCCTGCTTCATTCATTGCAGCCATATTTTTGTTGCCTGCACTTTCAGGCTTTGTTTGTGAACCTGTATCTTCCAGCCTTTGTTTTTTAGCCTTTGTTTTAAACCATTTTTTGTCTCTGCTTAGCCCTCGCCGTTTTAACCTTCAACAGTTTATCAGACGAATCGCATAAAATCAATATGATTCTGCCTTTTCTCCGTGAAAAAAATGTGCTACACTTTACGAATCGGACAGGGGAACGAATTTCTCCCCTGTCCGGCTTTAGCCGGAATAATTCCTTATGTGGCCGTGTGCATAATAACATGGTGTGTGCCAGCTGCCGTTATCGGCCGCATACCCCGCAGAAAGAGAGGATCCTATGGAAATCGAGCGAAAATTTCTTGTCAAAACAACTCCGCAGCTGGAGCTTTATCCCTGCCATCAGATTGAGCAGGCTTATCTGTGTACCTCCCCCGTTGTCCGCATTCGCAGAGAGGATCAGGAATATATCCTGACTTATAAAGGGAAAGGATTTCTGGTCCGTGAAGAATACAACCTCCCGCTTACACGGGAAGCCTATGAACACCTGCTTCCGAAAGCAGACGGCAATCTCCTCACCAAAAAAAGATATGTCATCCCACTCGGCAACGGTCTGAATATCGAGCTGGACATCTTTGAGGGGAAATTTTCCGGCCTGCAGATGGCAGAGGTTGAATTTCCGGATGAAGCCACCGCAAACGCTTTCATTCCCCCGGAATGGTTCGGAAGGGAAGTCACCCGCGATCCCTCCTACCAAAATTCTTTCCTCAGCCAGGTTCAGTAAGCATGGCGTCATTCTGGTATAAAATTTAAATTTTAAAAATTTTTTCTCCTCTTGCGTAACTTTTTTTCCCGTCATTCGTTTATATCATTGTAAAAGGAAACCCGCGCCAATTATAATCGTGCTTCGCGCGATGGCGCGGTCTGCGTCCTCGATTTGCTGCGCAAATCGGGACATATTAAGGGGAGGAAAATAAAATGAACGAGCTTGTCTATCTGAAAAACATGCGGAAGCTCCGCAGCCAGTCACATTTTACTCAGCAGGAAGTCAGCGAACGGCTTCACATCCGCCGTTCTACCTACTGCAATTACGAAAACGGCATGAGGATGCCGCCGCTCAGCATTATCGCTGCTCTCGCGGAATTATATCATGTCAGTGTGGATTATCTCATCCACAGCACCGAAGAGACCGATGTGCCAGCCAACTACAGGCATCTGCACACCAGCGAAAGGCTGTTCCTTGATCACATCTCGGAACTGACACAGGCCAGCAAAAAAGAGGTCTGGCAGTTCATTTACCTGAAAAAGCAGTATCCTTCATGAACGAAGGAGCCATTATAACACGGACTTTAGCCGGAAAACTTTCTTTCGCGGCTAAAGTTCTTGATTTGCTTCGCAAATCGGAACATACTGCGCATACAATGTCGAACCCCCATGCGTCCCGCATGGGGGTTCTGTATCCCTCCTCTAAAGTGAAAGTAATTCTCCAAGCTGTTCAATGTCCTCTTCCGTCGTAGACCAGCTTGTAGCCAGCCGCACAACCGTATGCGTTTTATCAGTCTTTTCCCAGAAGCTAAGGACTACCTTTTGGGCAAGCTCAGCCATTTTTTCATCCTGCAGGATAATAAACTGCTGATTCGTAGGGGATTCGAGGTAAAACTCACACCCTTTCTCATTAAGCACTGCTTTCATCTTTTCCGCCATGCAAATCGCGTGGCGGGAAATCTTCCAATATAAGTCATCCGTAAACAGGGTATCAAACTGTACACCCAGCAGGCGCCCCTTTGCCAGCAACGCCCCTCGCTGCTTTACCAGTGCCAGAAAATGCTTCGGCATATTATGTTTTGTAAAAACCAGAGCTTCTCCGCAAAGCGCCCCGACCTTCGTCCCGCCGATATAAAAAACATCACACAGCCGCGCGACATCCGGAAGTGTCATATCGCTCTGGCTGCTCATCAAAGCATATCCCAGACGGGCACCGTCCATATACAACGGAATCCCATATTCCCTGCAGACATCCGAGAGCTTCTCCAGCTCACTCTTTGTATACAAGGTCCCATACTCGGTCGGATGCGAGATATACACCATCCCCGGAAAAACCATATGCTCATGATTTCCATCCTGATAAAACTGTGCCAGATACTTTGTCAAATCAGCCGCGTCTATTTTCCCTTCATGATGTCTGATGGGCAGCACCTTATGCCCGCTGTACTCGATCGCGCCAGCCTCATGCGTATTCACATGCCCCGTGTCCGCGGCAACCACGCCTTCATAATCCCGCAGCATCGTGGAAATCACCATGGCGTTCGTCTGTGTCCCTCCGGTCAGGAACCAGATCTCCGCCTCCGGACAGCCGCAGGCTGCACGAATCTTTTCTTTCGCGCTTTCGCAATAGGGATCGCTCCCATAACCGGAATAAGGCTCCAGGTTAGTCTCCATCAGTCTCTGCAAAATCGTCGGATGCGCTCCGGTCGTATAATCGCTCTCAAAAGATAACATAAATGCCTCCGTTGCCCGCCGCCCTTATTTCAAAAAAACACTATAAAATACTGAATGAACATTTTGAGTCCATGCAAGATGAAACGCAAAACAAAAGCGGAGAAACCGCTTAAACAAAGGGCTTATAGAGTGCGGCCAGTGGGACTCGAACCCACACGGTCTCCCACAGGAACCTAAATCCTGCACGTCTGCCAATTCCGTCATGGCCGCCCGGACAATCATCCCTGGCAGGCATTAATCGTCTGCCGAAACCATTCACGATTTAAAGTGCTTTTCGGGCACAAAAAAACCAAGCTGGGCTAGCCGGATTCGAACCGGCGAATGCAGGTGTCAAAGACCTGTGCCTTACCGCTTGGCGATAGCCCAATAATGGGTTCATAACAACAAAGAAAAAGGGTGGGTAAAGGGACTCGAACCCTTGGCCTCCAGAGCCACAATCTGGCGCGCTAGCCAACTGCGCCATACCCACCATAATACTCACTATTTTGCTGTACAAAAATATGAGACCGAGCCTGAAGGGATTCGAACCCCCGACCCACGGCTTAGAAGGCCGTTGCTCTATCC
>JAJQEO010000063.1 GCA_021201665.1 Lachnospiraceae bacterium | reverse complement strand
TTAAAAAATCCCCAACCTTTTGCTATTCTACCTAATTTTTCCCAGAATTTCAAGTGCTAATATGCGTTCCGTGAAAATTTTTATAGACTTTTTTTAAGATTTTCGCTAAGATGGAGACGAAAAACCGCAAAGATCTGCAATTCGATCGGTATTATGCGTATACACAGGAAAGGAACAAACAACCATATGGCTATTCTTTACGATTTCCACATGCATTCTGATTTTTCCGGGGACAGCGAAACCCCTGCGGAGGAAATGATCCGCCGCGCCATGGAGCTCGGCCTTAACGGCATTTGCTTTACCGAGCATCTGGACATCGACGCGCCTCCTGACGATGCTGATTTTTCACTGGATCTGGATGCCTATTTCCCAAGGATGAAACAGTTACGTGAAGAGTACAGGGGCAGACTCCAGATCGGGATCGGCATGGAATTTGGCATCATGCCGCATCTTTCGGAAGAGCTTGCGGTATTAAATCAGAAATATCCGTTCGACTGTATCATCGCCTCGCAGCATTTTGTCCGCGGGCTGGATCCTTATTACCCGGAATATTTCGAGGGCAGAGACGAGCGCACATGCTATGAAGAATATTTGCAGACCGAGTACGAGACTCTGCTGCGGTTTTCACCGCAGGATTTTGACACGCTGGGGCATCTGGATTTTGTCGTGCGCTATGGTCCGAACAAAAACCGCTATTATTCCTACAGCGCGTATGCAGACTTTATCGATCCGATTTTGCGTTATCTGATTGAAAATGGCAAATGCCTGGAGCTGAATACGGGGGGCTACAAGGCCGGTCTCGGGGAGCCAAATCCCTGCAAAAGTGTCTTTGCGCGTTATCACGAGCTCGGCGGCGAGCTGGTCACAGTCGGCGCGGACGCGCACCGGCCTGTCCATGTCGCATATGCGTTCAACCAGGCGCAGGAGGTGCTGGAATCACTGGGATTCCGTTACTATACGGTGTTCGAGCAGAGGAAGGGCAGGCAGATACGGCTCTAAACAGCTTACCCGTCACTCTCGCTTTCATCCTCAAGTCCAAGCGCTTCACCGAGCAGGTTGTAGCCTGTAAAAGCGTCCAGAATGTGGTACGACCCCACATCTTCAGACGACCAGCCTGCCGTCACCAGGATATACTCCCGATCGCCGACCTGTGCCATCGTCGCCAGGCAAAGCCCCGCCTCCTGCGTGTAGCCGGTCTTCGCGCCCAGGATTTCGCCGCCGGTGACAATCTCGTCCGCCACATTTTTAAAGAAGGTACTCCACACAGTAAATCCGTCCGGATGGACATCCGTCGCGGTCATCACATGATAATGGGTCGTAAAGACAGTGCGGAAGGTCTCGTTTTCCAACGCCCCGCGCAGAATCAATGCCATCTCGTAAGTCGTCGTATACTGGTCGTCATCGTGCAGACCCGTACAGTTTGTAAAGTGGCTCTGCTCCAGCCCAAGCTCTTCAACCTTCTGGTTCATCAGCTCCACCAGACCATCCTCCGATCCGGCTGCCTCAATAGCCAGCTGCATACAGCACTCCGCGCCTGACGGGAGCAGCGCGCCATAAAGCAGATCACGGATGACCGTTGTCTCCCCAGGCTCAAAACCTGCCTGCGAAGCATTCTGCGCATATAGTTCATTATAAAAATCCTCAGACATCGTGACCTCGGCATCGAGATCGCTGATATTTTCAATTGCGGTCCACACCGACAGAATCTTTGTCATCGATGCCGGATAAATCACTTCATCACTGCGCTTATCCCCCAGCACAGTCCCCGTGTTCTTATCAATCAGCGCCGCATAGGGACTGTAGAGAGAGTCAAGATCTACCGAGACATCCGGAGCCACATCCACATTCTGCGATCCGCTAAGAAAGCTAAAAATGCCCTGACTGCCATTGGATTGATCCTGGCCGACTTTTCTCAGCAGAAATATTCCTGCAAACAGGATCAGCACAAGCACAGCAAAAACAGCAAAGCAGACAGCTGCTGCTCTTCTGTCCCTGCTCCCGCGCGACCGTCTTCCTGCGGATCGTCTGCTGCTCGACCGGCTTATGCCGGAGCGTTTTCTGGCAGCTGCTGATCTTTTGCCTGATGTGGAGCTTCGGTTTTTCTCTTCGTAGCGGCTGCCATAAGAAGAAGCGCGGTTCTCGCGCCGACTCAAATTTTCTGAACGTTTTTCCTGATCTGTACGCATTCTTTATCCTTCACCTGACATTCTGCTTTATATCGCTTCCCAAACTGCTCTCGCGCTGAAAAGGTATTCTGTTTTGCTTTCCCTGTAAAAGGATGTATTGTAATACATGTGCAGCTCCCCGGGCATCATCAGATGGTGCTGCCCTGCATAGTCCCGGAGCGGCCCGATCATTTCCGGGGTTATGGAAAAAGGATCCCGAATCAACATCGGGTACACCAGGTTTGAATTAAAATCCACAATCCGCACGGAATTCGCAGAATCCGGCAGACAGGCCAGCTTCGGATCTTTTGTAACAACGCCGAGGGTATACGCAAAGCTTCCGTCCGGTAAAAGCCGCCGCAGATCCTGCACGACAACAATATTCAAATGAGAAAAATCCCGCCCCCACCTGTGCATGATCTTCCTGATTTTCTGCACATCAAAAACAGCGGAGTCGGAATACAGGCTGCACTCATACAGCCGATCTGTTCCGCAGGCATCATCCTCAACGACCTGAAAAGAATGATGATAGTTGTTCTCATGTGTTTTCATAACCATTTCCAGATGTTCTTTCCGCCAGGTCATTTCCTGAATCTGCTCCTCGAGCCGTGAAATCTGAACTTCCAGATTCTGCTGGCTGTCAGAAAAGGTATCCCTGAACATGAGCCGGTTTACATCAGCAAGTGTATTTCCCTGAGCCTGATGCTTTTTTACCTGGAGAAGCGAAAAAATATCCTCTGCGCGGTATTCACGATAACCATTTTCTTCATTCCTGCGCGGACAGACCAGGCCTTGCTCTTCGTAAAGCCGCAGGGTCTTTAAACTGAATCCCATTATCCCGCAGACCTCGCCGCTCGAATAACTCATATGGTTCCTCCGATTCCATTTCCTTCGCGTGACCCAATATACCTTCACTTTAGCAGAAAAACCCTGGCTGTGCAAGAAAAATATTTGACTTTGCCCTTTGGGCAGGGTTTTTAATATTTCAATCAAAGGAAATGGCACCATGCCATTTATAAACATTAATCTATAAGGAGGTATTAGTGATGAAAGCAAGAAAAGGTACTCGTATACTTTGTATTGTTATGGCTGTTGTTTTCATGTTTGCCATGACAGGAACCGCGTTCGCTGAGGAAGAGGAAGCCGACGACGACCGCGCGTCAATTCTCTATGACAGAACCACTCTGCACGGAGATTATGACTCCACGCCTATTGACGACGATACCATTGAAGATTTACTGAATGCCGCTTTTTCGGCACCGACAGGTGCTAATCAGCGTGCCATAGAGTTCTTCCCGGTAACAGACAGCGAAATTCTGCAGGGAATTTCAGAAATTTCCGGGAATTTCTCCGGCGTTGCTTCCGCTCCTCTGGCTATTGTGATCTGCGGAGATCTGGACGGCACAGATTTTCCCGAACTCCTGGAGATGGACAGTGGTCTGGCCGCGATGGCTATGATCGTTCAGGCTACCGATCTTGGAATTTCTTCCTGCGTAATGAGCATTTCTCCTCAGGAGGAGCGCATCAGCGGAATTACCGAACAGCTCTCTCTGACAGAGAATTTCCTTCCTATTCTGCTGGTAACCTTCGGTTATCCGTCGGAAGACGCGGTTACATCCGCTTCTGTATACAATTATGATGCTTCACAGGTACATTACAATGGCCTTGAAGAAGATTATGAGCGCCAGACAGAAGAAGAAGACGCGGAAGACACTACGGCGGAGCTTGCGGAAGGTGATACTTATTCAGCAAGCGCGGAGGGCATTTCCTCAACAGTTACTGTGACAGTCGTAATGGAAGACGGGATATTGATTGACTGTGCAATCGATGCGTCAGGCGAAACACCGGATATCGGCGGTGCTGCCGCTGAGGAAATCCAGGAGCAGCTTATCCAGAATGGTTCCCTGGAATTTGACGCGGTATCTGGCGCGACTATTACAAGCGACGCGATTGCGTCCGCGCTGGAAGTGATTGCTGAAGAGGCAGGTATCGAGTAAAAGCCGACCAGATCATTCACAACAAGGAGACCTTCCCATCCTTCAGCATCGATCCGGACAGCCTGCGGATTATGTTTTCGAATGCCCGGATATGGGCTTCCAGAAGATCCATTGGGATATCATTAAGATAGTTGCAGCGGCCGGATCAGTTTTTCTGCCAGCTGGCTCCTCGCGAACATCGAGAGGAGCCAGCTGGCTTTTTTTGTATTTTGCAATGTCAAGCAACTCCAGGACGATTATGATTTTGCCTCGTTTCTGTTTTCATTTTTTGCAATCTTTGCACTTTTTGCAGAGCGGCGCTGACATTCAATTATTGCCAATAAAGAAAATAGTGCCCCTTTCTTCCTTTTCATGATACATATTATAATAATTATATTTCTCTAGGACAGCATGCTCAGGACAATCCTGCTGTCCTGAGCAGTTACTGATAATTTCGCAAAACGTCAGACCGGTTCTGGCAAGGTATGTCGGCGCTTTTCCTGGGCAAAATTTGTCGGCATAACACGTCGGGACTGTTTCATGGCGTTTCAGAGCAAAAAGAAAGGAAAGAATGCGATGAGTAAACAAATCAGCAGAAGAGATTTCTTAAAAGGCGTGACTGCCGGTTCTGCGAGTCTGGCTGCCGCAGGCCTTCTGGGAATCAGCTCCCTGGCGGAGGAAGAGACCGAAAGCCAGACGGAAAGCGCTTCCTCCGAATCGGAAGAGCGCGTTGTCACGGAGCTGGATATCCCGGAAGCAGAGGCTCCGTCTGTAACCGACTATGAATGTGATGTGCTGGTTGTCGGTGGCGGATTCGCGGGTCTTTTCGCGGCTATGTCCGCAAAAGAAGCCGGCAGCAATGTACTCCTGGTCGACAAGGGCCGTCCCGGCTACTCAGGATTGAGCGCATGGGCCAGCTCCCACAATTTCTTTGACGAGAGCTTTGGCGACAGCAGGGAAGAATTTGAGTACGCCATGATGTATTCCAACGAATTTCTGGCAAACATCGACTGGGTACAGGTCTGGGAAGATGAGTCCAAGTCCGTCTATGAAAAATGCGTGGAGCTGGGCATTCTGACTCAGTATACCAAGGGCGAGGACGCCGGATACTGGGTAGACGGAACCGTCCAGAATGACAAGCTGGTAGACTACCATCTGGATAATATCCAGTACGATCGCCGTCTGGCATTTACCAAGGCTTTAAAGAACCAGGAAATCGATTACGTAGAGCACACAATGATTATGGATATCATCGAGGAAGACGGCCGGATTGCGGGCGCCATCGGCATGCATGTCCCGAGCGGCACCCTGATCACCTTCCGTGCACGCGCGGTCATTCTCTGCACCGGTACCGGCAGCTACAAGCCGGCCGGATTCCCGACCGGGGAAGATACCTTTGACGGAGAATACATGGGCTACATGCATGGACTTCCGGTGACCGGACAGGAATTCGAGGACTTCCATATGAGCGCCTCCTATGCGCCGGGCAACGTGCTGGCCTGTAACAGCTGGCAGTATGTAGAAAATGTCTGGCTTTGCGCTCCGGGCGGCTCAACAAAGGAAAACGCCGCAGCGAAAGCATCCGGAGCAGCAAAGTCCGTAATCACGCCGGTATTTGACAGTGCGTACGGCATCACACCGGTCGATAAATATGAGCTTACCACGGGCAATGGCCGCGGGGCTACTACCTCCGAGGATGAAAACGATCCCAGAACCGGAAAATACTCCAGCGCGGTCTTCAAGGGCGACGTCTTTGGCGCGGCTCCCGGCATGTTTACCCACTATGCGGGCGGAATCTTCTGCGGCATCGACGATACAGAAGGGAAAACAGCGATTGAAGGCCTGTGGGTGGCCGGCGACGGCACCAACGGCAGCATGGCGACAGGCGGAACAAAGGGCGCCCCGTCCGGCTGGACATCGAACTTTGCCGGTGTACAGGGAAAAATTGCCGGAGCTGCAGCCGCAGCCTATGCCGCAGGCGTATCACTGGCCGAGATCCCGGACGAAGAAATCAGCAGCCTGACAGAAGATATTCTCGCGCCATTAAGCGTTGAGAAAGGTTATGATCCTAACTGGGCCCGCGATATTCTGACATCAATCATGGGACCCTACTGGATCACCATTGCCAAGAATGAGACCTCTTTAAACAGCGCGCTCGCACAGGTAGTACAGTTCCGCCAGGACATCATTCCCAAGCTGAGAGCTACGTGCGGCCATGACCTGCGCCTGTGCCACGAAATGAAACACAAAGCACTTGTCGCAGAGCTGAAGCTGCGCGCTTCGCTCGAGCGCAAGGAAAGCCGCGGTTATCATTTCCGCGAAGATTATCCATATCGCGACGACGACTATCTCTGTTACATAACGCTCCAGAAGGGCGATGATGATTCCGTAGAGATTAATAAAGTAGATATTAAGGAAGACTGGAAGGGCGATCAAAACATGTCCTACGAGGACCGGTACGGCGCTTACTACCGCTTCCCGGGCGAGACAGAAGCAAAGGATCTGCCGGAGACGGAGGCCTCGACCTGGTAAAAGCGGCCTGATTTCCAGGAACACAGGGTGATCGTTTGTTCCCTGTTTCATCAAATATTAGGAAAAGGAGAATTTTAGAGATGGCTGTAAGAAGATATGATCTGAATAAATGTGTCGGCTGTCAGAACTGTGTAAACATCTGTCCGATGGATGTGTTCCGTTTTGACACAGCCTCAAATAAATCCGTGATCGCCTATCCGGAAAACTGCCAGAGCTGCGGACAGTGCTGGCTGAACTGCCTCGGAAGATCTCTGTACTTTGACGACGAGATCCATGCGTTTGCCCTGACCGCAAGCCGTTAACCGGCCATTGCCAAATGCCCTTTCGGGCTGGTAAACAGGCAAGAACCTATCATCGTTTCAGGAGCCGAATATCCAGTGGATGTCTGGCTCCATTTTTACGATGCGCAGGGGCGCGAGAGAAATTTTGGCAGCTTTGCTGCCCATTAATGTCAAACCTCTCTACCGCGGATTTTCCCGGGAGTCGTGCCCGCATAGGATTTAAACGCGCGGTTCATGGTATACACATTTGTGTAACCGCACAGCCCGGCAATTTCAGTAATAGTCTTATCCGATTCCCGCAGCAGCCGTACCGCCTCCGCCACGCGAAGCTGGTGAAGATATTCAAGAAAACCTGTATTATTGTATTTCCTGAACTGTCTCGAGAGCACGGAAGGGCTAATATGAAACTTCTCCGCAACCATCCCTGCGCTCAGGTTCGGGTTCCTGAAATCATCCTGCAGATACTGCCGGATCTGATCAAAGCGCTTTTCTTCACTTTCCTTCTCATCGTCTTTATCACCGCCAAGCCTGTCCAGCACGGCTACCAATGCCGTCCGCAAATCCTTCGCGTCCTGCGACTGCCGGATTTTCTGCGCATATCCGCGCACCCTCTGATGGCTGATGTCCCCCGGAAGAGAAATATCCAGAACAGTCAGTGCAATCATATCCATGAGCAAATAGAACACCATGTCTTCACTGTCCGGAAGCTTTCCTGACAGATCTGTCATTTGCCCGATCAGCATATCATATTTAGCCAGGGCTTCTTTCTCCGAAAGAGCTGCGATCGCCAGGGCCAGAGCACGCAGCTGCTCACTGTCCGGTATAAGTTCATTCCGGCGCTGCGCCTGCTCATCTTGATTTTGCAGCAGCTGTTCCTTCTCCCGCAGTTCTTCGGCCCACTGGTCAAACGCACGGTTGAGGATTCCAAAATCATCCCGGAACAGAGTCTCATCCTCTGATTGAATTCCGTCAGGCAGCTTCAAAACCAGCTCTTCCACTGGCTTGTATGTCCAACTGGCAAAAAGAACAGCAAAAATCAGGCATGCAAAAGCAAGACAAATAACTGCAAGCAAAACAATGCGCAAAGAAAGAATCCGATTCTCTGCCGCAGTATCGCGGCAGAATACAGCCAGACGAATCGGACGTGAAGAAAACGTATAATACGAACCAATATAATGATGTCCATCATATGAGAAAGCGAACGTGTCCGAGTCTTCCTTTCCCAGTGAATTGTAATCAAACAAACCTGCAAGCTCCTGATTTTCTTCCAGTGCATGTTCATTTCCATACTGGTCGTAGGTAAACATTTCCACGCCGGTCATATTTGATAAAAAAAGCTCGGGCAATTCATAGGAAGGAGTCCCAATATAAACGCGGATCAGCCCCAGTCCGGAAGCCAGCCTGACCAGGCTGACATCATAATAATTGTCATCCCCGTCTACACCCAGATACTTTCTGGCAGCACCGTCCTCCATTGTATCGAAATCCGCGAGCTGCTCTGTCACATAGTCCGGTGCAAAATCCGAAGCATCCTCCCCGGACAGCATGGTACACAAAAGATATCCGCTCTTTTCAAAATAAAAGTAGCAGATCAGATCCGCATAGAAAACAGACTGCTTATACTCCTGAAGCAGGCGCTCCGCTTCTTTGACGTCCTCGTCATATTCGATGTAATCACGGGAAGCCAGATCAGTAAGCACATTATTGCCGGCCAGTTCCGTTTCCAGAGCCGAATACTCATCCGAGGAATATTGTTCGCCGGTATTCTGCACCTGTAATGTCAGAATCGTCTCCAGGCTGGTCTCAAACCGGCTGCTCTCGTTCTTCAGTGCAAAGTAACTGATCATGTACGCAGAACAGAGCAGCAGAAGGATCAAAATGCCAAACGCAGCCAGTAATGCATAAAATGATTTTCCCTTCAAAGAAATCGTCTTTTTCAAGCCAATCCCCCTCTTTCATTCCTGATTTACAGTATACACAGGAAATCAGGAAAAAGCAATGACTGCGTTTATCATTCTGGAATTTCCAGAAGAAAATGCCGCAAACATTTGAGTTTACGGCATTTTTCAAGTTTTTCAATTCGACTAATATGTACCGTTTTTTAGAATTTCCCAGCTGTTGCGGCCTCCTCGATGCTGACCGCAACCGCTATCGTCATCCCGACCATCGGGTTGTTCCCCCCTCTTGGGGCGTTTGCGATTTTTGCATTTTTCGGTCTTTTTTGTGCTAATTTAAACATAAATATCGCATTTCTAAGCGATTGTCAATGCGTTTTTTTTGTGAATTATTGCGATGCCGTTCGGAGCAATGTTTTCTTCGCGGTGGCCGTTTCGTGGCCGAGAAAAATTTTTGCGAATTTCTGGAATCCTTGATTTTTGCGGATTTAAGCGTTTTATGCAGTTTTCTGGTAATTTCGCATATATTGCAGCAATGGATATTCCATAAACATAAAAAGAGACCTGCCAAGTTACTTTCCTGTGATTAGAAAGCGGCCTGGCAGGCTTTGATAGATTTGTTATATGATTTTCTTTTATGCTGGCTGCAGCGCCATATAAGCTTTCGCTTCTTCCACAGTTAAAGAAAACTGCTTTATGATATCTTCCAAAATGGAATCCTCAGCAATACCATAGCGCCTCGCTGTATCAATAGTTGCTGAAATCGCCGCTTTTTCCTTAATTTTCTCGACCGCATAACACATATCAGTAGTCACCTCACTTTCAGGAATAGCAAAATCTGCATTCATTACTTCATTCAACAAAAGCACTGTGTCCGTTTCCAGAACCCTGAACCGCTTATCAGCCGAAAGCTTTTCAATCATGTCTGGATTACCCATGTTCTTAATATAAATCAGTGCTTTCCCCAAATCAGAATTAAATTTTGCCACATCTTCGTTGGTCAGCTCATTTGGAATGATCAGGTTTATCTTCCAGTCATTCAAGCCGTAATAGTCCGTTTTGTTCTGAATATCCAGCATTTCAAAGAGACTTCTCGGCGCATTCCACTCTCCCGCGCCCCAATAAACCACGAGGGTGTATACAGGTACCAGCTTATCCGTTGAATGAAAACCCGAAAGAAAATCATGATCTTTTCCACGGTTCTTTGCTTCGCGGTGCGCCTTTGCCGCTTCCTGTATCTGAGCCACATACTCCATAATATCATAGAGTGCATTCCTGACAGGCATGGCATTGTGCGGTTCCGTCTGATTCTCAATTCCGCAAAGCATATAAACTTTGTTTCCCTCTGCCATCACAGAATAAAACGCGTCCCTGATTTTCTGAACAGGCTGCATTCTTATTCCAGTTTCATCCTCTCCGTATGGAACAACCACCTCTGTTGTATCTGCAACCTTCAGCTGTTCTGGCTTAATTACACTCTTACCGTCGTGCAGGAAATAATTGAATGCGTCAGCAAACACTTCCTTGTTTTTGACAAATTTCTTTGTCAGCGTATCTGCACCGGCCATCTGCAACCACCGCCTTTCTTCAAGGGTTTCGACAGGTACTGCTGTCTTGCTTATAGATTACCACAAAGCCACTTTTAAATCAACTCATGATTTTAAGTGAATTTTTGCGATACCGTTCAGAGCGATACTGATTTTTCCTGACAGGTCATTTGCGTATAAATTTTTCGAAAAATTTTGTAAGGAAAATCTGTTTTTATCCATCTAATAAGTGTAGGATAAAGAAAGATAGAAACGATGCATGACATGTAACGGAAGGAGGGGAACGAAGAAGTATGAAATTGCTGGTAAGAAAAGCCAGAAAGGGTGACAAAGCCGCTTTCCAGCAGCTGATGGAGGAACAGGGGATTTCTCTGTATAAGATAGCCAAAGCAATTCTGAAAAATGATGATGACGCTGCGGATGCCATGCAGGAGACAGCCCTTGTATGCTGGGAGAAGCTGGGAACATTGAAAAAGGATGATTTTTTCAAAACATGGATGACAAAAATCCACATCAACAATTGCAATCAGATATACCGTGAACGCCAGCATCTGCTGCCGGAAGAAGACATACCAGAAGCTTCTGTCTGGGAAAATGGATTTGAGCACGCCGAATGGGTTGATTTTCTGAATAGCCTGGATGAAAAGTATCGAATTGTGATCATACTTCATTATATTGAGGGATTTCGGGCAAAGGAGATTTCACAGATACTGGATATCAGTGAAGGCGCGGTGTATGTCCGATTGACAAGAGCCCGGGAAATGATGCGGCAGCAATATAAGGCTGGGGAGCGTCCGGGGAAAAACAGGGAAACAATCCGGTTGAAAAAAATGGTGCCTGCGCATCCGGCGGGTTCTGCCATTATCGGAGATGGGAAAGGAGATTTTCATGGACAGATTTGATGAAATAATTGAGACGTTAAAAACGGATAATTATGTGCCGGATCAGGTATGGGCAAAATATACAGATACTCTGCAAAATCTTCCGGACAAGACTCCAGCGTCTAAAAGGAAATCGGCAGGCAGAATTAAATATGCGGCAATTCTTGCGGCTTCGATCGGTGTACTTACGGGAACCATCGTATATGCGGCAAATACAAGTGGATTATTTGAATATCTGGCTAAATTCATGGGACAGACAGATGTAGAAGAAGGACTTTTAGGTGAGCCGGACGATGTCCTCACCCAGTCAGAGGCTGCCGGCTCTTACGGACAGCTCTGGACGATTACTGATACCTGGTATGACGGGGCAAAGGTATATTTCTATGCAGAAACCCCGGAATCTATCGTGCAGGATGACCATCTGAAGGTCACTCCAGGCGATCATATGACAGTAAACGGGGAGGATCATCTTTTAACCAGCATGGCAGAGTCCGATGAAACCTGGCTGTGTTGGGTTGATGTGAGTGATATCGATTCTGCCGAAACGCTGGAACTTTCCGTCCGGCTCAAACTGCTGCGAAACAAATATAACTGGGCTGGATATTCGCTCTCGACTGATGGTGAAAACAGTTATAACTACGCTTCTGACGTCACGGTCGAAGAAGAACAGACACTTACCTTTACAATCAGCGGAACGTCTGTGTCGAAAACAGGAGCATCTGGCACAGTTATGATTGATCAGGGAGAAGTTGAGATAACGAAAGCGCTTCTTTCTCCATCTTCATTGATGCTTCACTTTACCTACCGCCTGAGTGGGGAGGACGCGGAAGAAAATATGTCCAGCCTGACCGGTATGTTTTATATCGAAGATGCGTCTGGTAATCGAATCAATGCTATGTCAGGATTCGTTTACGAAGCTTACACAGATGAGGATGGCTATCTTTGCATAGACTTTGATCTGGATGTGACACCTGGCGGAGGTACAGCATCTGAGGAAATCCTGGACGCTGACACTTCTACCCTTACGATCATCCCCTATAATCGAGAGGTCGATGGTGAAGGAAAATACATACCGGGCACCGAAACCGAACTGGGATGGGGCAGCTTCACAATTACATTTGAATAAACATTGGAGACCATCATCTATACATTTTCGCCCACATTTCGGCCACACTTTTGCCCACGTAAACTTTTAAAATAAAAATTTACGTGGGCATTTCGTGGGCAAAGCCGATTTTTTCATCAATTGGCGTTTTCAAACGTTATGCAAAATATTGTTAAGAATTGTCAATTGACATATTGTTTTTATAGTGTTCAATTGTACAATCTATTAGAATTTCCCAGCCGTTGCAGCTTCCTCGATGGAAACCGCTACTGCTACCGTCATGCCGACCATCGGGTTGTTCCCCGCGCCGATCAGGCCCATCATCTCTACGTGAGCCGGTACGGACGAAGAACCTGCGAACTGCGCGTCGGAATGCATACGGCCAAGGGTATCGGTGAAGCCATAGGAAGCCGGGCCTGCTGCCATGTTATCCGGATGCAGGGTACGGCCTGTGCCGCCGCCGGACGCTACGGAGAAGTATTTCTTGCCGGCCTCGATGCGCTCTTTCTTATAGGTACCCGCTACCGGATGCTGGAAACGGGTCGGGTTGGTGGAGTTGCCGGTGATGGAGACATCTACGTTCTCCTTCCACATGATCGCCACACCTTCCGGTACGCTGTTTGCGCCGTAGCAATTTACCTTGCCGCGAAGGCCGTCGGAATAGGACTTGCGGAAGACTTCCTCTACCTTGTTGGTATACGGGTCGTATTTGGTCTCTACATATGTAAATCCATTGATTCTGGAAATAATCTGCGCAGCGTCTTTGCCAAGACCGTTCAGAATAACACGGAGCGGTTTCTGACGAACCTTGTTAGCTTTCTCTGCAATACCGATTGCGCCCTCTGCAGCCGCGAAGGACTCATGGCCTGCGAGGAACGCGAAGCACTCCGTGTCCTCTTCCAGGAGCATCTTGCCCAGGTTGCCATGGCCTAAGCCTACCTTACGGGTGTCCGCCACGGAACCCGGGATACAGAAGGACTGCAGTCCCTCGCCGATTGCCGCGGCAGCATCAGCAGCCTTGCGGCAGTTCTTTTTGATTGCGATCGCCGCGCCTACGGTATAAGCCCAGCATGCGTTCTCAAAGCAGATCGGCTGAATGCCTTTGATCTGATTGTAAACATCCAGTCCGGCGTCCTTTGTGATCTTTTCCGCTTCTTCGATGGAAGCGATGCCATAGCTGTTCAGCACAGCATTGATCTGGTCAATTCTTCTTTCATATGATTCAAATAAAGCCATTTTTATTCACCTCCAGCACTCATTCTTTTCTCGGATCGATAATTTTTACTGCGTCAGCAACGCGGCCGTACTGGCCCTTTGCCTTTTCCCACGCGGTGTTCGGGTCGTCGCCTTTTTTGATGAAATCGGTCATTTTGCCAAGGCTGACAAACTGATATCCGATGATCTGATCGTCCGCGTCAAGAGCAATACCGGTCACATAGCCCTCTGCCATCTCCAGATAGCGCGGTCCCTTTTTCAGAGTGCCGTACATGGTGCCAACCTGAGAGCGAAGTCCTTTACCAAGATCCTCCAGTCCTGCGCCGATCGTAAGGCCGTCCTCTGAAAATGCAGACTGAGATCTGCCGTAGACTATCTGCAGGAACAGCTCTCTCATGGCTGTGTTGATCGCGTCGCAGACAAGGTCTGTGTTCAGTGCTTCAAGAACGGTAAGACCGGGAAGAATCTCTGCAGCCATTGCTGCGGAGTGGGTCATGCCGGAGCAGCCGATGGTCTCAACCAGAGCCTCCTGGATAATACCGTCTTTGATATTCAGACTCAGCTTGCAGGCTCCCTGCTGCGGCGCACACCAGCCTACGCCATGTGTGAAGCCGGAGATATCTTTGATCTCTTTCGCCTGTACCCACTTCGCCTCCTCCGGAATCGGAGCGGCGCCATGACAGACTCCCTGTGCCACCGGGCACATTTCTTCTACTTCTCGTGAATAAATCATTTGTCTTACTCCTTTCGGTAAAAATATGAAAAATGTATTCTCATAAAGCGGCAGATGCCGGAAATTTCATTTTCGTCAAAAGCGATGAGAAATCTGCCCTCATTAAATGGTCTTCATCCGAGTCTTCATCTGAAAATATTTCGAATCGCATCTTCCGCCTATAAGCAAAATATTGTCTGGCATTGCAATTGCTGCATTCAAATACCGCAGCAAGCTTAATGTCAGCCATTATCACAATCAATGTAACAGCCACTATGTCAGTCGTTATCGCAAATATTATAGCAATAGCGATATCAGTCATTGTACCCATTTGGATTCATTGATTGCCATCTCCAGGAATCCGCGCACATCTCGTCGATGCCATACTGCGCCTCCCAGCCAAGCTCCTCTTTTGCTTTTGTCGGATCCGCATAGCAGGTTGCGATATCGCCCGCGCGGCGCGGCTTAATCTCGTAAGGAAGCGTTTTGCCGCAGGCTTTCTCAAATGCGTGCAGCACCTGAAGAACGCTGTAGCCCTTGCCGGTGCCCAGATTATAAATGCGCACTGCAGGTTCATCGTCAAACTTCTTCATAGCCTTGACATGGCCGTTTGCCAGGTCGACCACATGGATATAGTCGCGTACGCCCGTGCCGTCCGACGTATCGTAATCATCACCGAAAACGCCCAGCTTTTCCAGCTTGCCGACCGCAACCTGCGCGATGTAAGGTACCAGGTTGTTCGGAATCCCTTTCGGATCCTCGCCAATGATGCCTGCCTTGTGTGCGCCGATCGGATTGAAATAGCGAAGAAGCACTACATTCCACTCCGGATCCGACACATGGAGATCTGTCAGAATCTGTTCCAGCATCCCCTTCGTCTGGCCATACGGATTTGTGATCTGTCCCTTCGGGCAGTCCTCCGTAATCGGCACAAAGGCCGGATCGCCGTACACGGTCGCTGAAGAGCTGAATATAATTTTCTTAACGCCATGGTTTCTCATCACATCGCAAAGAGTCAGGGTACCGGTAATATTATTATGATAATATTCCAGCGGTTTTCTGACCGACTCACCGACAGCCTTGTAGCCGGCAAAGTGAATCACGGAATCGATCGATTCCTTTTCAAAGATCGCGTTTACCGCGTCCCGGTCCAGCATATCCGCGTTGTAAAAAGCGATCTTTTTCCCGGTGATCTGTTCCACCCGCCCGATTGCTTTCTCATTAGAATTATAAAGATTGTCCATCACGACGACTTCGTATCCATTGTTCAGAAGCTCTACACATGTATGGCTGCCGATGTAGCCGGCTCCGCCTGTAACTAATACTGCCATAAGATCCTCCTTATTCCGTCTGTCCTTTTCGGATTACAGCGGCTTTCTAAGACATGATACACTTTTCTCTTCCTTTTGTAAACAGAAAATCCGAAAAATCGCGCAAAACAAACGTGAAACTAAGGCATAGCAAACCCAAATCAACAGCAAATCAGAAAAGAAGCAAAAGTTCAGATTATCTGTCAAAAATGTCTGTGCGGGAGGTCAATTCTGTGATACAATGAAAGCCGCGCAAGGCGCGGCCTGCATCCACACTCTCCTGTCACAAAATGAATATAGAAAGTGAGTTAGAAAGGACATTCCGATGAAGAATTATTTATCCAGTTTTAACCATGGACTCCCGTCTGTCCGGTTTGCAGGAATAAGAGAACCCCTCCGGCACCGCCGCATCCGTACCGGCATCGCTCCCGCTTCTCTGCTGTTCTCGCTGTTTCTGCTGTCTCTGTTGTTTTTGATGCTTCCATGTAGTTCGGTGTATGGCAAGGAGGAGGCAACTTCTCAGACCGGATTCTTTCTTGATACTGTTATTACGATCACCCTCTACGGGGATGAGGACGGCTCCGCCATGGACGGCTGCTTTGATCTGCTGGAGGAGTATGAACAGATGCTCAGCCGCACTGTCGAAGGAAGTGATGTGTGGAAAATCAATCACAGCGATGGTGAACCCACCGAGGTCAATGAAGAAACTGTCTCTCTGATTGAGACTGCGCTGCAGTATTCGGAGCTTTCTGACGGAGCCTTTGACATCACAATCACGCCCCTCGTGGAGCTTTGGGATGTGGAGAACAAGGCTCTGCTTGCTGCATCTGAGGCAGAGGCAGATACAAATGAATCAGAGAATTCGAACGAGGCCGGGGATTCTGACCAATCAGAAGATACGGATGAATCTGCGGATTCCGCGCAGCCGGAAGGATCTTCGTTAATTCCTTCTTCAGAAGAAATCGAGGAAGCGCTCTCACATATTAATTATCAGAATGTACTTGTGAATGGCACCACTGTCACGCTTTCCGATCCGAAAGCAGAAATTGATCTCGGTGGAATCGCCAAAGGATATATCGCAGATCGTCTTGAAGAATATCTGCTGTCCTGTAATATAGAAAGTGCCCTCATCAATCTGGGCGGTAATGTACAGACCGTTGGCACAAAGCCGGATGGCAGTGTCTGGAAAATCGGAATTCAGGAGCCCTTCGGGGGATCCTACGACATCATTGCCGTCATTGAATGCAGCGGAGAGTCTGTTGTCACTTCCGGCACATACGAACGATACTTTGAGGTGGACGGGAAAATTTACCACCATATTCTCGACCCGAAGACCGGTTATCCGACGGACAATGGCCTTACCAGCGTCACGATTCTGGCAGATTCCTCAACTCAATGCGACGCGCTGAGCACAACCTGTTTTGTGCTGGGGCTTGAGGAAGGGCTGGAGCTGATCGAGTCACTTGACCAGGTCGAAGCCCTGTTTATCACAGAAGATGAAACCATGTACCGCACCAGCGGATTCCCGGAGTGATTTTTTGGGCGAGTGCCGGGATATGCCCCCTCGCCTGCGGCTCGGCAGCAGGTCGCACTCGCATCTGAGAAAATGCTTCGCATTTTGAGCGAGTGCCGGGAT
>JAJQEO010000050.1 GCA_021201665.1 Lachnospiraceae bacterium | reverse complement strand
CTGCTGCGGGAATGCGGCGTCCTGAACGCGCTCTCCGAAGCCGCTCAGACAACCCTGACCAACCTGATCACGCTGCTTCTGGGACTGACGATTTCCTTCAGCATGCAGGCGGATGCCTTTGTAACGAAGGACACGATCCTGGTCCTGTGCATCGGCCTGCTGGCATTTATCTTTGACACTATCGGCGGCGTGCTGCTGGCCAAAGTCCTCAATCTTTTCCGGAAAGAAAAGATCAACCCCATGATCGGCGCCGCCGGAATCTCCGCCTTCCCCATGGCGTCCCGCGTCGTGCAGAAAATGGCGGATGAAGAGGAGCATGGAAACGTCATCCTGATGCACGCAGCCGGAGCAAACGTCTCCGGACAGATCGCATCCGTCATCGCCGGCGGCCTGGTTATCCAGATCGTAGCCAGCTATCTGTGACAGCGCGCTTGGGCTTTTACCTGTTAAATATACGTTTCATACGCACTTCGCAGCGAACGCGAGGTGCTGTCCTGAATAGTTACCACACGGCTTCTAAGACGTGAGAATAAAAACAAATATAAATCGGGTGCAGCCGACAGAGGCATCCCAAAAGAGCAAAATTGAAATTGGAGGCAATGAATAAGATGACACGTATGGAAACCATTATCGCGGCCGTTCAGATCATGGGCAAAGGAATGGGCGGCATTTTCGTAGCAATTATCCTGATTATGCTGGTCGTATGGCTGATGGGGAAGATGACGAACCATAAAAAATAAATAAGATATGATTGCAATCGGTCAGACTCTGTTTACAAAATCGCGCCGGATATAAGTCCGACGCGATTTCGTAATAATAGCAGATATTCTCATAATAAATATGGTTTCATACCGACTGCCAATCCATTGGCAAATAATGTACAAAATCACAGAATCTCACTCAAAACAGACTGCCCGTACAGTGCCAGGCTGTCGTCCTCCTCGCCGGTCCCGCCGCTGACTGCCAGGCCGCCGATAATCCGCTCTCCCACTTTCAGCGGGACACCGCCGCCAAGGATACAGATTTTCCCATTGTCCATCTGCTCCAGCCCGTAAAAGGTCTCCCCCGGCTGGGCGAGCTTTGCAAGCTCCATCGTTGACATCTTCACTGCCACTGCCGTATAGGCCTTTTTGACTGCGACGTCGAAGCTTACCAGATAGGCGCCGTCCATGACATGCACCAGGACAGGATTGCCTTCCGGATTGCAGACCGCGATGACGGACTGCTGGCCGCGCCGGGCGGATTCCTGCTCGACTGCCTCGGTCAGCCGTTTGGCCTCCTCCAGAGTGATTTTCCGATATGGAGCCATCTGCCGGAGCACTTCCCGAACTGTGGCTGCAATGACTGCCTGATTATAATTCCCTTCCATGTGTAAATACCCCTTTTTTATCTTTTAGAACGACCACAGCTTCGTATATATCTTTACAATATCTTCCTTGGTCGGAACCCTGGGATTTGTCGGTGTGCAGGTGTCCTTTAAGGCATTCTCCGCCATCTTGTCGACGGCGGCAAAATACGCGTCGGGCGGAATGGTCCCCAGCTCCTGTATGGTCAGGGGAATGTTCATCTCCTTTTGCATGAACTGAATCCAGTTCACCAGGGAGCGCACGCTCATGACCTTATTATAATTGCTCAGTCCGAGGATGTGGGCAATGTTGGAATAGCGTTTTACCGCAGGCAGGTATTCCTGCTGGCTCCTGCTATGTTTATTGATATCCGCGTTAAACTCTACCACATGCGGCAGGAGCATCGCGTTGGCCCGCCCATGGGGGATATGGAATACAGCACCCAGCTGGTGCGCCATGCTGTGTGTGATGCCAAGCCCTGCCGTATTAAAGGAAAGCCCTGCCAGGCAGGAGGCCACGTGCATCTTCTTGCGCGCGTGCATATCCGTCCCGTCCAGATACGCCCGCAGCAGGAAAACGCCGCAGATCTCGATGGATTTCTCCGCCAGCGCGGAAGAAAACTCATTGTGTTTTGTACTCACATAGGACTCCAGGGCGTGGGTAAAAACGTCCATGCCGGTATCGGCCGTGACCGATGGCGGAACACTTTTTACCAGCTCCGCGTCCAGAATCGCCTCATCGGCGGTCAGTTCGCTGGACACCAGCGGATATTTGACCTTGGCATTCGTATCGTTCACGACCGCAAAAGAGGTCACCTCCGAGCCGGTGCCGCTCGTGGTCGGGATGGCAATCAGCCCAATCCTTCCATAATTATTAATCTGAAGCGTAAACTCACGGATCGCTTTCGCGGAATCAATCGCGGAACCGCCGCCGACCGCGACAATGGCCTCAGGCTGATACTGCAGCAGCCTGCCGACACCGCCCGCGATCTTCTCAATCGGTGCGTCCGGCACCACATCAGAGAATATCTCATACGCAATCTGTCCCTTAGCAAGTGGTGCCGTGATCAGATCAATCATCCCGCTCTGCACTACCACCGGGTCACAGATAATCAGAACCTTTTTATAAGTGAGCACTCTCAGCCGGTCCAGAGAATTTTCCCCAAAATGTATAACTGTCTTTATTTCAAAAGTATCCATCGTAACCCCCTGTACCCCAAAGCCTTGTCAGATGTCTGCCTGTCATCGCCAAAATGAGACCAGGCCACATAAAACCTTTTGCCATATAAAATCTGCTGCCATATAAAATCTGCTGCCATATAAAATCTGCTGCCATATAAAATCTGCCGCCATATAAAATCTGCTACCATATAAAATCTGCTATCATTTTATAATACTCCTGGCGATTCGTCAAGCATTCGATGTGGTTTTTCGATGTTTTTCTACTGTTGTTTTTATTGTTTTTCAGGCGAAAACGTATTGCTTTTTGTTGCTTTCCGACCGTTTCCTTTTTCTGCTGTTATTCTTGCTACGGTTTTCTCTGATATCTATTTCTTTACCACTAATGATTTTTCTGAAAAATAGCTTGCAAAAAAGTTCGTTTCTTCTTATCATAGGTATTGGATTTGGAAAGTCATAACTGCAAAGTAAAACGACTTACGTCGTTTACTATAAATATTATTTTGCAATATGCAGAAATACAGAGGGACGCACCTATGGCATTATACGCAATCGGAGACTTCCACCTTTCTTTCCAGACAGATAAGTCCATGGACAAGTTCGGGAGTATCTGGAGAAATCACGAAAGGAAAATCAACAATAATTGTAACAGGCTGATTTGCCCGGAGGACACGCTCGTAATCACCGGGGACCATTCCTGGGGCAAAAGTCTGGAAGAGTGCCGCGAAGATTTAGCATTCATTGAGGCCTTGCCGGGAACTAAGATTCTGCTCCGGGGCAATCACGACATGTTCTGGGATGCGAAAAAAACGGAACGGCTGAACAGGGAATATCAGGGACGGCTTTTATTTCTGCAGAATAATTATTATACATATGGGGACTACGCTCTGGTAGGGACAAAAGGATATACCTTTGAAGGGCCTTTTTATCTGGACCGGAGAGGAAGAATTGTCGGCTGGGACGAAAAGATGGCGGCATACGCAAAAAAGCTGGTTAATCGTGAAATTGCGCGGCTGCAGCAGTCTTTTGATGCGGCGGCCGCGGATGGATATAATAAATTTATCCTGTTCCTGCATTATCCGCCCACCAGTGTCATTGAGAGGGACAGCGCATTTACTCAGATCGCGGAACAATACCACGTGGAGCATGTCGTGTATTCCCACTGTCACGGGGAAAACCGCTTTCATGACAGTATCCTCGGAAAATACCATGGTATTTCTTATCACCTCGTTTCCGGAGATTTTCTGAGCTTCCGTCCGGAACGAATTCTATGATTTGAGCGACAAAAGCCTACTTTCCAAAAATCGGACGCAATACATGGTGGTATCGGCACGCAACCATATACCATATGTAGTAGCCGCTGATCGGCGGATTGACCTTTTGTCGGGCAAATCATTCTATAAAAGGTAAGGGCGGATCAAAATCAGAGGGAGTCCAGCATACTGCTCCATTTTTAGCAAAGGCGAACGCTGTTTCAATATTCATTTCCTCCATCCGCTCATAGTCCGCTTCTGATTTTATTTTTATCCAAAAATGGACAACACCATCAGCGCCGCACCCCCCAGCATAAACACGATCATCCCGGCATTTCTACAGACCGTTCGAAATTTCATGCCTCCCGGCAGCTCCAACTCTGCCTCTTCAAAGGACACGCGCCGCCAGCCGCGGCAGAGCAGTACCAGTCCCACGATCGAGGAAACCAGAAGCACAACCACATAGCCGCCGTACAATGCCAGCTGCAGCAGCATCGGTTCGAAGGCTTCGGACGAAAGCATTTCCAGACTGTCGAGGCTCTCCAGTGCCGACAGATCCAGCATATTAAGCAGCGCGGAAGGCACGATGCTTCCCAGAAAATTGATCCCCATGTGCAGTCCCGCCGAATAGCGCAGTTTTCCGGTTTTCAGATAAATGTACCCAAACAGCAGCCCCAGCGCGAACGCATAGAAAAACTGTGTAAAATTCCCGTGAAATAGCCCGAACATCAGCGCTGAGGTGACAACCGCCAGCTTCTCCCCGTAACAGCTCATCCGGTCGATCAGCTGCCTGCGGAACACATATTCCTCAATCAGCGGCGCCAGAATCACCATAAACAGAATTTTCAGCACCAGAGAGTCCGCCAGCGCGTAAGTCGTGATGGCCGCCTCCGACGATGTGCCGGTTAGCGCACTGATCGCAGCGGTAACAAGATTGCCAAGGATATTGCCCGCGTACATCAGGAAAATGGCGATAAATGCAGCGCGCACGAGCTGGGAGGGCTTCATTGTACGTTTTTCCCTGCAGCTCCCGCCCTGTTTTTTATATTTTTCTACGCTGTCGATTTTATCCGCAGCCGCATTCTTTTTTGTGAAGATACTTTTGCTACCGATATCATCACTTTCTGCGCCGGTATTTCCAACGCTTTCTTCTTTTTCGCTATTACTCTGGCACTCCCTGTCATCCTCATCAAGACAGTCCTGCTCCGGGTACATTCCTCCAGAATGAGCAGGCACGCGGCGGAAGATCAGCAGTCCCACCGGCACCGCAATTACATACAGGGGCACGAAGGTATAGATCCACAGCCCCCACGAGGTCGAGAGCCATTCCGGAAAAATCATCGCGGCGGCAATCTGCAGTACAGAGGCAATTGCCAGGATCGCAAAGCAGCCAAAGCCGAGGGTGGAAAATGTTTTGCGAGCGGAAGCGAGACCCATCCCCCTTCCGCTCTGACGGATTCCCTGTGTAGCAGAATCTCCTTCTTTCTCTGTCTGATTCTGATGAATCTGATCTTCCGAAATTGCTTCTGCCGAAAATACGTCATCCGGCTCCAGATGAAAGCTCAGGTCATCGCAGGCTGTCACCTTGCCGTATTTCTTTGTTACATGTGATACGTTCAACATTTTTCTTTCTCCTTTGATTCAATCCCCGCCTTACAACAGGCAAATTCCTTTTCTCACTATAAATGGATTCCTCATACAGAGCAACCAGAAAATTCTGATCTTTTCCTTTAAGATCATGTAAATCTCAGGTAAATTGTTTTAATTCACCTGCTGCGTCCGCAGGAACCCCCAGGCTGCCCCGAGTGCCAGAATAAGTGCCAGCACTCCCGCGGCAGGCCACACACCGGAAGGAACTGCCATAACCGCCTGCGCGATGCTTCGATAGACCGGAAGTGCCTCCTCCGGATGAAGCACCGCCTCGCTTACCCTCGGCCATCCGATCCAGAACGCCATCCAGAAGAGCAGAAATACGACTCTCATGGCCTGTCCAAACCGGTTCACCAGCGCTCCAAAAAGAGCCGCTGCCGCAGGCAGCCCCAGCGCTGCCGCGATTCCGTACCGCAAAAATAAAGGAAAGATGACAAGGACCGGCTCTTCCGCCGGGTACAGGCAGACATTCAGCGCGTCCTCCGCCGCCGCGAGGGGCAGCAGGACGACCACGCCAAAGGCACTTAAGATCAGGTCGTTTAAAAGCGCGGACACGAAAAACTCTCTTCTTGTGCAGCCAAGGGAGAGCTGCGTCTGAAACTGAAACGTAAAATCATTTGTAAAATTTGCGAACAGGAGTACCATCCCTGTAAACGCCGCGAGGATGGTGGCAAGCGGAATCGTCCCCTCTCCCTCATCAAGCGCAAATCTCATCAGAATGGCGAGAATGAGCATCCCCGCCAGAAAGCCGCCCAGCTCGAGCAGCAAAACAGCCAGGCATTTATTTTTATTAAGCTGAAACTGATTTTTGATCGCTCTTTTCATCGTAATCATACTGAAATCCTCTCCGTATACAGTCTTTTCTCTCTGCAAGGTAATACGATCTGCATATTTCTATTTTTTTTAGCTATTCCGTGTTTTCATTAGAACCGTCTTCTCACCTGCTCACTTCCATCTTTCGCAGGCACTTCAGGCTCACCGCTCCGGCTGCCGCGTACAGCGCAAGTCCGATCACCGGCAGCACGGCCGAGCGCAGCCATTCCGGCACGTTCTGATTAAAAAATGCCGCATCTGCCTCCAGCCCCGCAAACACGCCGCAGAGAAAGGCCAGGCTCCCGGCACACACAGCATTGAGAATCATTCCAAGAGTGCTCCATCGCAGAGATACCATCCCGAAAATGACTCCGATTGAGGCCATGACCAGCTCAGCTGCAAAGAACAGCGGCAGCCACTCCACCAGAACCGTCCCCATTCCAAACACAGCGAAAAGCCGGACAATTCCAATCACAATCAGGATCACCGCTCCCTCACAGAGCCATATGCTCAGAACAGTCAGCCGTCTTGTAGCATTCATGGAAATCATCGTCGCGATAGTATTGCCAAAAAAGAACGTTGGGCAGAACCACACAGTCACGCCGCCTGCAAGCAGCAGGTAAGGCGGAAAATCCTCCAGAAGCGCCGCAAGCTTCGTCCCTGTCAGCGGCCAGCCTCCGCCGCTTTCTCCTCTCACGATCGGCAAGAGCAAATCCCAGAATAAGGTGAAGAGAAGCACTATTCCCAACATCTGCAGGCAGATTCTGCCAAAGAAACATAAGATCCTAAGTGCGCGGGAGGCCTCTCCCGTCTCAGGCTTCATAATCGCCTTCCTTTCGCTTTGAGCCGCTGTCCTCAAAAAATTATGCACATTCATTTGTTTTCTTTCTCGCCCCCATATCGGTATTTTAATGCTCTTCCCCGCACAGCGCCACGAACAGCTTCTGCAGACTCACCTTCTGGACTGTCAAATCAGCACTGCCCCGTGCAAACTCAGGCTGCCAGCCTGGTTGGGCACACTCCGTGTCTGTATACGTCAGCCCATCCGCACACCCACTTTCTCCGGCACCGCCCAGCTTTGGTGCCAGAATCGTCACGCTCTTGCTGCGGCCCAGCCGCTCCGCATGATGCTGCGTATATCCCGCGGTCGCGCGATCCACCTCATCCTCCCGTCCGCTCACACACCAGGCCCGCTCCAGCAGCTCCTCGAGATTTTCCTTTAAAAGAATCTTTCCCTCGTCCAGAAAAATCACTTCCTCGAAAATATCCGCTGCCTCTTCGATGATGTGCGTCGAAATCACAAAAGTCCGCCCACTCTCAGTAAATTCCTCCAGCAGAAGGTGATAAAACTTTTCCCTCGCGACCACATCCAGTCCCGCGACCGGCTCATCCAGAAGCGTAAACTCCGCCCCGCTGGCAAGCGCCACAACAATCGTCACCATCGAAAGCATGCCTTTGGAGAGCTTGCTGATCTTCTTCTTCGTGTCCAGCCCAAACTCCGCTACGAGGCGGTTCGCCGTCTTCTGATCCCAGTGCGGAAGAAACAGCGATGCGATCTTCAGGTACTCTTTCACTTTCATCGTATTCGCACTGTTCCCGACCATCGTATTCAGCTCCCGCGAAAAGCAAAGATGGGAAAGCGCCTTCGGGTTCTCCCAGACCGTCTCACGGACGCCCGCAGAACACGAATCCATTTTTTCCCCTTCTGCTGTAGAGTTTGCTTCACCCATCATCTCCACCATTACAGTCCCTTCTGTCGCCAGATTCTGCGCGCTTAAGATTGACAAGAGAGTCGTCTTTCCCGCACCGTTTCTCCCGATCAGTCCGTAGATTTTCCCCTGCTCCAGCTCCAGATCAATACCATGAAGCACTTCCTTCTCTCCATAACGCTTCACAATCCCGGATGCTACAATTTTGTTCATACCTTTTCCTCCTCGTAATTTCCTTATTCCGATTGCCCGTAACTGCTTCGTACCCTCACAGCTGCGGCTGCTCACCGTTTTTCCTGATTATCCCGGTCAGTTACGACTGCTCATTTTCTCCCTGGCCATCTCGATCAGTTACGCCTGCTTACTATTTCCCCGGATATTCTCGACCAGTTACACCTGTTCACTGTTCTCCCGGATATTCCCGATCAGTTACACCTGTTCACTGTTCTCCCGGATCATATCAATCAGCTCGTCCGTAGTGATTCCGAGGCTGGCCGCCTCTGCCATCAGCCGTTTCACATAGTCATCGTAAAAATTATTCTTTCTCTTTTCCATAATCTTCCTTTTAGCCCCTGACTGGACGAACATCCCGATGCCCCTTTTTTTGTAAAGGATACCCTCGTCCACGAGCAGGTTCACCCCCTTCGCCGCTGTAGCCGGATTGATGGTGTACGCTTTTGCCAGTTCGTTCGTGCTGGGCACCCGCTCCTCCTCCAGCAGAATATCCCGCAGGATATCGTTCTCGATCTTTTCTTTGATCTGAATGTATATGGATTTTTCCTGTGAAAGGATCTCGCTCACTTACCCACTTCCTTTCATGCACAGTCCGGATCTGTGCCGTTCTCCACGCGCTAAAGAGCTGTTATTTTGTAACAGTTCCTCAGATAATGTCCGATCACCAGTCAGATCGTTCGTTGGTACATCGGTTCATTACTTATGTAATGAACCATACCACCTGCAGGGCATATTGTCAAGCCGTTTTTTCTGATTTTGAGTTTTTGCAATTTTGAGTTTTTGCGATTTTGGGGTTTGATTTTCACAGAAAATCGAGGACGCAGGTCCTTGCCGGGTGGCATCCTGCACTTCGTGCAGGATATTCACCGACCGGAGTGAAACGGAGACGTTTAGTCCAAAACCGAAACGGAGTGTAGAAGTGCAGACCGGAGAAAACGAGTAACGCAGGAGATGCGAATTTCAGCCATCATTTTTCGTTGACAAAAGTCGGAATGTGAGTGATACTGACTACTATAATTATTTGCTTTTTCCGTATCAGTTAAGCGGGCTGATTCGAGGCTTTTTATAGCCTGCGGTTCGCGCGTCAGGCGGTGCAAGATGAGTAAATAATTTTGCAAGAGTTCCTGAATCCGGCTTTTAAATTTTGATCCGGATCCGTCACAAAGGAGGTAAAGGTAATCATGGCAGCTCATGATGTGAAAATAAATGTAATGAAAACTGTCTCTGAAGGGACAAAGGAAATTATTTTAAGACGAGCAAAAATACCGGAGCTGAGGGAACTTTTCCAGAAATACCCGGCACTCGCTCTTGTACACGGCGATGTCTGTGATATGATTTACGCCAGCGACCTGGCGCAGAAGGCCGCAGATGTACAGGTTTTTGAGATTATGGGCAGCTGCCCGCAGCACCTCACCTGCCTGGGTATCCTTGGCGACGCCTCCACCGTGGAGGAAGCAGTCGCCAGGATAAAGAAAATGTTATAGTTTCTAACAATCGTTTTCTTCCACCGCCCTGCGGTTTACGGATTCCACAAATGCGGCCACCTGCTCCATATCCGGCTCGTCTGGAAGGCGGCTGACGCGGATGGCATGTTCCATCCTTTCCTCATATTCGGAAAGAATCCGGTAAAAATCATCCGAAAGTACGCCCGGCTCGGACATAAACTCTCCGCGCCGGATGCTGAGCAGCAGATCCAGATCGCCCGCCTGTGCCCGGTGTGTGCGGATTTCTCCCCTTTCCAGAATGTCAATTGCCATCATATACAGGCGAATCAGATGCATGGCGTGCTTATTCAGATGGTCGTCATCCTTTTTGTGATTCCTCTTGCCGATCTTGTCATACTCACGGATCACGTTGTTCATGGAAACCAGCATGTCTTTATAGTCACGTAAGGGAAGATGTTTGTAATCAGCATCAATAAAAATTTCCGTCTCCAGCTGCGGGTTTTCTGCCTGGCCAATATAAATATTCAGAGTTCCTCTGTCAAAAGCCCTGCATTTCTGCTGCACATCCTCCCAGGCGTTTCTCACAGAGTTCAGGATATGACGTTCCCGCTCCTGCTGTGGAACCGAATCCCGCGCTATCGCATTCTGAAGCCTGCGAAGCTGCGCACTGGCATATCCGCCAAAGCTTCTGGCCGCACGCTTGCTCAGGAACAGGGACTTATGCTCCAGAATTTCTCGCCCGATTTCGGTACAGATCAGATATTGGTCCTCATCCAGGCCGAGCAGCTCAATCGTATTCGGATTGCATTGCAGCAGCAGGCGGACCATCTTATTAAAGCCGTAAATGACTGTATCCGTCTTCCGGTCTTCATATTGCTCAAACGTTGTCAGACCGATCAGATCCGACGGACTCTGCATCGCAATTCCCCGAAAATCAACATCGCTGTTTTCGTTGTTCGTCCCATAAGCATGGCTTCCGCCCAGCCCCAGCAGGACAATACGCCCGCCCAGGTGCTCATCTGTTCGCAGAAAATCATAAGGCTCGGTGAGCATCAGCTGTTTGAAATCCATAATTTTCGATGTCATATTCGTCCCTCATAACCATATCCTTCAATCCATTTTATTCTCTGTCAAAGCCATCTGCCCCGGATCTTATCCAACAAGAAAATGTCCCCAACTGTTTATGCTGCTTTTGAGTAATCAATAATTGAAACTTCCTGCATTAATTTCTGAGCAATTTTTACTAATTTTTCAAGATGTTCTATAACATCAGCCGTATAAATAATCTCATTGCATTCTTTACATTTGTAGCAAGGAACATTTCGAATGATAATAAGGCAATCTCCTAAATCCGTCACATCCGTTGTATAACCTTTTTCTGCGGCACCACCACATTCCATACACAACATTTTTATTTCCCCCAATCCATATTTCCAGTCTCACCATCTTCCCCGGATCTCGTCCAGCAGCTCCATCACACGGAGGGTGTGCGCATGCGGCATTTCCTCACACTCCAGTGCACCCGCCTCCAGCGCCCGCTTGCAGGCGAGCACTTCATACTCATACCCCGTGATCTGCGGAGGCTGCGGAATTGTCTCCACCAGCTCGTATTGATTGTTATAAATACGAATTTCTCCATAATTATTGGTGTTTTCTACTTCCAGGCGGCCTTCCGTGCCAAAGACAATGCCCCTGCGATCCGAAACCGCTTCCATGGTATTGAAAAGTCCCGCGATCGTTCCGTCCGGATACACCAGATTGATAAATTCGGACTTGTCTACGCCGGTCTCATGAAGCACCATGGATGTCGAAAGACTCCGCACATCATCGCCCAGCACCCAGGTCGCAAAGTTCAGCGTATACACTCCCAGATCCAGCAGCGCCCCACCGGCCAGATCAGGCCGCACCATGCGCTCCTTATACAAAAGGGAATAGCCAAGGTTCGCAGTCAGTCCGACGATTTTTCCGATCCGGCCGCCGCCCAGACGGTTTTCACCCGCCACGACATTCCGAACCGCAGGTTGTTCTCTGGTTCCATGCATTGCATTTGATTCTATCAGGTTCGGCACCACCTGCTTCGTTCCTGTCTGCTGCGTCCCTCTCTGCCCCGTCGATGTCTGATTTGGCACTGTCCGATTCCGTTCCGCCTGGCCGTCCCATGAAAGCCTGCCTTCCTCCGCGCTTCCCGCCGCAGATTTCATAGATGGATTCCAGTTAAAGGCCTCTTCTCCAAACAGCAGCTCTCTCAGCTTCACAGACTGCGGGGTATAGCGCGTCCACATAGCCTCCGTAATAAAGACCTTTTTCTGATGCGCAAGCTCCAGGACTTCGCGCGCTTCTGCCGCATTCTGCGTGAAAGCTTTTTCGCACAGAACCGGTTTCCCATAGTTGATGCACAGCTTCGCGTGCTCGCAGTGAAGCGAATGTGGCGTAGCAATATAGACCAGATCCACCTGACCGTCCCGCAGCATTTCTTCATAGCTTCCATAAGACTTTTCTGCCCCGTATTTTTCGGCAAACGCCTTCGCCCGTCCGCCGTCTCGGGCCGCGATCGCATAGAGATTGACCTCATCCATCTGTGAAATCGTCGACGCCATTGTCGTCGCAATTCTTCCCGCTCCCAAAATTGCCAGGTTCATTTTTTTCATGTGAGTCATCCTTTCTTTTGAAATGAAATGCCTGAATAAGGAGCTTTCCATATTGTCTCCTGTCCAGGCAATATCTGCGTAAATTGACGTCATCCCGCATTTTCATTCGCCTGTTCCCATTTACAGCCAGCACCAACCTGAAATAGAACATTCAAATCAACCATTCCTACACGTCGTGCTCTGCCGTTTTCTGAAAAAATTCCAGAATCTGGTCCGCAACCATCCGCAGCTCATCCTCTCGGGGTTCTTTATCCGCGGTTTCATAATGCGTATCTAACAGGTAATAGCTGAAATCATCGCTGTACGGTGTCTGATCCAGAAGCACCGGCAAGATCACAGGCAAATCCGTATCCGAATTAAACGCATTTTTAACTTCCGCCAGCACATGCTTTGACTTCATAGAATTCTGACTCACCAGAACGGCAAACAGATCCGAATGCCGGATTGCCTTCACAATGATCCCTCCGAAGTCATCTGCCTTTAATTTTTCGCTGTCTATCCATACCTTAATTCCTCTCTGAACGAGCTGTTTCGCCAGATAATCCGCATATTGAGAATCCTCATGATTATAGCTGATAAAGACGACCTTATCCATCGTCTCAGGATAAAGCTCTCTGACCGCGTCTGCGATCAACTCTGCCTTTTTGCGGGAAACATCAGCGACCACAATTCTTTTTATGCCATCGATGGTCTGCAGCGCATTCCTGCACTCAGTAACAAGTGCCATCGCAGAACTATGTTCGTCCAGTTTCTGATTGCCCGAGCCCAGCAACGGCATGGCAATCGTATGTACATCCACGCCCGTCAGGTATGCCAGGCGAAGCATCGTAAACAGGCTGGAATAGCTCAGCCAAAAAGCGTCGTCCACTCTGTCTTCATGCCAGCCCAGGCTGCCTATCTGAGAACGGCCACGGGAATTTTTTTTCTCCGTATACGCACAAACATAGGAGTGACAGATAGCCTCCGCAAGCTCTATCATCCGATCCTGGGGCGCGAATGCTTCATGCGTCGATTCGGCTGTCTCTTCCTCTGACGCAGACAAGTCACTTGTCAGTTCATTCAGCTCCCGGCAAAGAAGCGCAAGGGATTCTCCGATCAGGGCGGGACTGCACCAGGAAGTAATGAATTCGCGAAAATCCCGCGCAGTCTGAGAAAACGCATCCATTTTCTCCCGGTTCGCTCTCATATCATCCAGAAAACAGGCAGTCTTTTCCTGAAAGCTATTAAGAAAACCGTCTGAAACCGGACTGCGGTACCAGTCAGTCATCTCAGCGCAGGCAATTGTCCGGATCCGGGCATTTTGTGTTGGACGGGAAAGCCACACACCAACCTGACGCATATCAATCTGCGGATCCTGAGCCAGCTCCGCTACAGAAATTCCATGATTCCTGTAGAGAGCACCTACCAGTGTCCGCGGGGTCGGAACATAATCATTTACAAAGGCCGAGCAGACCATGACATCGGTCTGAAACGATAAGTCCGTCATATCGGCATGCATCACTTCGAGTGCCTTCGTCCCCGATGAAGTCGGGATTTCTACTTTATAAAGCAGTTCCTCCATCGCAACTTCCCTCTCTTTCGTATTCGTCGCGTTACGTTTCAGTTTAAAACAATTTCACATTTTATGATTATCTGGTGTCAGACCAGAAGCAGCCATATGAATACTACAACATAAGCAACCTCGTTTTTTAATAAATCTCTACGATTTTTTCAGCGTCGGCCAGTCCGGCAGCACGAGCATGTAAAACAATTCTTCCGGAACCCATAATACGCAGTACCACGGAGGCGCGTCCCTGATGCATATGGATGCGGTCGGAAGCGGGCGCGTCCAGACTGCAAAGGTATCCATTGTCCACTCCTTCTATTTCACACGGTCCTTCCACGGAGAAGATCACCTCCTGGCTTTCGCGCGGATTCCAGATGCCATTTGCGTCTGTCGCCTTAACGGTAATGAGCATCTGCATCGGCTCCGCAGAAGCTTTCCCGGCAAAAAGCGCGCCAGATGTATCCTCAAACTCCAGCCGTGCTGACGGTCCGCTGCTGACAAGCCTGTGGGAACACACGACTTCGCCATCGTTGATTCCCTCCACAAGTACCTCCCCCGGCTCCAGTGGCAGAAACCCGGTGATGATGCGGTTTTTGCACTCGGCAGGCTTTGGAATGTCCAGCCCTTTTCCGTTCTGGGAGAGCCGCACCTCCTGGCAGTTTGTAAAAATCACGTATGGCATCGGAGCGTACTGGAACATTGGGTAATTCCAGCAGTCGGAAAACGGCATTTCCGACCAGTGCTCGCGGACGATCTCCATCGGCTGTGTGTAGTCCAGAATGGAAATATGTACGACCGGCTTTTCGCTCCAGCAGCTCTCCCACAGCCAGGAAATCGGCTTGCGCACGAGATTCGCCTGGATTGCGGCCCCCGCCCAGCCTCTGGAAGGATAACACATGGATTCTCCGAGGTAATCAACTCCCGCCCACAGGCAGCAGCCGATGACATAGGGATTTTTCTCGACATCCGGCCACGAGCCGTCTGTGCCATAATTGAAATAATGGTTGTAGCTTCCACGGAAAAACAGATACGTTTCTGTTCCGAATATCAGTTTTTCCGGAAGTGCATCGTGGATGGCCTCATACCACTGCTCCTGATAATTCAGTCCCAGGATATCCACAATCGCGGCAACACGGCTGATCGCGTCCACCTTATCCTCCACATGCTCTTCCACCGGCTCTCCGGCCAGGTTGGTATAATGCGGGGATAACGCCACCGTGACCGGCCGGGAGGCATCCAGCTTCCGGACGATCGCGCACAGACGTGCCAGGATTTCCAGCATCGGCGAGGAGCCCTGATCACCGACCTCGTTTCCAACGCTCCACATTATCACGCTCGGGCGGTTGCGGTCGCGCAATACCAGGTAAGACAAATCCGCCTCTGAATCCGTCTCGTAAAAACGTGAATAGGACCCCTGCACCCACTTGTCAAAGCATTCATCCAGCACATAAAATCCCATCTCATCGCAGAGATCCATCATGTCTTCTGAAACGATATTGTGGCTGGTGCGGATCATATTGCAGCCCATCGATTTGATCAGCTCCAGACGCTGTCTCAGCAGGGACTTCGTGACCGCGGATCCGACACACCCTCCGTCATGATGGAGGCAGACACCTTTGAGCTTCACCGGGGCTCCATTGACTGACAGCCCATTACCGGGAAGAAATTCCACACGGCGGAAGCCAATGTGCAGCTGCAAAGTGAAAGCAGCCGCGTGAAAATTGCCTTCGTCAGCAGCATCTGTATCTGTCTGCGAAGCAGCCTCGTCCTTCCTCTCCGCCTCTGCAAAAGGAACCGCCTTATTACCAGTAGATGAGCCTTTCTGATTTTCCACATCTTTCCACGGTGCCAACTCCTGAATCGTCAGCTTCAAATCGTACAGTCTGGGCGACTCGGCAGTCCAGGGAGACACCTCCAGATCCGAAACAGTCAGCTCCCCATTTTCCGGGATTTCCTCGCAAAACAGGCCGTCGATGGAGGCCATCACGCAAAGTGGTGCGGGACATGCCATATGGTTCTCAGTAGCCGATGCAGGTTCTGCAGCAATTCTTCCAACCATGGCCAATGCATCACGATCGGCAGTTCCTTCCGCAGCCATCGATCCATCCCTGTCAGCAGCATTCCCAACAGCAGTCGATCCATCCCCTGCGTCAGCATCATCCGTTCCCATCAATGTGGTATCCCACGGAAATTTCACGCGCAGCCGCAGACTGCCCTTGCCATTTTCATAGTCTGTGGTCAGCGCCACATCCTCTGTCCTTAAAAACTCCTGCGGCAGCTCCTCCAGCTCCACCGGGCGGTAAATGCCACAGCCACTGTACCAGCGATCCTGAGGCACCACGGAATTATCCACGCGGACAGCAAGCAGATTTTCCCCTGTGTGCACGACATCCGTGATTTCAAAGGAAAAGCCGCTGTAGCCGTAATTGTGGTTTCCAAGGAGTGTCCCATTCAGATAGACGCTGCAGCATTCAAACACACCGCCAAAGCGCAGAAACCGGCGCAGTGGTGCTTCTCCAACCACAAAGTGCAGCCGGTACCAGCCGATCCCATAACGGTCAAAAAATCCCTGCTCCCCTCCGTAGGGCATCTTCGGATTTCGGGCGGACGCAATCGCCCAGTCGTGCGGCAGCGATATCTTCTCAAATCCGGATTCCTCGCAGGAGGACAATGCCCCATCCGATAAATCTTTCCTGCAAAACAGCCAGTTCTGACATAATTTCGTTTTCATACTGTTCCCTTTCCCGTTGTCTTTTCGTTTTATGTCGTATTTTTTATCTGACTTCTTTCGTTCTATGGCAGATTCTTTTTGTCTGCACCTTTCGTTTCACTCTTTTTATCTTGCTCTTTACCTGTTACTCTTATTACATTGTTTTTCTCCTGGCTGTATTCTGCCTTGCTTTTTCGTCTGGCTGTTTTTCGTTACTCTTTTCTGTTGCTCTTTTCACCTGACTGTTTTTGCCATGCTTTCTTCATCGTACCTTTTCTCGCCCTGCTCTTCTTTTTTATCTATCTTTTCCTTCGCGCCACACTCCACAGTCGTACAATGGTAGAAACCATCAGAATCGCGACCGCCATCAGCCCGGCTATCGCAATCGTGTAAAGCCCCTGGTCGGCAGCCAAAGCCGTCTCGCCGCTCACCAGATAATTCATTGTATAGTAGACGCCCGCTCCCGGTATCAGCGGAAAAATTGATACGACAAGGTATGAAATTGCCGGAAATTTGCGTACCCGCGCCATCAGTTCCGAATAAGCCGCGGCAAAAACCGTCGCCAGAAAATAAGCAGTCAGCTCGGATGCACCTGAGCGCATGGCAAAAAAACACACTGTCCAGGACAGCATACCGCCCAGGCAGCAGATCGCTGTACCGATCCCATGGATATTAAACAGGATGGAAAACCCGGCGCAGCCAATGAAACAGGCGAATGCGTGAACCAGGTACGAATATCCGGGATCCCCTCCCGGCAAGGATGTCCACAAAAGCCTCGAGGAGAGGTTCCAGGCCGCACCGGTTCCAAGCGCGATCGCTACTGCAGTCAGAAACACCTGCACGACCCGGTTAATGCCAGAATTGGTGTCCCCAAAAATAATGTCACGCATAGCATTTGTAAACAGAAGCCCGGGCACGAGCAGCATCAGCGCACCAATCACAACTGCGTCCGAATTGTCCGCGAGTCCCCAGGCACCCACCGCGTAAGCAGGGACTGCCATTGTGAACGCAGAAAGAATCGTCACAAAAAATGGGTTGGTCTGGAAGCGGTCCAGGAAATGACTCACACAGGCGATGATCAGTCCGCATATCCCGGCGCAAAGTGCATCCTTCAGGCTGCCGTCAAACAAGATGCAAAAGCCCCCCGCCGCCAGAAAGCTTCCCAGAAGCATCATTGGCAGAGGATAGGCTCTGTGAGAATCCTTCGTCTCATCCAGCCAGAGACGGAATGTCTCAATATCCGGCTTTTCCCGGCAGATCCGACGGCTCAGATTGCTGAAATGCTCTACCCCGTCCAGATCATTCCCATGATAGCCAATCCGGCGCATCCGTGTCAGGGACTCCCCCTCCGGGGTGCGGATACTCACAATCAGACAGTTGGGAATGGCAAACACCTGTGCTTTAAGGCTTTCGAACCGACCGCAGGCCGCAGGATCCTTTTTGGTATCTGCCTTTTTGGTATCTGCCTTTTTGGTATCTGCCTTTTTGGT
>JAJQEO010000097.1:32604-90600 GCA_021201665.1 Lachnospiraceae bacterium | reverse complement strand
GTTGCAAAACACGGAGAGATATAGTATTCTGTATGTGGTTTTGAAGGTACGAAGATATCTTGTATGGCCCAGTGGCTCAGTTGGTTAGAGCGCCGCCCTGTCACGGCGGAGGTCGTGAGTTCGAGTCTCATCTGGGTCGTTTTTCTTTTAAGATCTTTTTAATGATTCTCTTTGGGGAATTTTTAAAGAAAAGATGATTAATATTTTGGGGTCTTAGCTCAGCTGGGAGAGCATCTGCCTTACAAGCAGAGGGTCATAGGTTCGAGCCCTATAGGCCCCAGTGAAAGGAAACTATGAAATCTCGTGCCGATGTGGCTCAATTGGCAGAGCAGCTGATTTGTAATCAGCAGGTTATCGGTTCGAGTCCGATCATCGGCTTTTGGTTAAGATATTTTTATCTGGGCAATATAAAAGCATCGGTGAGATTGATTGAAAATTTTATGGGTGGGTTCCCGAGCGGCCAAAGGGGGCAGACTGTAAATCTGTTGTCGACGACTTCGAAGGTTCGAATCCTTCCCCACCCATTTACCGATTTTCGGTACACATAATTTCATATCGCGGGGTGGAGCAGTCTGGAAGCTCGTCGGGCTCATAACCCGAAGGTCGCAGGTTCAAATCCTGCTCCCGCAACTTAAGCAGAATCAATTGATTCTGCTGTATATATGCCCAGATAGCTCAGTTGGTAGAGCAGCGGACTGAAAATCCGCGTGTCGCTGGTTCGATTCCGGCTCTGGGCATGCTGTTTATTCTCAGATAGCCTTGTGCCTGAAGAGAGTTCAACAGATGGGATATTAGCTCAGGTGGTAGAGCACTTGACTTTTAATCAAGTTGTCCGGGGTTCGAATCCCCGATGTCTCATGATTTGTTCCGATTCGCGAAGCGGATCGAGAACGTAAGAAAGCCGCCAAAATCAAGAGTTTGCAGCGAAGAGAAAGCGTCTCGTGATGAGGCGCTTTTTTATTATGCACACGGCCGTGTAAGAAATTTTATGGCTTTGCGCACAGGCGGATTATACAGATGTGTATGAAGAGTTTCATGGAAGAACGATGGAGCTGACCTCCAGACATTCTTCAGCTTCGGTTTCTCCGCCATATACATGGATGTTCAGCTCTCCATGCAGAGTATGATCTGACAGTGTTACTGTGGCGTGCCAGGAGCCGTTCCATTTCTTTTTGGCGACATACCATACGATGTCGTCCTGTCCATCTTCGGCGCTCCATACAGGGAACCAGTATTGCTCATAGTTTTCATCCTCTGCGGGGGTGTAGGTAATTTCCAGAAGTGTGCCATCGCTGGAAAGGCTGGTTGTGGTACGAACAGTGAGAGAGTTTACGGATTCCAGATAGGACTCTGACGGGGAAGAAAGCTTGGCTGTAAAATACAGGCGCAGGTTTTCATCAAACCAGGTCTCGTCAGATTCAGATAAGCTGGAAATAATTCCGTTTACAGTGGAAACAGGATTGTTTTCACTGTAAAAAACAGTATCAAAGCTCACGTCTTCTGAAGAATCGGCAAAAAGGCTTGTGCCTAAAAAATAGTTTGGTGCGCTGATATCTAACAGGTCAAGGATAGTCGGCGCGAGACATAGAGAGTTGCGGCCATTGACAGAAATGGTTTCTGCTTTGATACCCTGATAGTAGATGGCCAGCGGTATTTCGTCTAGTTGGGAGGAAAACCGCTTATAATCAGGGAAAGCAGACGTAAATTTACTGTCCTGGTAGGCTGCGTGATCAGCTGTAAAAATGAGAATAGTATTATTGGCTAAATCACTCTTTTTAAACTTTTCAAAAAATTCTCCGAATTGATAATCAGCATTATAAAATTTATTTAATTCAGAGTCGCTGCCATCCTCGAATATCTCATCTTGACTGTCAAATGACGCATGAGTGCCAAAGGTATAAATAACAAGGAAAAAAGGTTCTTCTGCAGCAGAAAGCTCTTCGGCCTCATCCCATAAGAGTTTGTAGGCTTCTTTATCAGAGTAGGTATCCGCGGTACCGCTCAGGGTATCGGTTGTCTCGCCAATGATTTCATCAAATCCCATGGAGGCGAGGTAATCTGAAAAGTCTTCATTATTCGGCTCTGTATTAATGAAAACGGTATGATACCCCTGGTCGCTTAAGATGCTCTGAAGAGAGATCAGATTGTTTTCATCCAGATTGTCCATCTGATAGCCGGAGTAAAGCTGCCCAATCAGACCCCGGTAGGTGGCAAAGGTGTGATTATAATATTCTGTGAAATTCAGAGACTCTTCTTCCAATGAGGCGACGTTTGGCATGATTTCCCGTTCATCATCGATTATATTCTGAGAAAGACCTTCTGTGAAAATCAGAATAATATTTGGCGTTGCCGCCAATGAGGAATCCTTTTCCCTGTAGTCGGTCAGGCCAGTGGAATAGAAGGTTTCAGCCGCACTTTCAGAATTACTGTCAGCTATCTGAAGGCGCATCTGGTAAATGCGGTATTCCTGCCGCAGCAGGATTACATAGTTTCCAAATGGAGAATATGTAACATTCGTAGTCATAAGAAGGGCGATTTCTAAGATAACTGCAGCCAGAAAAATCGGATATTTCAAGACCTGCCACTTCGTCTGCCATTTCAAAAGACTGGTACCTGGCGTATTAGTTTCAGAGTGCCCAATGCTCCGGATTGGCAAAAAAGAAAAAAGCAGAACGACAACGACAGCGCTTAAATATTCTCCGGCATTTCCGGACAGGTCTTCTACGGAAGCAAGATTAGAGAGCATTACCGTTTCCACGTATATATTCGCGAAAAAGAGGACAGCCATCTGAATATTAAAGAACATAATTAGAATGCTGTTTAACACATTTGCCAGAAGAGGCTTTTTTTGTACGAGTATGTCGGAGAATAATATGATGAGCAGAAGCTCAGTCAGGGCATTGATTGTATAAATGCACGATTGCCGTGCAAAAAAGGGAAGCAGGGCGAAAAGGAAGGATACGACATATTTTGCACACATGAAAATGTGTCTGCAGAGTTTGCCGGATTTTCTTTCTTTGGAGGACTGGTTTTTCAATAACAGTTTATTTCCTGACATTGTAATAGCTCTTTCGTTTAGATAAGTTGTCTTGATGTAGATAATGCGGTAAATTTTATCAAGAAGGAGGGTACCTGTCATGAGCAGCCGGTCGTGCTCGGAAAGGAACCAGCTTTTGTAAAAATCTGTAAATCATTTATGGAATTATATTTATAAGGATACCAGAGATTTATGGAAAATGCAATAGAATGATAAAACAGATGGATTTACTTAAACGAGATATGCGCGTTTAGCGTCCTGGAAGTATTTGCAGTCCAGACATCGGCGACATACTTTCGCTGGAGGGTGATGCTGATTGTGTGTATCAATGTTCGTACACATATTTGAAAAATGATGCAATTTCTGAGATTATATAGTACAATGAAATTGCTAATTTTGAAATTACTGCGCGATTGGAGCAGATGCGGCAACGGATCTGGCAGGCTGAAGAGATTTTCATTAGAAAGGGGAATGCGAAATGAAAGTATTGATTGTAGTCGATATGCAGAATGATTTTATTGACGGGGCACTTGGCACAAAAGAAGCGATCACGATTGTGGATCATGTTCGGGGAAAAATTGATCAATATCTTGAAACGGGGTACTCCGTAATTTACACGCGGGATACTCACACGGAGGAGTATTTACAGACACAGGAGGGGCATAATCTTCCGGTGGTGCATTGCGTGAAGGGGACGCATGGATGGGATATTTCAGAGCAGGTGTATGTAGAAGGCTGTACGGTGATTGATAAGCCGGCCTTCGGGTCGCTGAAGCTGCCTGAGGTGGTGATGCATTGTATCGAGAAATCGGAAAGAAAGTCTACTGAGTCTGAGAACGGTCCGAACGCACTGAGCGGGGGAAACAGGGTCTCGCAGGACGGAGAAAATCGGGAGGCACGAGAGGGGGAAAATCAGGATATACAGGTTGGAGAAAGTAAGGATGAACTGGAGGCAATTGAGCTGATTGGCCTTTGCACGGACATCTGCGTGATTTCGAACGCAATAATTCTCAAAGCGGCCTTTCCGGAGGTGCCGATTGTGGTGGACGCATCGTGCTGTGCAGGTGTGACGCCGGAAAGTCATGAGAACGCTCTGAATGCGATGCGGATGTGCCAGATTCAGATATTATAATTTGAGAAAAGATATCAAACGGCTGAAGTGTTTCTGCAATGTTGTACGGATGCTGGTACTTAAAGAAAAACAGCGGCGTTGAGACCGCTGTTTTTACGTTACCAAAATGAATAACTGAAAAATTAAGCTAAGATAAATTAAAGCAAGAAAAATTAAAATTATATTTGTACAGGGAAAGGGTTGACTTTTTATATACCGAACGGTATAATTGAAAAGAGCTTCTGATCTGGAGTTAATGAGCAGCTGGCTTTGCTGCGAGTAATATAACAGGCAGGACCAGAAACTGGATTTTGGAACAGGCCGATGAAGCAGAAAGCCCATTGGCTTAGACGATGAGTGATTCACATGGGCTTTGAAACGGGGCTTTTATGGAAAATACAGACAGCATGGAAACGATGGATAACCGGACCCGGCTTTTGCAGTGCGCGAATGAGCTGTTTTATGAAAAAGGATATGACGCGGTCGGCGTGCAGGAGATTGTTGCCCGGGCGGGTCTGACGAAGCCGACGCTATACTATTATTTTGGGAGTAAAAAGGGATTACTTGAGGCACTGATCGCAGAGCGGTTTGAGCTGCTGCGGGGGATGTACCGGGAACTGGATGAGCGGAGCAGGCGGAAGGATCTGCGGATTGAGGAAGCGTTGCACTGGCTGGCGGATATTTTCTGCGGTTTTTTTGAGCAGGACCGGCATTTTTACATGCTGATGATGGCGCTGTTTTACTCGGCCAGAGGGAATGAGGCCTATCAGGCAATTCAGCCCTATATGGTGGAGTTTTATGATATGGTAGTGAGGGTATTTGACCGGGCCGCGGACCAGCTGGGAAATATGAATGGCAGGCAGCGGCAGTTCGCGATCGGCTTTGTCGGCACGATCAGCTCGTATTTTCTGCTTCACTATGAGCATGATCCGGCGGAGCAGGAAAAGGTGGACCGTCAGCAGATTTCCGCACTTGTAAGACAGTTTATGTATGGGATTTTCTCATGATACAGATATGGGACTGTTTATGCATGGGATTTTATTAAAAAGGCTGCACAAAAAGGCATAAAATAATTACGGAGGAATGGAACATGTCAGTCTGGTATGAAAACACGGTTTTTTATCATATGTACCCGCTGGGGATGAGCGGGGCGCCGTTTGAAAATAAAGAGGAGCAGGTGGTTCACCGGTTTGAGGAGCTGGAGCGGTGGCTTCCGCATATCCGTTCACTGGAGTGCGGGGCGATTTATATCGGGCCGCTTTTTGAGTCGACGACACATGGCTATGACACGAAGGACTATAAGAAGGTGGACCGCAGGCTTGGGGATAATGAGGACTTTAAAAGGTTTGTGCAGAAAGCGCACGAGCTGGGGCTGAAAATCGTGGTGGACGGGGTGTTCAACCATACAGGGCGCGAGTTTTTCGCGTTTCGGGATATTCAGCTGAACCGTGAGGGGTCGCGCTACTGCGGCTGGTATAAAGGGATTAATTTCTGGGGAAATAGTCCGTATAACGACGGATTTGGATATGAGGCATGGAGGAATTGTTTTGAGCTGGTGAACCTGAATTTACAAAACCGCGAGGTGAAGGATTATCTGTTTGATGTGATCCGGTTCTGGATCCGCGAGTTTGATATTGACGGAATCCGCCTGGACTGTGCCGACTGCCTGGATTTTGACTTTATGCGGGAAATGCGGTGGATGACCGGCAATGAAAAGCAGGATTTCTGGCTGCTGGGCGAGGTAATCCACGGGGATTATTCGCGCTGGGCGAACCAGGAGATGCTGCATTCGGTGACCAATTATGAGCTGCACAAGGGATTGTATTCGGGCCACAATGACCATAACTATTTTGAGATCGCGCATACGATCCGTAGGCTGTTCGACGGGAACGGCGGGCTCTGCAGGGGGCGGGTACTGTACTCGTTTGTGGACAACCATGATGTTGACAGGATTGTGTCGAAACTGAATGATAAGAGACATTTGAGATCCGTGTACACGCTTCTCTATACCCTGCCTGGAGTTCCGTCGATTTATTATGGATCGGAGTGGGGTGTAGAAGGGAGAAAAGCGAACGGTGGAGATCCGGCACTTCGGCAGCATCTGAATCTGGAAGAGATGGAGAAGAATCCTCCCGTGCCGGGACTGAAGGAATATATCACGTTCCTTGGCAAATGCCGCAGGGAGTATCCGGTGATCGGCGAAGGCACTTATCGGGAGCTGCTTCTGACGACCAGGCAGTACGCGTTCGCGCGGATCGGGTCAAAGCAGACGGCCATCGTGATGGTAAATAATGATGACCAGACCGCGGCGCATACGGTGCAGCTGCCCTGCCATGCCGGGAAAATTACGGATACGGCGGCGGAAAAGACATTTGCGCTGACGGATGGAAGGCTGCCGGATGAGGCGGCGTTCGGCTTTGAAAATGGAAGGCTGACAGCGCAGGTAGCTCCGGGGGAGGGAAGGATTTTTATTGTGGCGGAATGAGAGGATTCCAGAACTTTTGGCTGAAATACTTTTAGTGAAACTTCAATTGCGGAGCGCGGTATGTCTCCAATCTCCGATTGTGAATGCGGGCATCCCATACTTTGTAAGGAATATTCGTTGACTAAAACGGAGCGGAGAATCTGTGTGGCAGTGGCATATGTTTTATGCCCGATTTTGACAAAAATCGAGGAGACAGGGAACGATCGAAGCAGAACACGGTGCGGAGAGAACCCATAACGAATGCTGACAAAATTTGTGAAAAATCACGAAAATGGTTGCGCACAGAGAGAATAAATAGTATATTTGTAACTGAAAGACACGAAGCTGTTATGAGTATTTGTAATTGGAAAAAATACGGAGCTGTTATGAGTATTTGTAATTGGGAAAATACGAAGCTGTTACGATTTTTGTATTGGAAAAGATATAAAATTGCTGCATATATTTGTGTTGTCAGGTACGTTGGCAGGAAAGCGGCCTGTGCACATTTGTAAAAATAGCGGAAAATATCATTATTTTGCAAGGAGAAAGCGGTATGGCAGAGAAAACGACGAAAACAGGGACGGCGCCGGAGGCGGACACACAGAAGAAAACCAGAGGAAGAAAAAAGCAGGAGTTTATCAGCGAGCTTGACCAGTACCTGTTCGGGCAGGGGGCGCATTATGATATTTATAAGAAGCTGGGCGCGCATCCGATGACCTGGAAGGGGAAGGAAGGGACGTATTTTGCAGTTTGGGCGCCGCACGCGGAGCGGGTGCAGCTGATTGGCTCGTTTAATGACTGGGATGAGTACAGCCACCCGATGGAGAGGCTGGAGCCGCTGGGGATTTATGCTTTGTTTGTGCCGGGCGTGGGCGCGGGGGTACTTTACAAATTCCTGATCCTTACACCGGACGGCAGAAAGCTTTACAAGGCGGATCCGTTCGCGAATCACGCCGAGTACCGGCCGGGGACGGCGTCGCGGGTCGCGGATCTGACGAAGATTAAATGGTCGGATTCGGCGTGGCAGGAGAGCAAAAAGGATTTTGACCAGGATAAGAGTCCGATCGCGATCTACGAGGTGCATCCGGGCAGCTGGAAGCGCCATCCGCACGGCGAGGATGAGAGCGGATATTATAATTACCGGGAGTTTGCGCAGTCTCTGGCGGCCTATGTAAAGGATATGGGTTATACGCATGTGGAGCTGATGGGCATCGCGGAGCATCCGTTCGACGGTTCCTGGGGCTACCAGGTGACGGGGTATTTTGCGCCGACCTCGCGGTATGGTACGCCGGAGGATTTCGCGTATCTGGTGAATTATCTGCACAAAAATAAAATCGGTGTCATCCTGGACTGGGTGCCGGCGCATTTTCCGCGCGACGCGCAGGGGTTGTCCGAGTTTGACGGCACCTGCCTGTACGAGTACGCGGATACGCGCAAGGGCGAGCATCCGGACTGGGGCACCAAGGTGTTTGACTACAGCAAATATGAGGTGAAAAATTTCCTGATCGCCAGCGCGATTTACTGGATCAGTGAGTTTCATGTGGACGGGCTGCGCGTGGACGCGGTGGCTTCGATGCTGTATCTGGATTACGGCAGACAGAACGGCCAGTGGGTGGCCAATAAATACGGCGGCAACCAGAACCTGGAGGCGATTGAGTTTTTCAAACACCTGAACAGCGTGCTGGTGGGGCGCTATCCGGGCTTTATGATGATTGCGGAGGAGTCGACCGCCTGGCCGAAGGTGACGAGCCGCCCGGAGGACGACGGACTCGGCTTTACCATGAAATGGAATATGGGCTGGATGCACGATTTCCTGGAATATATGAAGCTTGACCCTTATTTCCGCCAGTACAATCATAACAAAATGACGTTTGCGATGACGTACGCTTATTCGGAAAAATACATCCTGCCGCTGTCGCATGATGAGGTGGTGCATCTGAAATGCTCCATGGTGAACAAGATGCCCGGGCTGTATGACGACAAGTTTGAAAACTTAAAGTGCGGCTATTCCTTCTTTATCGGGCATCCGGGCAAGAAGCTCCTGTTCATGGGCCAGGATTTCGGGCAGCTTCGCGAGTGGAGCGAGGAGAGGGAGCTGGACTGGTTCCTGCTCTCGGAGCCGCGGCATGCCCAGATGCAGAATTATACGCGCGCGCTTCTGAAGCTTTACCGGAAGAATGCCTGCCTCTACGAGCAGGACTGCGATCCGGCAGGCTTTGAGTGGATCAATCCGGACGATAATTCGCGCAGCATTTTCAGCTTTGTGCGCCATTCGGCAAATAAAAAGAATAACCTGCTCTTTGTGATCAATTTTACGCCGGTGGACCGGCCGGACTACCGGGTCGGCGTCATGCGTAGAAAGCAGTACCGGCTGGTACTCGACAGCAACGCGGCGGAATTTGGCGGCACCGGAAAGGAGCAGCCGGAGATCTATAAGGCCGTGAAGCAGGAATGTGATGGGAAACCGTTTTCGTTTGCGTATGATCTGCCGAGATATGGTGTCGCGATTTTCCGGTTCTGAGAATTTTTATGATGCAGAAGCTGTGAGGCACGAAAGCCTGATTATGAAATACTACAGAATTCGCAGAAGCTGGAATCTGCTAACTATCAGAGACAGTACCTCGCACTTGCAGCGATGCACGTATGAAAGTATATAGCTCGTTACTGTGAAAGCACTGTACAGTTCGTACGCCAGGGAATCAGGAATAAAATATAAGAGCAAAAAATTTTATCTATAAATAGAATCCTGCCTCGCGGGATTCTATTTTCTTCTTTGTCTGATCTTGCCAAAAAGTCCAAAATAGTTTATTATGTCAGAAAGCAGAAAAGAGCCGGATGTTGGTAAGAGTCATTTTTATGGTCAGCGGCCAATTTTACAGAAAAGGAAGGTTTCCATGATTTCAAGCCAGATTTTACAGAATACGATTGAAGAGATGTACACAATTACCCATGTGAATTTTACGATCACGGATACGGAGGGGGCTGAGGTGGCCGCGACAGCCGGCGCCGAGACTGTTTCGCCGGAAGCGGTGACTCAGTTTGTCGATTCGCCGGCTGACAGCCAGGTGGTTCAGAGCTCTCATTTTTTCAAGGTTTTTGACGATAAGAAGCTGGAGTATATTCTGATTTCGAACGGAAAGACAGACGATGCTTACACGATGGGGCGCGTGGAGGTCAGCCATATCCAGAATCTGATTGTGGCATACCGGGAACGTTATGACCGCAATAATTTTATTCAGAACCTGCTGCTGGACAATATGCTGATGGTGGATGTATATAATCGCGCGAAGAAGCTGCATATTGACACGGACGCACACAGGATTGTCTATCTGATCGAGACAAAAAATGAAAAGGACAGCACGGCGAAGGAGATTGTAAAGGGATTGTTCGGCAGTCAGACACAGGATTTTGTCACGGAAGTGGATGAAAAAAGCATTATTCTGGTGCAGCAGCTTTCTGATAAAGATACCTACGCTGACGTGGAGCGCACGGCCAAAATGCTGCGGGATATGCTGAATACGGAAGCTATGTCAAATGTAAAAATTGCATATGGGACAATTGCGAAAGAGATCCGGCAGGTCTCCCGTTCCTATAAGGAGGCGAAGATGGCGCTGGATGTCGGCAAGATTTTTTACGAGGAAAAGTCGATTGTCGCGTACAATTCGCTGGGGATCGGCCGTCTGATCTACCAGCTTCCGATTCCGCTCTGCCAGATGTTTATGAGAGAAGTGTTTGGCGAGGACACACCGGATACGTTTGATGAAGAAATCATTACGACGATAAATAAGTTTTTTGAAAATAACCTGAATGTGTCGGAGACAGCCAGACAGCTCTATATTCACAGAAATACGCTAGTGTACCGCCTGGAGAAGCTGCAGAAGACGACCGGGCTGGATATCCGGGTCTTTGACGATGCGCTTACCTTTAAGATCGCGATGATGGTCGTGAGCTACATGAGATACATGGAGAGGGAGAGCTGAGAGAATGCCGCAGCATAGGTTCTGATTTGCGAAGCAAGTCGGGAACTCCGGACAGGGTGAAGGGAAATCCCCAGGCCGATTCCCGCGAAGCAACGAGCCAAGTAGCCGGAGCCATAAGGTATCCACCGGCAAGCCGGTTCCCCTTATGGCATAGCTTGCACGGATATTTGGCGGTGCTGTGTGCCAGTGGCACCCGTTTTATGTCCCGATTTTCGCAGAAAATCGAGGACGCAGGCACCGACCGAAGCGAAGCGTAGATGCCGCGAGGGTCAAAGACCCCGATGCTTGCATCGCTATAAATTTGATGCCCCATATGCATGCATCGGGGTCTTTGACTTGAAAAATTGCATATATTTTTAGAAATCGTAAATTCGTTTTAATCCACAAAAACCGAGGGGATCGTCCCCTCGGTTTTTTGTATGTAAGTCACAAACTTGAAAAAAATCAACATATCATATTTACAAAACAAAAAAGTGTGTTATAATCACTTCCACATCAATTCAAAACAGCTATTAAAATATCATATTGCATGATGAAAATAAGAAACATAATTATCGGTCGATGATGATAGAAAAGATCGGATTTAAAATTGCCTGTGGCGAAGAGATGACGGAGAGAGTCCGGCAGAGAAGCTTCGACGGAGAAAATCTGGCAGAAAAGCGCCGGCAAAGCCGGATGAAGGGAAAGGGGGGTTTTACTATTAGAGAGATTCAGATGGTTTCGCTTGCGGGAATCGCGATGGCGGCAGTCCTTTGTGATCTGTCGTCAGGGAAGATTCCGAATGCATTGATTGTGATTGGCCTGGGGATGGGACTTACCTGTCAGATAGCCTTGAGGGGAATCCTTGGTGTGATTTTTTTCCTGGGGGGCATGCTGCTGCCGGTATTGGTTCTTGGAATCTTATATTATTTTCGGATGATTGGCGCAGGAGATGTCAAGCTGCTCTGTGTGATCGGAGGATTTCTTGGTCCCGCCGGCGCAGCGGGGTGTATGGTGCGGTCTCTGTTTGCCGCCGGAGTGATTTCACTGCTGATTATGTGCCGGAGACATATGCTGTGGAAACGAATGCTCTACTTTTGGGAGTTTGTTGCTGCATATGGGGAAAACGGCAGATGGAGGTCTTACCTCGAAGGAGTGGAGGAGCATGCAAGGTTTTGCTTTTCTGTGCCGGTACTGATTGGGATTCTGTGGGGACTGGCGTGAAATGCCCTTACCGTGAGGCAGCTTTGGCCATTGGATGATGGGACGTGTATTCTGTAAGTGAGCTTTGGCTTTCGAAAGAGTTTTTATATTTGACACTGGACAAATGGGAGGTTTATATGAAAAAAAGCATTTTTGCGGTTTGTGATCTGGAGGCTTCGTATGCGTGTAATCTTACGGAGTATCTGAACGAGCGGAAGACGACGCCGTTCGAGGTGCAGGCATTTACAAATGTGGAGAGTCTGGAAAAGTTTGCGAGGGAAAACCCGATCGAAATTTTGCTGATTTCGACAAGGGCGATGTGCAATGAGATCCGGGATCTGCCGATCAGCCGCACCATTATTCTGTCAGAAGGAGAACAGATATCTGACCTGGGGTATCCGCTGATTTATAAGTATCAATCATCGGATGACATTCTCTCTGAAGTGATGGAATATTATGTGCAGGATCACCCACAGCCGCACATTCTTTCTCTGAACGCGAAAAGTACGAAGATATATGCAGTCTACTCTCCGATCGGGCGTACCCGGAAGACTTCTTTCGCGCTTGCCCTGGGGGAAATCCTCGCGGAGACCCGAAAGGTCCTTTATCTGAATTTTGAGGAGTTTTCCGGATTTGAGGAGCTGTTCCAGGTGAAGTACCGCATGGATATTTCCGATCTGATTTATTTTTCCAGACAGAAGGAGGGAGGTCTGGTTTATAAGATGAACTCGGTAATTCAGACCTTTCACAACCTTGAGTATATTCCGCCGGCTGTATCCTGGGCGGATATCCATGATGTGACCGGTGAGGAGTGGATGAAATTCCTGAATGAGCTGACGTCCTTCCAGGAGTATGACATTATGATTTTGGACTTAAGCGAGCAGGTGGATGATCTGTTCCGGATATTAAAAGAGTGCGACAGGATCTATATGCCGGTGCAGGATGACATGATTTCGCAGGCGAAGCTGAAGCAGTATGACCATCTGCTGAAAATGCTTGAGATGGAGGAAATACAGGATAAGACACTGTGCATTCATCCGCCGGTACAGCCGCTGCAGAGAGACAATGGGGAGCTGACTCAGCAGCTGGTGTGGGGCGAGATGGGAAATTTTATCCGCAGGCTTCTCTGGGAGGAGGAGGGACATCTGACGGATGGAAGAGGGGAATGAGCACGGGAGGGTCTTATGGTGGAAGGCTGAGGGGAGCAAGCACAGGAGAGTTTTATGGTGGAAGGCTGAGGGAATAAGTAAAGGAAGGTTTTATGGCGGAGGGAAGAGGGAAATAAGCGCAAGAAGATTTTATAACGGAAGGAAGAGGGGAATAAGCACAGGAGGGCCTTATGGCGGAAGGCAGAGGAGAAGAATAAGTACAGGCGGACCTCATGGTGGAAGGCTGAGCGGAAAACAATAGGGTTTATGGCATATGGCAGAGCAGGAGGAGACGGGCGTGAAAATGGATGAGCATAGATTCAGCAGTATGCGTAAGAAGCTGCTGGACAATCTGGAGGGATGCCGCGAGATCCAGGATGAAGAAATATATCAGAACATTGATGATCTGATTCTGGAATCGGGGATGGAATACTACATCCGGCTTTCGGATAAGACGGATCTGAGGCAGGAGCTTTTTAACTCGGTGCGGAAGCTGGATATTCTGCAGGAACTGATTGATGATGATACGGTAACGGAAATTATGGTGAATGGCACGGAAGGGATCTATGTGGAGCGGAATGGCAGACTGACTCTCTGGGATAAATGCTTCTATACGAGGGAACGGCTGGAGGATATCGCGCAGCAGATTGTCGGGAAGTGCAACCGGATAGTCAATGAGTCGGTTCCGATTGTGGACGCAAGACTGGATAACGGGGCCAGAGTCAATATTGTGATGCCCCCGGTGGCGCTCAATGGTCCGATCATTACCATCCGAAGGTTTTCGGATAAACCGATATTGATGGACCAGCTCGTCCGGTGGGGGACTCTGACACAGGAGGCAGTGGATTTTCTGGAGAAGCTGGTACGGGCGGGCTACAACATTTTTATATCGGGCGGTACCGGGTCCGGAAAGACCACGTTTATGAACGCGTTGTCTAATTATATCCCGAAGGATGAAAGGATTATTACGATTGAAGATAATGCGGAGCTGCAGCTGCAGGGCGTCCAGAATCTGGTGCGTATGGAGGCGCGCAATGCAAATGCAGAAGGGGAAAAGGAGATCAGCATCCGGGATCTGATCCGGTCAAGCCTTCGGATGAGACCGGACAGAATTCTGGTGGGAGAGGTGCGCGGCAGCGAGGCGATTGATCTGCTGCAGGCGCTTAATACCGGACATGATGGCTCGATCAGCACGGGACACGCGAACAGTCCGCAGGATATGCTCTCCCGCCTGGAGACGATGGTATTGATGGGCATTGAGATACCGCTTCCAGCGGTACGCAGGCAGATTGCGTCCGGGATTGACATTATTGTACATGTCGGCAGAATGCGCGATAAGACGAGAAAGGTGCTGCAGATTCAGGAGATGTTGGGATATGACAGTGACAGGGGTGAAATTCTGACCCAGACGCTGTATGAGTTTGAGGAGGAGACGGACGGATGCGAGAAGGTAAATGGGAGACTGCAAAAAAGAGCGGAACTGAAAAACCGGCAGAAGCTTTCGCGCGCGGGAATCAGTCTGGAGGCGTGAGGGTGAATGCCCTATTTTCGGACGACGTTTGTCAAAAGTCGGATGTGGGGTTTAGGGATCAGGCAAGGCAGAGTCCGGCTGCGGGGCGTGTGAACAAGGTAAGACAGAGTCCGGTTGCAGGGCGTGTGAACAAGGTAAGACAGAGTCCGGTTGCGGGGCGTGTGAATAAGGTAAGACAGGACCCGGATGCGGGATGCATGAACAAGGTAAGACAAAGTCCGGATGCGCGGTGTGTGGACAGCATGAGGCGAAGAACAGATGCAGGAGACATGGATGCAGCTGCGCATAAAAATGCATCGGAAAATGTGCAGCGGAAACGCCCTGGCAGCAGAAGGATCGGGCAGCATGCGCGGGATCGCCCGCAGAGAAAGACGAATTATTCCATTTACCGGTTCTCAGGGAGTGAACTGTTAAAATATCTGGGAATCTATATTCTGCTGGATGGATGCATCAGTTATCTTTTCTTTCAGTCTGTCATTGCTTTTACTGTGCTGCTTCCCGGGATGTTCTTATTTTTTCGGGAGGAAAAGAAATCTTTGCTGAAAAAGCGGAAAAAGGAAATTACAAAGCAGTTTCTGGATGGGATCCAGCTGATGCTTTCCGCATTACAGGCGGGATATTCTCCGGAGAATGCGCTGGGAGAGGCATTGAAGGAGCTGAGAAAGATCTATCCTCCGGATGCACCGATTGTTGCAGAGTTCCATCGGATTAACGCGCAGATACAGATGAGTCACAGCCTGGAAGAATTGCTTCTGGATTTCGGGAGACGTACGAATGTGCCGGATATTATCAGCTTTGCGGAGGTATTTCTGACAGCAAAGCGTACGGGCGGCGACCTGATCGCGATTATCCGAAATACGATCTCCTGTATCCGGCAGAAGCAGGAGACTGTACAGGAAATAGAAACCTGTCTGGCCGGAAAGATGATGGAACAGAACATTATGAGTGCAATACCGCTGCTCATTCTGGCATATATCCGGTTTTCATCGCCAGGCTTTCTGGATGTGATGTATGAAACAACGGTTGGAATGGCGGTGATGGCAGTATGTTTTGGAGTGTATCTTCTGGCGTATTTCTGGGGACAGAGTATTGTCAGAATTGAGGTCTAGGTATAGTAGTTGAGTGATGCAGGTACAGGCAGGATCACAAAAGAACCGGGCAGATGCTGTCAGAAAACATTGCAGGAGGATCTGCGTATAGGGAATGAGGGCTTTATGGGACGAAAAAAGGTACGCTTACTGGAAAAAACCAAGAGGAAAGTACAAGACTTTGGGGTGGTCCTGGTGGAAAAGCTTCGGCTGGATCAGCCAGGAAAGGGGAAGCAGGAGCTGCAGCAGGAATTGATCGCGCTGTCGGCGGGAAGCAAAACGGCGGTAAAAAATTATTACGTCAGGAAAGTGACGGCTGTACTGGTGATTTTGAGCGCCGGATTGGTTCTCTCGGGCGTCTGTTATCTGGTGAACAGCCAGAAGGGCGGAGAGACAACGCTTTCATCACTGCTGCGGCCCGGCTATGGGGAAGGAGACAAGGAAACGGCACTGTCAGTACAGGTGGAAGACGAGAGTGAGGCCCAGGTTCTTACAGTAACGATTCAGGAAAGAAAATATACGGATGAAGAGAAGCAGAATTTTCTGGATCTGGCACTTGAAGAGCTGGAGGGACAGCTTCTGGGAGAAAATGAGTCGCTGGATGTTGTGCGGACCAGCCTGGTGTTCCCCGAAAGCCTGCAGGATGGAGTGGTGCAGGTAAGCTGGACAACCACTCCCTATGGGGTGATCGGTTCGGATGGGAGCATACTTTCAGCGGACGATGAAGAAGGTACTCTGGTGGAAATACAGGCTGTTTTAAGCTGCAGCGGCCTGGAGGCGATTTTCAGTGTTTGCGCCAATGTTTTTCCGCCGGTACTGACAGAGGAGGAGCAGCTCCTTGCGGCGATCCGGGAGGAGGTGGCGCGCGCGGATGAGGAGAGTAGTTATGAAAACGAGATTACGCTGCCAGCCTCGGCGGCTGGCAGAAAGCTGACCTGGGTAAAGGAATCCAACAATCCGTATCTTTCAATTGTTGCGTTGACGTTGGTTATGGCAGTTTGTGTGTATCTGCAGATGGATAACCAGGTGCATAATAAAGCAGAGAAGCGAAAAAAACAGCTGCTGCTGGATTATCCGGATCTGATGTGGAAGATGACCATGCTCCTGGGGGCCGGCATGAGTATTCGGGGAGTTTTTGCAAAAATTTCCGAGGAATACGAGCGGGGGCGCGCCGGGGAGGTTCCCGGTGAATCCCGATTTGTTTATGAGGAAGTGACTTTCACCTGTAATGAGATGCAAAGTGGTATTGGTGAAGCTCAGGCGTATGAACGATTTGGAAAACGCTGCCAGCTTCCGGAGTACATTCGGATCGGTTCCATCCTTTCTCAGAATCTGAGAAAAGGAGCGAAAGGGCTGGCCGCGCTTTTGGAGAGCGAGGCGGAGGCTTCCCTGAATGACCGCCGGAATCATGCCAGAAAAATCGGGGAGGAGGCCGGAACAAAGCTGCTTCTGCCGATGGTCCTGATGCTTGGGATTGTACTTGCGGTGTTGATGATACCGGCGTTTTTATCTTTTTGACGTGGCAGGGTGCGCGGCATGGTATGAGCAGAACAGGGGCGGCAAATCATCGCATTTCATTGTCTCTGTACGGGTATGCCATCCGCAACAGATCTGACTGTAATGGAGGTACCGGGAGCGGCGCAGGTGCTCTGAGTGTTTATCAAAAAGAAAGTGAGGGAGAAGATGAATCATGTCAATGCTTTTTTACAGGAAGAGGAAGGCGTAGGGGTCGTAGAAATTATTCTGATACTGGTTGTTTTGATCAGTCTGGTGCTGATTTTCAAGGAACAGCTTACGAGTATCGTAAATACCATATTCAGTAAAATCACAAGCCAGAGCAACAGCGTGTAAGGAGAACGTATGGACCAAAGAGACAGAGGCACAGGCGGCCGCGCCTGTGTGTGGAAAGGATCAATCACCATATTTTTAAGCCTGGCCTGCATTCTGTTTCTTTCTTTGATCTGTGCGGTAACTGAATCGGCAAGAGTCCAGGGAGCAAAGACACAGTCAGCGAATATTACGGGTATGGGGACATTTTCTCTGATGAGCGAGTTTGAGGTGGGACTGCTGGAAAAATATGAGATTTTTTCTCTTGATGGGGCATCCCAGGGAAGCTTCCAGATACAGACATTGAATGAGCGCTTCGAGGAATTTGTTTCATTGAATACCAGTCCAAAGACAGGGTTACTGAAATCGCTTGCCTTTGATCCCTGGAACCTTGCAGCAGAAACATGTGAAATTACAGGCTACGCTCTTTTGACGGATGACAAAGGAGAAGCCTTTTACCAGCAGGCGGTCTCATACATGAAGGCTAATATCGGTGTAATCGCGCTGGAAGAGCTTCTGGAACTGGCCAACGGCACGGAAGAGATTGAAAAGAAGCAGGAGGAATATGAGGCAAGTCAGGATGACAGCGACGGACAGCTGTCCGAGCTGGAGGATGAAAAACAGGAAAAGCTGGATGTACTGGAATCAGAGGCACAGGACTCCGGAGAGGACACGGCAGTTTCAACCCAGACAGTGGGAAATCCGCTTACAGAAATCGCGAAGCTTCGAAAGAAAAGCACACTGGAGATTGTGACATGGGACAAAACGATTTCCGCGAAAAGTGTCACCCTGAAGTCGCAGCCGTCAAAAAGCAGCCTGCGCAAGGGAAGTCTGAGTATTGAGGAGGAACACAGCGGTCTGGTTTCTAATGTATTGTTCCGGGAATATCTGGCGCGGTATTTTCCAAATTATGAAAGTGGAGAATCCGGCGCGGCGCTGGACTATCAGCTCGAATATATTCTCGGAGGAAGGGCAACGGATGAGAATAACCTGAAATATGTAGTCAACCGGCTTCTTTTAATTCGGGAAGGCATGAATTATGCGTACAGTGTCGGAAACAACGCCATGAATACGCAGGCAGGAGCTCTGGCAGTTTCACTGACCGGTTTTCTGGGAATACCGGCACTGACTGCGGCCACGAAACATGCGCTTCTGCTGGCGTGGTCCTATGGAGAAAGTCTGGTCGATGTGCGGATCCTGTTAGACGGGGGAAAGGTACCGCTATTAAAGGATGAAAGCACATGGTCTCTGACTCTGGAAAACCTTGGAAGGGTAACGGAGGTGCTGCAGTCTGGCGCAGAGGGGAAGGAAGAAGGTCTTTCCTATCTGGACTATCTCAGAATCCTTTTAAACATGGGGACGCTCTCTGACCAGAAAATGCGTGCTCTGGATCTGATCCAGACCCAGATGCGGCAGGAAGAAGGAATGAGCAGCTTTCAGGTGCAGAATTGTATCGTAGCGGTGGCGACAAGAGTAACCTATCGGTGCGGACAGGTCTTTTGGGGACTGCCGCAGACTGTGATGGGAATTGCCGGTTCGTCTGCGACATTTACGCAGACCGCCAGCATGGCTTATTGATCTTCGGGCGGAAAGTCCGGCGCAGGTACTGGTGAGGTGAAGAAGAGTGCTTTTGTGTCAGAAAAGTGGAAGATATTCAAATGGGGGCAGTGAGATTTTCAGCTTTCTTGGAGCGTGGTTTTTAAAAAGGCATTCACATTTAAACATAACACAAAAAAAATATAGAAAAGAGGAGGTAAAACGTTTCCCCAGATTATGGTGTTATTTAAAAGACGCGAAAGCATTCTTTTTTGTCTCACATAAGGCATCGCTTACTGTAGAAGCCGCATTGGTTTTACCCATGTTTTTGTTTTGCATGGTTGCGGCGCTTCGTTACTGCCAGGCGATGGAGACGGCGATTCAGTTTGGAACCGCTCTTTCAGAGACGGGGAAAACGATCGCGACAGCTGCCTACGCGACAACCTATACGGGTGAAGCCGATACCGGGGCAGAGCTTGCGGCGGGTGCGGTTTCTCTGGTATACGCCCAGAGCAGCGTGACCGGAAAGACTGCCGATACCTCGGCTGTAAAAAATGTCAATATGGTTCTCTCCTCTCTGATGCAGGAGGATGAAATGATTGATCTGGTGCTTACCTATCAGGTCAGCACGCCTTTCGCTATTGTGAACCTGCCTGGTACGTTTTTTATCCAGCGGGCAAGTGTACGTGCATGGGTAGGACGATCCGAGGAGGAAGCAGACGAAGCTGAGACCGGAGAAGAGGACGACGAATATGTTTACGTGACCGAGACGGGTACGGTATACCACAGAAGCGCGGACTGTACCTATTTGAAGCTGTCGACTTTCACGGTAGATATCAATACGCTCGCGACCCTTCGGAATAACAGCGGGGAAATCTATCATGCCTGTGAGCTTTGCGGAGCCGAGGCAGGAGCGATCGTATATGTCACTACGGAAGGAAACCGTTACCACAGCTCGCTCTCCTGCAGCTCGCTGAAAAGAACGGTTACACAGGTGAAGCTGTCCGAAGTGGGTGAGCTGCACGCCTGCTCGAAGTGCGGGTAGGAGATGGTGGTTAGTGATTAGTGGTTAGTGGTTGGTAGTTGGTGGTTAGTGGCTGGAGGTTAGTGATTTGTGACTACCGGTCAGGTCTTGGCGGCTGATGGCTATGCCCGGGGAATGGTGGCTGGCGCACAGCTATCAGCAGCTGGCACCTGGCGGAGCATGATTAAGGATTGTGGACTGCGACGGAACTTTACGAGTGCAGACGGACAGCCGGTATCTGTGAGTGAAGATTCGCGGCGGCAGACGGTGACTTTAAGGAGTAGCGCGGCGGCAGATGGTGACTTTAAGGAGCACCGTGGTAAGGAGTACCATGGCGGACAGACACTGGCGTTGCAGAGAGATAAAATAAGGAGGGCGTCAGATCATGGCTCAGTATATTCTGACAGGGGCGGTGTTGTTGATTTGCGCATATACAGATATCCGAAAAGGCGGAATATATAAGATCGTGATTGTGGTGTATCTGGCTGCTGCATTGCTTCTGCATTTGATAACAGGAGATGGATTTTTGCCATCCTCTGTTATTGGACTTCTGCCGGGAGTGTTTTGCCTGGCGGTCTCTTTTCTGACAGGACAGGAAATCGGCTGCGGAGACGCTTTTCTTATAATGTCCTGCGGATTTTCACTGGGGTTTCAAAAAAGCCTGGCTGTTTTATATGCGGCGTTTCTGTGCGTGGGATTATGGGCGCTCGGCCTGGTGCTGTTTGCGAAAGGAAAGAGGAAAACGGAGATTCCCTTTGCACCTTTTATGCTGGCCGGAGCGATTCTTCAGGGACTGGGGGTGATCGTGTGAGAAAAGACCGGCGGGAGAGAAGAAGGCTTTTTTGCCCGGCAGCAGGAGGTCTGGCCGGGAAGAAAACGATGGGGCAAAAGCTGCTTGCGAGGAAGGGCAGTTATACACCGCTTGTGTGGAAGGGCAGCTACACTGTGGAGGCGGCAATGGTGGTATCCATTACATTTCTGGTATTGGCATCTCTTGTGATTGGGACATTTTATCTGCACGACCGGGCGGTGTTTCAGAGTATGGTATGTGAAATTGCGTCTGCTGGAAGTGCGTACGCGACCGAGAGTGAGCGGGAAAATGCCGTATCTACGCTCAAAGGAGAAGTGAGCGCTTCCAGATTTCTGGGAAGCACGGAGCTTTCCGGCAACGCGACAGCTGGAGATGACGAGGTTACGGCGAGCTGGAGCGCAAGCTATCCGGTTCCCGGGTTCGCCATGCAGTATCTGGCGGGCAATGAGCTGTCGATAGAGACATCCTGGACAAGTAAAATTGCAGAGCCTGTGGATACGATACGTTTGATCAGGGGTGCCGGAGAATTGATTACCGGAGGAGATGACTGAGGTGAGAACAGAATATAAAAGAGATCTTCAGAATAATTACCTGATTTTGGAGGTGGCGGAGGTGGACGCTGAGGATGGATATGGACTGCGGATGGCCGAGCAAAATCAGGTGAAAGGGCTGCTGCCGATGCATGAGTCGAGGCGGGACGGAAAATTGTACCTGCATTATGAGATCACATCCAGACAGACGTTGGAAAGTGTATATGAAAAAAAGACTATGAGCTATCAGGATATTCTGGCGATTCTTTCAGGAATCAGAGATACTCTGGAGGATATGCGTAAATATCTTTTATCGCCGCAGAAGCTTTTATTTGCGCCGGAGCTGATTTATGTCCCACCTGAGAAGAAGGGATTGCAGCTGTGCTATTACGCGAAGGAAGACGAATATCCGATTACGATGCTGGCCGAATTTATTCTGAAACGCCTTGATCACAGGGACCGTCAGGCAGTCACACTTGGTTATGGCTTTTTTCAGCAGGCTAACAGCGCAAATTTCAGTCTTACGGAAACATTGAAGGAAATTTTTGTGGGGATCCGGATGACAGAGACGGGGGGACAGGCGGCCGTCAACGTACCTGCAGGCGGGAGCCGGATCCCTGCGGCCGCGGCTGCAGGGACGTCTCAGAGGGCAGAGCATTCTTTGGGGAGAAGCGCTGACCGGGCAGTTCGTTCGGACATCCGGAGTTTGGCCGGTGTGGGAACGGGCGGGGAGACAAAGAGAGCGAAAGAAAGTGGCAGAGAGGGATATTCGGATGGCGAGCGCAAAAATAGCGCTGCACCGAGAACCGTCCAGGCCGGCGGAACGATCCGAAGCAGTGAATGGATGTCGGATGATGGCCTGGCCCGGAACAGTGGTTCAGTCCAGAGAAATGATTCCGTTCGGAGTACTGATTCAGCCCGGAGAAGAGATTTGTCCTGGGGCACTGATTCAGTCCGGAGCAGTGATTTGACCAGGAGAAGTGACTTGGCCTGGAGCACTGATTCAGTCCGGAGCAGTGATTCAGCCCGGAGCAGTGATTTGACCTGGGGCGATGGTTTGCCCCGGGGCAGCGGAACAGGAGGCATAGGCGGATGGAATGCCAGTCCGGGAAGCGGCATTGGTCAGGACGAGGAGGAAAAGTACTTATATGATGCCGGAGATACAGATGAGGATGGAATTCCTGTGATACACCGGGAACGAAAGAGGCAAAAAAACAGGCGGGATCTGGCGGACTGGCTGTTTGGAAAGGTTCATCCTGCGGTACTGCTGTCATTTCTTCTGCTGATGATTGGGCTGGAGCTGGTGTTCGCTTTTGAAATACTTGGCCTGACAGAAGCAGGAGGATGCTTCTTTTTGATATTAACTGTTGAGATGCTGATTAACCACAGAGTATTGAGGAAAGAACAGGATGACCAGGATAAGCCGGATTGGGAGGAGGAGGAAAATGAGGATTATGAGAGAATCATGCAGGAGGTCTATCAGCAGGAATCACGTGTGCCGCCGGAGATGGTCGAGGAGACACGCTGTCTGATTCCAGACGAGACGGAGGAGGAATTGTGCCTTGTCCGCGCGGGGACGGGAGCCGGGATGGAGGGCGACTGTGATGTGCAGGATATTCATCCCGGGACAGATCCTGTATATATAGGAAAGATCAGGGGGGAGGCGGACGTTATTCTGCATGCTTCGACGGTGAGCAGAATGCATGCGCGTATCCAGATCCGAGAAGGAAAATGCTTCCTGAAGGATATGAACAGCAAAAACGGTACCTTTGTTAACGGTGAGCGGCTGACCCCGCAGGAGGAACGCGAGATTGTGGAGGGAGATACGGTCTCGTTTGCCGACATGGAATATCAGGTGACAAAAGGCCGGAGCCGGGGAAACCGCTGATGACTTTTCTTTTTTTCACCGGCTGTTCAGAAGATTTGCAGCTGCTCAGGATGATACATCGCATTTGCCGGGAAGTACTACGAAGGTTTTTGCCCGGGCGGGTTTGCGTGTACGCGGAACCAGTAGGTGTAAAGGTCGCCAAATCCGAAGGAGGAATAAAGCTTTTTAGCGGAGACATTCTCCTGCACGACCTGTAAATAAGCAGCCTTCGCCCCCTTTTTCTGTGCTTCGGTCAGGATAGTACTGCAAATCGCGCGGGCGAACCCCTTGCGGCGGCAGCTGGCGTCGACGTAGATGGCATATAGTCCCACATGCCCGCGATCCAGGATGCCAAGCCCCGATGCTACCATGCGTCCATCGATTTCAATACCGGCTACGATGGTCTCTTTGGGAATCGCTTTAAACATAGAAGGGACGATGCGGCGAAGCGTCGGGTTAGTAGTGCCGTTCAGCCGAAAAAGGGAAGTGATCCATTCGTCTGTAATTCGGTCCTGAAGCAATACGACCGTGTTTCCGGGATACACGACAAATGATGGGAGACCGGAATTCCTTCCAAAGTATTCATATTCAGCGGAAATGGCCGGCCAGGGGCGGAACTGCTCAAAGTCCATGGTCATTACCTCCGTTGTATGCTGGATTTCATAGCCTTTTCTGGCCAGAAGCGAATCGAAGGACGCGTCGGTCAGAGGACTGATTTTAAAAATAGAAGGCGTGTGATAGTTCTGGTATATTTTTTCACAGTATTCTATTTTTTCCTCAATCGGAATCAGAGAAGCGCCTACCTGGGTGACGCTGTTTGTCCGATGCGTGTAATTGTGTGAAAAACGGATCAGCCATCCATCGTAAAGCTCCATTTTGTGGGATGGCCATGCGTTTAATGAAATTTCTTCAATCAGTCTGATATATGCAATGTCGGTCATGATTTCCTCCTGTTGACCGGGGACGGTATCGGTCCGGCAGTATTGCTTTTGCCGGGTATTCGGCTTCGGATAAGTGTAGCATACCATCTGGCCGGACGCAATAAAAAGTTGTGCAGGAAGCGCATATTGAAGCGCATATGAAGCGCATATGCGCCGGGATGCCGGAAAACCACCGGGACATAAAAGGAGACAGCAGAGGAAGAACACAGCAGAGGAAGAACACAGCAGAGGAAGAACACGGCAGAGGAAGAACACGGCAGAGGAGATACGGTTTGCTGCCGACCAGGGTATTGACGTACCAGAAGAAAACATGATATTCTGTAGCCGCACATGCCTGTGTTCATGACGTGAATATGGACGAGGGCAATGCTCCGATTTTCTGCTGCGCGGCTATTATTGCCGCTGTAGTACACAAAATCAGAAAACAGGATTGTGGAGGGATTTCATGCAGGAAGCGGCAGATTTTTTCAAATCGAGGCAGCCGGTGAACCTTGCGGTTGTTTTGACAAATATAGCTGTATTTATTATCCTCAGCATTTTGGGGGATACCACAAGCGGCTACTTTATGGTAATGCATGGGGCAAACTATGCTCCCTATGTAGTGGAGGCGGGAGAATATTACAGGCTGATTACCTGCATGTTTATGCATTTTGGAATACAGCACCTGTTCAATAATATGCTCGTCCTGGTCTTTCTCGGTGATGAACTGGAAAAGCTGGGAGGAAAGCTGTGCTACCTTGTTATTTATCTGGTGGGCGGGATCGCCGGTAATCTTATATCGGTGATTTATGATATGCAGACAGGGGCTTACAGCGTATCAGCAGGCGCTTCCGGAGCAATTTTTTCCGTGATTGGGGCTCTTCTGGCCATTGTCCTTTTAAACAGGGGGAAAATACCCAGCTATACGAAGCGCAGGATGTTTTTGATGGCGTCGCTTTCGTTGCTGCAGGGGCTGACATCCTCCGGCGTGGACAACTGCGCCCATATCGGGGGGCTTCTGGCCGGCTTTGTACTGGCGATGCTTTTCCACAGGAAGCTGACATTTGGGTCAAAGATACCGGTGGAAGATTTTCGCGAAGACTTCTGATGATGGGCAGGGACGGACCTCCCCAATTGCCATCTGTCTTTGCCGGAGGGGATGCTTTCTGAAAATAGAGTAAAAAATATTTGTCAGAGGTGAAAAAATGCAAAAAGACTGAAATGAAGAAAATATCATATTGACAATTGAAAACATTCTTTTTAATATAGATATTGTATGTGCATGCTATTGAAAGCACAATTATCTGTGTTCACGCGGTACGACCCGGAGCCTGTGCCGCAGCAGCAAAAAGAAAGAAGGGATTATTTTGGAATGCAACTGCGTATTCTGTAAAATTGCAAAGGGAGATATTCCATCGGCCACATTGTATGAAGATGAGGATTTGCGCGTGATTCTGGATCTGGGGCCAGCCTCGAAGGGTCACGCACTTGTTATCCCCAGGACTCATGCGGCTAATCTGTTTGAGCTGCCGGATGAGATTGCGGAAAAGGCGATTGTGGTTGCGAAAAAGGTTGCGGTACGGTTGAAAGAGGGACTTCATGCTGACGGGTTGAATCTGATTCAGAACAACGGCGCAGCGGCGGGACAGACGGTAGACCATTTTCATATTCATTTGATTCCGCGTTATGAGAATGATACGGTAAATGTGAAATGGCAGCCTGGGACGCTGAGCGAGGCAGATAAGGAGGATATTCTGAAATTATTCCGGTAGTTAGCGGGAGAAAAACTGGGGTGAATAAAGAAGATCGGTTTAAAGGGAGTTATCAGAAATTCAGGGGATTGATGATGTTTTATGTTGAGGGTAAGACCTCTGATTATCAGCTTGCGGAAGACATTGTACAGCTTGTTTTTTGCAAGTTTTACGTGCATATGGATGAAATTGCTCCTGCTGCAGAGAAGACTTGGCTGATTCACTGCACGCAGAACGCAGTAACTGATCACTTTAGAGCCAGACGGTGCTGGTCAGAATTATATTCGGATTCGGACGCTGCCTGGACAGGGGGAACCTTGCTGTGTGAGACTATGGACTCCCCTGAGGAACGGGTAGTTCGGAAGGATCTGGCGGAGCGCATCCTGAGGGATCTGGAGAAGGTAAACGTGGCGTGGTATGAAGTAATGGTCCTGTGTTTTGTGCGGGAATTATCATACCGGGAAGCGGCAGAATTTCTGCATGTGTCGACGGACGTAGTGAGATCAAGAATCAGCAGGGCGAGAGCCTATATCCGGGAACATTATCGTGGTGAATTTCTGGAGATGTAGTGTAGACGTAACAATCACGCGGCCTTCACTCTCCCCGTGAAGACCGCGTGAAAACGTAAAAATTACATCGAAATGCCATCGAAATGCCGTCGAAATGCCATCGAAATGCCGTCGAAATGCCGTCGAAACGCCATCGAAACGTCGTTGAAATGCCGTCGGAATGTCGCTGGCGCTCGGCAGACAGTGGTGAGACATCACAGTTATATTATGGATGAAACTTTTACTACGGCGAGGCTTTTAGAACCTGCGATTCTCGTATTAGGCGGTGCAAGATGCATGAGTTATTAGCGACAGATCCTTAGCTTTGGCCCGATCGTACGATGCTGGTATTTTGGCTCATGTTGCGGCACGTACGGCATCCCATCCCTCCGTGCTACTTGATGGGCTAAACGCATTTTGGCTCATGACGCGGCATGTACGGCATCCTCGATCAGGGAGGTTATTTTGGCAACGGCGTCGCTCGCGTCGCTTTGCTCCATGGCGGCGATATATTTCCGGCGATTCTGGTAAAGCTGATTGATTTTGGAAAGAAGAAGCTCCGGAGTGATCGTGTCCTCCATCAGGACTTCGCTGAATCCCTGTTTTTCGAATGAACGCGCATTTAAAATCTGATCTCCCCTGCTGGAGGCTGCCGGGAGCGGAATCAGAAGATTTGGCTTGCGCAGATCCAGAAGCTCGCAGATCGCGTTTGCGCCGGCTCTGGAGACAACGACATCGGCCAGCGCGAACAGGTCGGGCAGCTCCTCCTGGATGTATTCGAACTGGACATAGCCTGCGGTATGGCGCAGAGATTCTTCCAGATTGCCTTTTCCGCAAAGATGGACAACCTGGAAATTTTTCAGCAGATCCGGGAGAATTCTCCGGATGGCCTGATTGACTGCTACGGATCCGAGACTGCCGCCGATAACGAGCAGGACGGGTTTTTCGGTGGTAAATCCGCAGAATTTCATGCCTGCAGGACGGTTTCCGTTATGCAGCTCCTGACGAATCGGGGAACCTGTGACGACGGCTTTTCCTTCAGGAAGATTTTTAAGCGTCTCCGGGAAATTGCAGCAGACCTTTGTCGCGGCCGGCAGAGAAAGCCTGTTCGCGAGGCCAGGAGTCATATCGGATTCATGGATGATGACCGGGATGTGAAGACTTTTAGCTGCCTGTACGACAGGGACAGCGACAAAGCCGCCCTTTGAAAAAATGATGTCCGGACGGAGCTTTTTCAGTATTTTTTTTGCTTCAAAATAGCCTTTTGCTACGCGAAAAGGGTCTGAAAAGTTTTTAAGGTCAAAGTATCGGCGCAGCTTTCCGGAGGAAATGCCGGAATAGGGGATGCCCAACTGCTCGATCAGCTTTTTTTCAATGCCGTCATAGGAGCCTATATAATAGATATCATATTCAAGCTCCCGCAGACGTGGGATGAGGGCGATATTGGGTGTGACGTGCCCGGCGGTGCCTCCGCCGGTGAGAACGATCTTTTTCATATAATTCCTCCAAATATGAAACAGTTTTTTGATTACAGTTTACCCCGGATTAGGAAAAAGTCAAGGAAGGATGAGGAAGAAAGAAATTTCAGGCAGAAAAAGAAAAGAATTCTCCTTTATATTTTGATCTTTACGCAGTCGGACGGCCAGAGAAAAACGGGGAAAGGAGGGCAGGCAACTGTTCCGTAAAACTGTGTAATTTTCGTCTGCAAAAGATATGATCTTTTCTATAAGGAAAGATTATGGCACTGATTGATAAACACAGATAAGTGAAAAACACATACATATTATGGCGCGGGACAAGTAAGCGTTTTCGCGGTGCCCTGTGCGGAAAGCGGCCGTTCTGCCGGGAAACAGCCGCTTTCCGAAGGGGCTGACTGTATCCTGGTACAGAAGAGGGGACAATTGGGTGAGAAATTCAGATAATCTGAGAGTGAATACAAATCCGCGGAAGAGAAAATGGGGACGCCTGCTGCAGCAGGCGGCGTGCCTGGCTGTGTTTTGCCTGTGCGTGCTGTTTTGCGCGGCTCTTCTTACGAGGAGCGGAGTGGTTTCGCGGGTAAAATATGAACTGACCGGAAACGAGGAAACCTGGGAGGAAGCAGCGGCTGAGGAGGGATATGCTTCTTCTGTGGAGGAGTACTATTATGACAATATATCGGAGGAGCTGCATGAGGCTTATCGGGAAATTTACGTGCATCTGATGCGCTATGAGGACTCGGGAGATTTTCTGTCTTCCGTTTCTGTGGAAGACTTCTGGACAGCTTATTACGCGGTTCTGGCGGATCATCCGGAAATTTTCTGGACGGATACAAGCGCACAGGTGGAAGAATCGAGTCTGACGGGGACAGTGGTGTCGTATTCTTTTGATGTGACGGTCGAGTCCAAAGAGCGTGACGCGATGAGAGAGGAGCTGGAAGCTGCTGCTGATGCCTGTATCGCGCAGATTTCCGCGGACGCGACGGATTATGAGAAAATTAAATACGCGTATGAGTATATTATTGATACGACAGAGTACGATATTAACAGCGCGGATTCCCAGAATGTCCAGAGCGCGCTGCTTTATCATTCATCAGTATGCGCCGGTTATTCACGGGCGTTTCAGTATATCCTTCATCGGATGGGACTGTTTTGTACTTATATTACCGGAACGATTGTAGGAGGCGGAGACCATGGATGGAATATGGTTCGAATTACGGAAGCAGGGTCCTCGGACGAAACGCTCGCGGGTGTTCCATCGGCATCTGCCCAGGAGTATTATTATTATGTAGATGTCACATGGGGAGACCCGGTGTTTGCCGGAAACATGGATGGCTATACTTCAGAAAGCACAATCAGTTATAATTATCTGTGCTGTACGGAGCAGGACTTATTTAAAACACATGTGCCGGGAGATTCTGTTGCGCTGCCGGAATGCACCTCGGATGCCTATGATTATTATAAGCTGAATGGTATGTATTACGAAAGCTTTGACTGGAATGAGATTTATCAGGCTCTGATGGAATCTGTCCGGGCGGGGGATGCCCGTACCATGATGAAGTTTGGAAGTGAAGAGGCCTATCAGGAAGCGCAGTCTGCACTTTTCGAAGAGGATCTTCTGAATGACGCGGGTCAATACCTCATGAATCAGAATGGAGAATCCAGCTGGAGCTACCGATATCATACGGATGATAATTTTTACCTGATCACGATTTACTGGTGAAAAGGACGCATGATTAATCTGCGGGAAGAGTGGACTGCTGCGAGGACTCTGCCGCTGGACGATGGTATAGACATGCCTTCAGGCGGCGATGCCTTTGCCGCCTGAAAATGTGCATATCAGCATCGGTCGGCATAAAGTACAGATGCTTTAGTCTGGCAGATGCCTTACTGCTGCAGAGCCAGCTTTAACGCCTGAGCGAGCTGATCCGGGCAGGATGTAGATTTGAACCCGCAGCGGATGCCTTCAAGGCGGGAAATCGCGTCGGTGGCCTTCATTCCCTCTACAAGCCGTGCCACGCCCTGTGTGTTGCCGGAGCAGCCGCCGACGAATTCTACATGTTTGATGGTGTCTCCGTCCATATCAATGTGGATGGACCTGGAACAGACACCCTTTGGGCTGTAATCCATAATAAGACCTCCTTTCCCGGCAAGTATAACGTTTTTGTAAGAGTTTTTCAAGACAGAACCAGCGATCCTGCAAAAAAACACATGTCAGGACGGAACAGCGATCCTGCAGGAAAACACAGATCAGGACGGAGCCGGCGGTCCTGCAGGAAACATAGGTTAAGACGGAACAGCGATCCTGCAGGAAATTACAGGATAAGAAAATTACAGAATAAAAAGATTTTGACAGTACTCAAGAAAGGGGAGACTTTAAATGAAGAAAGTAGGAATTATCGGGGCGATGGAGATCGAGGTGGAGAAGCTGAAGTCGGATATGGTGAACCGACATGAAGCAGAGAAAGCCCGGATGGTATTCTGCGAAGGGGAGCTTTCAGGGATGCCTTCTGTCGTGGTCCGCAGTGGAATCGGCAAGGTAAATGCGGCTGTGTGTACGCAGATTCTTGTGGACGATTTCGGAGTGGATGCCGTGATAAACACGGGTGTGGCTGGTTCGCTGGACGCCAGAATTAATATCGGGGATATTGTGATATCGAAGGATGTCCTGCATCACGATATGGACGCAGTCAATTTTGGCTACCCGCTGGGGCAGATTCCACAGATGCCGGTATTTTCCTTTGAGGCGGATGCTTCTCTTGCAGTACTCGCCGAGACGGTGTGCCGTGAGGTGAATCCGGAGATCGGAATTCACCACGGACGGATTGTCAGCGGAGATCAGTTTGTCGCTGACAGGGCGACGAAGGAGCGGATTGTTTCGAATTTCAAAGGGAACTGTACGGAGATGGAAGGAGCCGCGATTGCGCAAAGCGCATATCTTAATGATATTCCATTCCTGATTTTGCGCGCGATATCGGACAAGGCGGATGACAGCGCTTCGATGGATTATCCGGCCTTTGAACGTGAGGCCGCGCAGCACTGCGTGCGGCTGGTCGAAGGGCTTCTGGAGAGACTCTCCGCTCGATAAAACCATTTCGTGGGTTTAGGAGCTTGAGAATCATTTTCTGCGCAAAATGGCAAAAATCTGGTTCCTGCTTGTTCGTGCCAGGCACTTAAGAACGATTCCTCGCGCAAAATGGCAAAATTTCGGTTCCGGCTTATCCGGGTATAGGTATGAAATGATGAATTGAACAGAAATCTGGCACCTGCTATTTTTAACCTCATAATAGATTCCATGGAGAAAAAGTCGAACGATTTTGCTTTGCAAACGGGATTTTACCGGCTATAATGGGCGGCACCCGGACAGCTGCAGCGAAAGGCGCCTTCGCGGATAGCCAGGCCATCTGTCCTGAACGAGAAATCCTGTGGCGGCAATATGCTGATGTGCCGCAGGCAGTGCCGTATTTATTGATCCGTTATGTGGAGCGAAAGATGGCGTGACTCGTTTGGGATTGCCGTGCCCGGGCAGGTTCATAAAATGGAAAAGTGAATGGGCGAAATATTCCACTTTGCTTTCCTGCTATTTTTCCATAAAAGGGGGAACGGTTATGCTGCGGTTCATCATGGAAAAGAATGTTTTGCTTTACGTACTTGCGGCTGCGTGCGCGGTGGGCGTGGTCAGCCAGATGATTCTGAGGCGGATTTACGATGGTCTGTTGAAAAATACGAGAAATACGGGGGCTCCGGAGGGGCGTTTTCTACAGCAGCTGAGGCAGAGATTTCAATATTGCGGTCACCTGAACGGGCAGGTGGGTGATATTCAGGCTCTGATTCAGAAGAGCTTGCTGGAGTACCGCGTCGCGGGAATCAGCCTTCATGGATTCTGGAGATTGGGATTCGTATGCCTTACGGCCAGCCTGCTGTGTGCTTTTGCCGGAACAATGGCGCGCCTGCAGGGCGGGGCACCGATTATAAACGGGAATGTGTATTTCTGGCTGGGAGCAGGCGCGGTTGTCCTGACGGCACTTGCCTATGGACTGGCTGATACCGGCTATCAGAGCCAGGCGCTGGAGGTCTGCCTGCGTGATTATCTGGAGAATAGCGGTGTAACAGGTGCGCGCGGCGAACAGGAGGAGACATCAGGGCTGGAGTTTGACGCGGCAGCAGCAGAAATGCCTGCTGTATCTATATGGGGAGGACGCCGGACAAAACGCCGCGCAAAGGCAGAAGCCTCCGGGCGGACACGCTCTTCCGGAGAAATTTCAGATCAGATGCGTTCTGCCAGGGAGCTTTCAGATCAGGGGCGTTTCTCCGGGGAGCTTTCAGCGCAGGGGCGTTCGTCTAAAGAGCTTTCAGCGCAGGCGCGTTCATCTGGAGAGATTTCGGATCAGGCACGTTCGTCTATGGAGCTTTCCGACCGGGTACGCGCACAGGGGAGTGAGGCTGCTGCTGGCGGAGCGGGACAGTATTCGGATACGATTTCCGAACAAACGCGGGCGCAGAGAAATGGAGATACGGCTCGCTCGCGGAGAGAAAAAAATGAAATCAGGGAAAATCTTTCCCGCATGAAGACAGGGATGCGGGAGAGCGCTGCCTCGGATGCGGATCGTTCCGAGGCCAGAAGCGAGCGGGGATCCCAGCTGCTGCGCGAAATGGATCCGAAGGAACAGGAACGGCTCATTCGAGAGGTTTTAAGTGAATTTCTTTCCCAATAAGGGTTGCGAAACCGTCCGTGGTTTGCTAGAATAGACTTGTTGGGAATGAACCGTGCAAGGCTGACGGATCAAGGAAACCGTTGCTGATGGGCAAGGATACAGCGGCACGGATCCGGAAATGGCGTAAGGATATCGGACAGTCAGGCGAATGTGAGGACTGCGGGAACAGAGACCTGCGCCGATGCCCTGGGTAAATGTGAGAAGGGTCAGATATACTGATGGCCACGAGTACAAATTGCGGCGGGAAACCGGGAAAGATATATGGTTGACCGACCGCAGGCAGAGATAAAAAAGGAGATGTGGATATGAGCAGTAAAGTGACGTTTGATTATTCAAAAGCGGCCGGGGTAGTCGGCGCAAACGAAATGGCATCAATGAAGAAGATTGTTCTGGCTGCGAAGGACGAGCTGACATCGCGCGGCGGAGCCGGCAATGATTTCCTTGGCTGGATTGACCTGCCGACCGATTATGACAAGGAAGAGTTTGCACGCATCAAAGAGGCGGCGAAGAAAATCCAGGCTGACAGCGAGGTGCTGCTGGTGATCGGTATTGGAGGCTCTTATCTGGGCGCTAGGGCGGCGATTGAGTTTCTGCGTCACAGCTTTTATAATAATGTCTCCAAAGAGATCAGAAAGACCCCGGAGATTTATTTCGTGGGCAACAGCATCAGCAGTACGTATGTGCAGCATCTGATTGATGTGATCGGAGATCGTGATTTTTCTGTAAATATTATTTCCAAATCCGGGACGACGACTGAACCGGCGATTGCTTTCCGCATTTTCAAAAAGATGCTGGAGCAGAAATATGGCAAGGCTGAGGCGTCAAAGCGTATTTACGCGACGACGGACAAGGCGAGAGGAGCTCTGAAGAATCTTGCGACCGAGGAGGGTTATGAGAGCTTTGTGGTGCCGGATGATGTGGGCGGACGCTTTTCCGTGCTGACGGCGGTGGGACTGCTGCCGATCGCGGTGAGCGGCGCGGATATTGACAGACTGATGGAGGGTGCGGCCTCCGGCAGAAAGCGCGCGCTGGAAGCAGAATTTGAGGAAAATGACGCGCTTCTGTATGCCGCGGTGCGCAATATCCTGCTCAGAAAGGGCAAAACCGTTGAGATTCTGGCTAATTATGAGCCGAGTCTGCACTACGTGTCCGAGTGGTGGAAACAGCTTTACGGCGAGAGTGAAGGAAAAGACCAGAAGGGTATTTTCCCTGCAGCGGTAGATCTTACGACAGATCTCCATTCGATGGGTCAGTTTATCCAGGACGGCAGCCGTATCATGTTTGAGACCGTTATGAATGTGGAAGAGTCCAGATGCACGATCACGATCGGCGAGGAGCCGGTAGATCTCGATGGTCTGAACTATCTGGCAGGAAAAACTGTAGATTTTGTTAACAAGAGCGCCATGAATGGAACCATCCTCGCCCATACGGACGGCAATGTCCCGAATCTGGTTGTGAATATTCCGAAGCAGGATGAGTTTTATCTTGGCGAGCTGCTGTATTTCTTTGAGTTCGCGTGCGGCGTGAGCGGGTATGTTCTGGGCGTGAACCCGTTCAACCAGCCTGGAGTGGAGAGCTACAAGAAGAACATGTTCGCGCTTCTTGGCAAGCCGGGATATGAGAAGGAGAGAGAAGCGCTTCTCGCGAGACTGTAATTACCCGCGAAGCGGCGAGCCGGGCGGTCGCTGTTGCGAGGCGGATCATTCAGAGCTGTGAAACAGAATGGTCGCAGTTTTGAAGCGAAACATTCATAGCTGAGAAACGAATTGATCGCAGCTGTAAAACGGAGCAACTGTAGATGCGAAAGGGCCGATTGCAGCTGCAAAACGGATCAGTTACAGTTTCGAAATGAATCAAGTATGGTTCCGGGTGGGGCGGACTACACCCCATCCGGTGTAAAAACGAAAGGGGGACGTTATGAAAGGCGCTCGCGTTTCATGGTGTCCTCCTGTATTTTTGACCGGACAAATATTACAGCCGTGCAACGGCGCAGTATTGCTGCCGTATTCTGGCGCGGCAGACGGTCTGGAGGAAATATAAGGAATGTCAAAACTCTCGGAAAAGCTCCGACTCTCGGAAAAGCTCCGGCTCCCGGAAAAATTCCGATTTCTGGAAAAACTCCGTCTTTCGGAAAAGCTTCGCCTGATCAGGGAGAACAAGCGCTATTTTCGCCTGATACCGATTCTTCTTACGGTAAGCCTGCTGCTGTATTACTGTGCACATCCGTCCATGTACTCATCGGATGGGGATGTGTTTTTTCTGCGAAGCGTGAGGACTTATGAAATCACACTTCTGGCGGCTGCGCTGATTTTCCTGTGGCTGGTGGAAAATACACTGAGCGATAAGGTGAACCGCATCCTTTCCTGGGTATGGTTCGTACTCGCGCCGTTTGCGATTTATTTTTCGCTTTTATTTCTGAATAAGGATAAGTATAATATAGACTTTTTTGCGCTGGACAAAATCGCCCTGCTGCTTACGTTCGCGTTTTTGTATCTGGTGCTTGGGATTCTGTACGGACTGACCGGGAGCATCCGGTTTTCGGTAATCATTACTGCCGTGGCGGTAGCGACGCTGGGAATCGTCAACTGCTTTGTGATCTCTTTCCGGGGGATGGCTCTTTCGGCGGCGGATCTGTTTTCCATCACTACGGCGGCCGCGGTAGCTTCGGAATATAGCTACACACTGGACTGGTACATGGTTATGGAGATTCTGTTCACGATTCTGATCTGTACAGTCAGCCTGAAGCTGAGAAGAGGCCGGATGATGCCCCTTGCGGCGCGCGGAGTCTTTCTGGCGCTTGTGGCGGTGCTGGCCGGCGGCTACTATTATCTCTGTGGAAAAACATCCTTCCTGGAGGATCACGACATCCGCTCGGAAGGCTTTACGCACCAGCTGCGCTATAAAAAATATGATATGCTTTTTACGACTCTGACCACCTGCTTTTATCTGGTCGTGGACAAGCCGGAAGGATACTCACTGAGTGCCGTGCAGGAAATCGCGGCGGATTATGTGGATTCCGGCGAGGAAGATGCCGCCGGAACTGGTTCGGTCGACGAAGAGGAAGCCGCCGGAACCGACTCAACCGATGAAGAGAATACGGAAACTCCCAATATCATCGTGATCATGAATGAATCCTGGGCGGACTATACGGAGGTAGGGAATGGCCTGGAGCTCTCGGAGGACTACATGCCCTTCATCCGAAGCCTGACGGAAAATACGATCAAGGGTACCGCATATTCGTCCGTTTTTGGCGGGAATACTCCGAATTCAGAATATGAGTTCCTGACGGGCAATACGATGGCGTTTCTTCCGACTTCGTCCGTCGGTTTTAATCTGTTTGTACGCGGGAGTCTGCCCTCGCTGGCTTCTCAGCTCGGCTCGCTCGGGTATTATACGCTGGCTATGCATCCTTACCGTGGGACAAATTACCGCAGAAATATTGTCTATCCGCAGATTGGATTTGATACATATTATACGAGGGACGATTTTAAGTATCCTGTGAGGATCCGGAATTATATTTCTGACGAGACCCTGTTTAACCGGATTATTCTCGAGTACGAGGAAAATCTGGACTCTGGGCAGCCGATTTTTTCCTATAATGTGACGATCCAGAACCATGGTGGCTACTACTCATCCAATACAAATAACCTGGATATGGATATTGAGGTGTTAAACACGGAATTTTCTACGACAAAGGCGGAGATTTATGTAAATCTGGTTAAGGCTACGGACGAGGCGTTTCAGAGCCTTGTCGAGTATTTTGAGGATGTTGAGGAGCCGGTGATTATTTTGATGTTCGGCGATCATCAGCCAAATATCGGTGACAGTGCCTATGAATATCTGCTCGGAGGCACAGAGGATTCTCTGACGGATGAAGAGCTGATGGAGAAATATAAAATTCCCTTTATCTGCTGGGCCAATTATGATATTGAAGAGGAGACGGTCGAGGCGACCAGCCTGAACTATCTTTACAGCATTCTGGCGGACCGGCTGGGACTTGAAATGACAGGCTATCAGGAGTATCTGCTGGATCTGAGTGAAGAGATCCCGGTCATCAATTCGATCGGCTATTGGGGGGCTGACGGTGTATTTTATGAGCTGGATGATAAGGATTCGCCTTATTATGAGCTGGTAAATGAATATAATATTCTGGAATACAATGATATTTTTGGAGGCGACAACCGCTATTACGAATTCTTTACGCTGGACGGAACCGAGCCGGGATGACATGACGCAGCGGCCATGTGCCGCCGGATTCTGAGATGGCGCAGGATTTGGGCTGGACTGTGGCAATGCCTTTAGAACCTGTGATTCGCGCATCAGGCGGTGCAAATGCATTATTTACCGACAGGTTCTCAGGGCAGCCGCATTGGTGGAAGCAAGAATTTCCGGATATACGGAATGGAGGTATTTATGAGAAGAAGGCCTGATAAAAGAAAAATAAGGTTTTTTGTGGGCTGCCTGCTCATGAGTGTATGGATTTCCGCGGTCGGCGTGTGTGCCAGCGAAGCTGCCGTGCTTGAAATTCCGGAGGATCTGGAGACGGCGATTGCGGGACTTACCGGGGTAGAGACGGAGTTAGAAACAGAGACCGAGACAGAGACAGAAAGTGAAATGGAGACGGAATTCCTGGACGAATCAATTTCGGAGTGGGAACGATGGGAGCAAATGGCTCAGGTCCTGCTCGGGGAGGAACTTCAGATTCCGATGACCTTGCCGGACATCCGGGAAATGCTGGGGACTCCCATTACCTATTCCTGCGGCCTGCTTTCCTGCGGCCGCGCCGCACGGGTGCATTCCTGGCAGCAGGAACACACGATGGCTGAGCTGCAGGAGCTGATCGAGACGACAATCGCGGCTTACGATGGGACTTGGTCTGTCTATGTGAAAAATCTTGACACGGACGAGAGCTTTGTCATCAATGACCAGCCAATGAAATCTGCGAGTGTGATGAAGCTTTTTATCATGGGAACCGTGTATACGGCGATTGATGAAGGGGAGCTGGAGCGGACGGATGAAATTGTATCCTTGTTGAATGCCATGATCAGCTACAGTGACAACACGGCGTCAAACCAGCTGCTTTACATTCTGGGCGATTCCAGCTACGCAAATGGGATCGCAAAGGTAAATGAGTTTATTCAGAGTCATGGATACAGTGAGATGACGGTGGAATACAATGGATTCAGTAATCCGGCGACGAACTCCGGCAATGGCACCAACCAGGTAGCCGCGAAGGACGTGGGAGCCATCCTGGAGGACATTTACCGGCGTACGTGGATGAGCCGCGCTGAAAGCAACGAGATGGAGGAAATGCTGCTCGCGCAGCAAACGCGGTACAAGATCCCGGCGGGGCTTCCGGATGGCGTCCTGTGTGCGAACAAGACGGGCGAGATGGACGGCACGCAAAATGACGCGGCGATTATTTATTCCGACGCCTGCGATTATATCCTGGTCGTACTTTCAAATAACATCAGCAACAGCAGTACGGCGATTACGCGAATCGCGAATCTTTCGGCGCTGGTGTATGACTTCTTCAATTAGAAATATGCAGCATTAATTCTTTTTGCTGCCTGAAATAAGCCGACCGCATTCCCGCTGGCTTTAACGTGCCCGGCGATGGACAGTTCACTTATTAAGGCTGCGATATGGGCGCAGAATAAAGACAGGAGAGTACTATGTTCAGATTATGGGGGAAAATATGGAAGGATAACCATATGATCAGAGATACTGTTTATGAGGAGCAGAGTGAAGATACACGCACGCATAAAATCTTCCGGGGTCTGGATGAAATCTGCCATGAGTTTGACCTCGAACGTCCGATCTGGCTGGATCCGACGATAGCTGAATTTAAGCGGCACAGCAGGGCGCGGTTTGGCCAGGACAGCTTTATAGAGCAGATATCATTTGACTATCTGGAAATACAGGTGCTTGAAGAGGGCTAAGGAGCAGGGAGTGAAAATGTATGAACGATCAATTAAGCAAGGTAAAGGACATCAGGGATCGGTCCGTGGACAAGGGTAAACGGGGCATCCTTCAGGTCATATTCGGGCGCACGGGTATCCTGATACTCTGCCTTCTGGCGGAGATCCTGCTGCTCTTTGTTGTAATAAATTATGTGGCTCAGTATCTTTATGTGTATTTTGGCGGACACGTCATTTTTTCATTTCTGGTGCTGCTGCTGATCATTAACCATGTGGAGCATCCCGCATTCCAGCTTGCGTGGGCCTCGCTGGTGCTGCTGCTCCCGATTTTTGGCGGCTTACTGTACCTGTATCTGCAGCTGCAGCCGGGGATGCATGTGCTGGCCGCCCGTATGGAGGATATTGACCGGCAGACGGAGGAAATCCTGCCGCAGGATGCGGAAACCATGCGTGAGCTTTCTTTTGAGAACCCTCGCATGGCACAGCTGGCCTATTACGTCGGCCAGATCCAGGGCTATCCCGTCTGGCGGAACACGGAGGTGGTTTATTTTTCCAGCGGAGAGGAAAAATATGAGGAGCTCATAAAGCAGCTGCAGAGCGCGAAGGAATATATTTTTCTCGAATATTTTATTATCGCGGAAGGCTGCATGTGGGGGCAGGTTCAGGAAATCCTGGAAATGAAGGTAAAAGAAGGCGTAGAGGTACGCCTGATGTATGACGGAATGAACGAGCTGAGCAATCTGCCTCATGATTTTTCTAAAAAGATGAAAAATCTGGGCATCCGCTGCAAGGTTTTTTCCAAAGTGTATCCGGCGATCTCCACCAGCTATAACAACCGGGATCACCGGAAGATTGTCGTAATCGACGGCCACACGGCTTTTACCGGAGGAGTGAATCTTGCGGATGAATATATAAACCAGAAGGAGCGGTTCGGCCACTGGAAGGATGCGGGTATTATGCTGCGCGGCGAGGCGGCAAGGAGCTTTGCCGTCATGTTTCTGAAAATGTGGGACACCGCGGAAAAACTGGAGAACTTTGCCATTTATCTGAAAGAAATTCCGGCGGAATACCAAAAGGGGGCAGGATTTGTCATGCCCTACGCGGCCAACCCGCTTAAGGAAACGAAGAGCGCGGAACGAGTCTATCTGGAAATCCTGAACAGCGCGACCCGCTATGTCCACATTATGACCCCCTACCTGGTGCCGGACCATGAGATGCTGCAGGCACTGATTTACGCGGCCCGCCGCGGGGTCGATGTCAAGCTGATCCTGCCGCATATTCCGGATAAAAAATATGCCTTTGCCCTGGCACATTCCTACTACAAAATCCTCGTAAGAAACGGAGTGCGCATTTATGAATACACGCCGGGATTTGTCCATTCGAAGGTTGTTGTCAGCGATGACATCTGCGGCGTGGTCGGTTCCATCAATCTGGATTACCGCAGCCTGTACCTGAATTTCGAGTGCGCGGTCTTTCTCTATGACGTGCCGGAGCTGAAAAAGGTCGAGGAGGATTTTCGGAAAACCCTGATCGAATGCCAGCTCGTGACGGATTTCGATATCCGCCATGATAAAATTACCCGCAAGCTGTCCGGCCACATCTTAAAGCTTTTGGCACCACTTATGTAATCTGCCAGTTTGGCATAACGGCAAAACAGATATATGACGCGTAAGTGGCATATATCTGTGGCTGCTGCGCTGAACGCTGGACACAGAATTGTGTAAAAACTCGTCGAAGCAAGAAAGGAAGGTTCCACCCCGGATTTATCCGGAGAGGGGCCTTCCTTCTGTTTTTTGAATGTTAATCAGGTATCGCCCATAGCGGAGACGCTCAGTACCATCCGCAGTAAAACGAAGACGTTTACACCGACCGAAGCGGAACGCAGACTGCCCGTTTTAACTTTCAAAGTAACTTCTGCAGGCTCTGCAGCGCGTGCTCCGCGAGAATGCTCTCGAAATGCTCGCTAAAATAGGCTTCCATGCCGACAGTGAAACGACAGGGCACCGCGTATTCTGAGAGAATATTGCATATTTTATTGAACTGAGCTGCCGGGAGATCGGCTTTTTTCAGCAGCAGGTAGAAGCTGTCGTCCTCCGGGTTTTTGTACAGAGCATTCGGACATTCAGAGGCGGCTTCCAGAACGCCTGCGGCACGGATCGCGTCGTCCAGTGTATCAAAGGTGTACGCGCGCGCAAGATCCGGGACATCCTCGTCCTCCGTCCTGACCTCTATTTCCTCAACCTCGCCGGCCGGGTGATCCTCCTTAACGGCCTGCTTACGGCCCTCGCTGATCCGCCGGATCAGGTCAAGAATGTCATCGGCGCCCTCAATGTGCTCCCTGAGCTCAGCAAACGTAATCCCGGTCTCTGCCCCCGGAGCCTCCGGCGCAAATCGGGAAAAGCGGGTATCAAGCTCTTCGGGGTCTTCGACCTTTGTAATAATCAGAATAATCGTGTCCATTGAAACTGGGATCGCTTCCACGACGAGCGGAATATTCTCCACCTCGAATCCAAAATCCTGCGCCGCTACCGTGATCATATCCTGAAAAAGCTGTCTGGCCTTATCTGAGCCATAGGCCAGCTCCCGTACATTGATGTTCCGGCTGGCCAGGTCTTCTCTGGTCAGCGTGCAACGAATCTGCTGGTCATTAATCTTCTCAATTTTCATGCAATCACATCCTTTATTATTCGTTATTATACGCATTTAGCGGCAAATGTAAAGCGATTTTTTGTCTGCGCGGCCTTGCGTTGCTGTGAAAAGTAGCTTGAAAGGTACACGAATAAAATTCATCAAAATTCACATAAAAACAGTAAATCAACCCTTGTATGGCTGTGCAAAAAAGAATTTATGCACAAAAATTCCCAAATTTGCAAAAAAAGCTTGCAAAACTCACACTCATTGTATATAATACGCAACAGAAAGGATATACATAAAAATAGAAAGGAGGAAAAGTAAAACTAACGCATCGCTGTACTTCCCGGTCGTACGGACCAAAATAGTATATCCTTTCCGTAACTGCATTTTCAGTATAATCAAGAATTGCGTAAATTGCAATAGGAAAGAACAAGAAAACAGGCTGTAAAATAAGGAAATATATCACAAGGACCTCCGACATTTTCAGACTGTAAAGAAGGTGAAGCTTGCATAGCACACAGAGATGCCCAAATGGCAGCCGCGCGGCAGCATTGCTGAAGAGGGAGCTTCGTAATTATGAGAGGGCAGGAACGCACCTGTATCTCGAAGGAAAGCCTTCTCACGCGGAAAAAATAGTCAGCGCCTGCATGCTTGCGAAAGGCTCAGGCTATATGCGGGACTTTATCGGGGATGATCAGGAAATGATCAAGGGTATCAATTTTGTCAGAATCGGTCGTTGAAATATTTCACTGGTAACTGTCTGGTATTTTCTCAGTTACTTCCATTCTTTTTCGATGAAAGGAGGGAGGCGACGGCTGCCGTTTTCCCATAAAAAACAGCGTCACTTCTTAATTTTTATAAAAGAATGGATAAAATGAATGACGGATTTCGCGGAAACTGGTATACTTGTAAAGTCGGTGAAGGCTTATTTGCCGCGGCACTGTCCACAGGCGACGCTGACAGCTGCCGCTTACAGTGCGGCAAGGCGGCTCATCCGGCGGAAGATCCTTGGATCGCCGCATTGATAGAGGACCAATGTAAGAAGGGAAGTACAGCATGAATTATAAAAATAAAACATTCAGGCGGCTGGCGCTGATGATCATTGCCATCGGCCTGTTATCAATAGTGTTTGTATGCATTCAAAAGTTTATGCCGGGCTCTGACTGGATGAGCGCGGATTCCTATTTCGGACTGACGGAAGGCTCGGCCGAAGAGCCCACCCTGGGCGTAGAAGGCGAGACGGTCGCTGTGATTGTCGTGGATGGGGAAATCGAGCAGGAACGCGCCCTGATTGTGAGCGGGAACGTGTATATTGATTATACGTTAGTTCAGAATACGCTTAATTCCCGGTTTTACTGGGACTCCTCGGAAGCCCTGATGCTGTTTACGACAGCGGAGCAGATTTTTGAAATCGGAGTAAATACGTCCGCGTATACGATTGACGGCGAGAGCTTTGACGCGGGCTATGAGATTGTGAAGACGACGTCCTCGGGGATGTTTGTGGCCATGACATTTCTGCAGCAGTATACGAACATGCGCTTTGAGACGTACGAGTCACCTTCGCGCGTGGTGGTCACGACGGGCAGTGTGACTGTGACGGTGGCGGAGGTAAAGCAGGACGCTCCGGTGCGCTATCGCGGTGGGATCAAGAGCGATATCCTGACAGAAGTGACTGCGGGAGAACAGGTCACTGTGCTGGAGCAGATGGAGAACTGGACGCAGATCCTTACGGCGGACGGCTATGTCGGATACATTAAAAACAGATTCCTTACTAATATAGAAGAAACAGTCCGCGATACATATTATCAGTCCGATTACTCCAGCATCAGCCTGGATGGGCGGGTCAATCTGGTGTTCCATCAGATTAACTATACGGCGATGAATGACAATCTGTCTGACGACATCGCGGATATGACAGGTGTAAACGTGATCTCGCCGACCTGGTATTACCTGAGCGACAACAGCGGCTCGGTATTGTCTTATGCGAGCGCCGACTATGTTGCAGAGGCACATGAGGCGGGGCTGCAGGTCTGGGCGCTGGTCAGCAACTTCAGCGAGGATGTCAGCACGGCCACGCTTCTGGCGACGCGTTCCTCGCGCCAGACAGTGCAGAATTATCTGATTGAAGAGGCGCTGGAGCTGGGATTTGACGGGATCAATATTGATTTTGAAAGCATCGCCCAGGAATCCGGTGCGGATTATGTGCAGTTTTTGCGGGAGCTTTCGATCCTCTGCCGCAAAAATGGTATCATTCTCTCCGTGGATGTGCCGGTGCCGATGGATTACTCTACCTATTATAATAGGAAGGAGCTTGGCTGTGTCTGTGATTACGTGATTATGATGGGATATGACGAGCATTATTCCGGCTCTGACGCGGGCAGCGTAGCCTCTCTCGAATTCGAGGAGACCGGCATACAGAACATGCTCCTGGAGGTCTCGCAGGAAAAGATCATCAGCGCGATCCCATTTTATTCCAGGGTATGGTATACGGAAACCCTCTCTGACGGCACGACCAACGTGACGAGCGAGGTCGTCACCATGGGGGAAGCTCAGACGCTGCTCTCAGATATGGGGGTAACATCTTCTTATGATGAAACCACGGGACAGCAGTACGCCCAATGGACGTCGTCCGACGGACGGCTCTGCCAGATCTGGCTGGAGGACGCCGACTCCGTCTCGGCGCGCGCAGCGTTGGTGAGCCAGTATAATCTGGGCGGTATCGCGGCCTGGAGGCTGGGCTATGAGACAGACGATGTCTGGGCGGCAATTACGGGGTGTATTGCGTAGAATATTGTCTATTCAGAATGGGTCTTCGCACCCGCTGCGAAGACCGTATGAAAATCTATAGCTTGAACATATTTTATAACGTCCAATACGGGAAATCAGGATGAATAAAAACAAGAATTCTTGACAGACCCAGGCAGGTAATTTATACTCTGTTGTGATGACAGGATGAATGCAGCAAAAGGGTATGGGATCTGCGGATTGGAGGAAAGGATATGGATGCGGAATATATGACAGATAAACAATTTAAAACGATTTTCGAAATGTTTGACATGATCCTGGATGGCTGCAAGGATCTGGATGAAGCCAAGGAAAAAGTACGCAGGCTGATAGACGGGCAGGCATCGCCTGAGAAAACGGATAAAAGAGCCGGAGAAGAGACTTCGTGACAGTCAGTAATACCAGGACAGCTCTGCCAAGGCTGCAGGCACTGATTATTGGAAAGTGTTTTGCCGGAAATTATTTTTGGACAATTATCCTTTCTGCGCTTGCATTTTCCGGCGTATGATGGTATGTTTTAGGTGTCCATACAACTGACGGAAGTGGGGAACCACAGGGGAGTATGGGTGTAGATGAGTCGACCGTCTGGGCAAAGGAAGCGTATTGTCCCGGGCGGTTTTTCTTTTCAGGAGGAATTGTGTGATGGAATTATTAAGTCTGGAAAAAGAGCTGCGCGAAAACAGTTACCCGGGCAGGGGGATTGTGATCGGCAGGACGAGGGATGGCAGGATGGCGGCAGCGGCGTATTTTATCATGGGCAGGAGCCAGAACAGCCGGAACCGTGTGTTCGTGGCGGACGGCGAAGGCATCCGCACACAGGCATTTGACGAGTCAAAGATGGAGGATCCGAGCCTGATTATTTACGCGCCTGTCCGTGTGCTGGGGAATCAGACGATTGTGACGAACGGCGACCAGACGGATACGATCTATGATGGAATACAGTCCGGCGCACTGACCTTTGAGCAGTCGCTGTGCAGCCGTGAGTTTGAGCCGGACGGTCCGAACTATACGCCGCGCATTTCAGGTATTCTTCATGTGGAAAATGGGCATTTTAACTATGCCATGTCGATTTTGAAAAGCGCGGACGGCAATCCAGACGCGTGCGACCGCTACACCTTTTCATATGAAAACTGCGTTGCCGGCGAAGGCCGCTTTATCCATACGTATATGCAGGACGGCAGTCCGCTGCCGAGCTTCGAGGGCGAGCCGAAGCGTGTGAATGTTCCGGACGACATTGAGTCCTGTACAAAACTGCTCTGGGACAGCCTGAACGAGGATAACAAGGTGTCCCTGTTTGTGCGCTACATCAATATCGCGACGGGCAAGTATGAAACGCGGATTGTAAATAAAAATCATTGAGCAAAAACAAAAAGCAATGAGCATTACTCTGTGTAATACATTCCGCCCAGATAGTTTCTCTGACATCGGATGGAAACGGACAGAATGTGACCAGGAGAAATTTGCGGCGCTTGCGCCGGGAAATTTCGATGGTCAACGAGCAACGCAGTTGCGAGTAAGAGCCGGGGATATCATTACCGAAGAAGATTAAAAATCAGAATGAAGAATAGCCGAAGAATATTCAAAATAAGAAAAACAAGGATATATATAACCAAGCGTTATATAATTAAGGAAAGAAAGGATAAACCATCATGAAAGAACTTGCTTTGAAATATGGCTGCAACCCCAACCAGAAGCCGTCGCGCGTCTATATGGCGGACGGAAGCGAGCTGCCCATCCAGGTGCTTTCCGGGCGTCCGGGATATATCAATTTCCTGGACGCGTTTAACGGCTGGCAGCTGGTGCGCGAGCTGAAGGCGGCGACCGGACTTCCTGCGGCGACTTCGTTTAAGCATGTCTCCCCGGCGGGGGCGGCGGTCGGCCTGCCGCTTGATGAAACGCTCGCGAAAATTTACTGGGTGGATGATTATGAGACTCTCTCTCCGCTGGCCTGTGCGTACGCCAGGGCGAGAGGGGCGGACCGGATGTCATCCTTTGGCGATTTTATCGCGCTCTCCGATGTCTGCGACCGGGACACGGCGCTGCTGATTAAACGTGAGGTGTCTGACGGCGTGATCGCGCCGGGCTATACGCAGGAGGCGCTGGATATTCTGGCGCAGAAGAAAAAGGGCAACTATAACGTGATCCAGATGGATGAAAACTATCGCCCGGATCCGATTGAACACAAGCAGGTATTTGGAGTGACCTTTGAGCAGGGGCGCCAGGAGCTTCCGATTGACGACGCACTGCTGTCAAATATCGTGACGAAAAATAAGGACATCCCGGCGGAGGCGCTCGCGGATATGAAGATTGCGCTGATTGTGCTGAAATATACACAGTCGAACTCTGTATGCTTTGTAAAAGGCGGACAGGCGATCGGTATCGGCGCGGGCCAGCAGTCGAGGGTACACTGTACCAGGCTCGCGGGCCAGAAGGCGGATAACTGGTTCCTGCGCCAGAGCCCGAAGGTGCTTTCTCTGCCGTTTTCGGATTCGATTACCCGCGCGGAGCGCGACAACGCGATTGATGTCTATATCGGCGCGGAGTACATGGACGTGCTCGCGGACGGGGCGTGGGAGAAGGTCTTCACCGAAAAGCCCTCCATATTTACTGAGGAGGAGAAGCGGGCGTGGCTGGATCAGCTGCAGGGCGTGACGCTCGGGTCAGACGCATTTTTCCCGTTCAGCGACAATATTGAGCGTGCGCGCAAATCCGGCGTGCAGTATATTGCCGAGCCGGGCGGCTCTGTGCGGGATGAGGATGTGATCGCCACCTGCGACAAATACGGGATGGCGATGGCATTTACCGGGATCCGGTTGTTCCATCATTGAAAACCGATGACGATTCAGGGTGGCATCTCGCGCCGACTGCGGGGTACGTGTGAGCGTGTATAGAAAATCATTACAAAGTGCAGATCTGCGGCGGACATGAACCTGCATCTGCCGGGAGGGTGAATCATACACAGACTGCGCTTTGTGTAAGAATCATGAAGGTGTGGCGATATGGGACATGAAGGGAGGCTTTACAATGATTTATGATCTCATCATTGTCGGCTCCGGTCCGGCGGGGCTGACGGCGGCGATTTATGCGGTGCGGGCACAGCTTTCTGTGCTGGTGCTGGAAAGGGAATACATGAGCGGCGGCCAGATGCTGAACACTTATGTAGTGGACAACTATCCGGGGCTGCCGGGGATCGGCGGCTTTGAGCTGGGTGTGAAGTTCCGGGAGCATGCGGAAAAGCTTGGAGTGAAGTTTGTCAATATAGAAGTCAGACACATCGCGGAGGAGGACGGCGGGCGCGTCAAGGTGCTGCACACAAACAGCGAGGAATTCCGGGCGCGCGCGGTCGTGCTGGCGATGGGCGCGAAGCATAGTGTGCTCGGCGTACCGGGTGAGAAAAAGCTGACCGGCATGGGCGTGTCCTATTGCGCGACCTGCGACGGAGCGTTTTTCAAGGGACAGACTGTGGCCGTGGTCGGCGGCGGAGACGTGGCGGCCGAGGACGCACTGTTTCTGGCACGCGGCTGCGGGAAGGTTTACCTGATCCACCGCAGGGACGAGCTGCGGGCGGCCCGTTTCCTGCAGGAGCAGCTGAAAAAATGTGAGAATATCGAATTCCTCTGGGATACGGAAGTGACAGAGATCTATGGCGGAGACCATGTAGAGTGTCTGAAAATCCGCAATAAAAAGGACGGCACGAGCCGCTCCCTGAACCTGGAAGGCGTCTTTATTGCAGTCGGCACGCGGCCGAACACGGAAATTGTTACCAATTTATTACAACTAGATGAAAATGGTTACATTTTGGCTTCGGAGGATGGCGTCACTGAGCGGCCGGGATTTTTTGCCGCCGGAGATATTCGGAAGAAGCCGCTCCGGCAGATTGTGACAGCGGTTTCGGACGGGGCAAACGCGATTAAATCTGTGGAGACCTATCTGAATGCTACAATGTAGGTTTTTCTGAAACGCCAGACGGACATTTTTACAAAAAATGACACAGATTTTGAGAGATGAGATTCATCTGCGCCGATGCCTGCGGGCACAAAACGGCGAATTTTGTCAACCGGCAGCAGCAGACCGTGCGAAAATGGACTGCTTTGACAGTCGGCAGGTCACGAGAAGGATTGTCTTGATGGCGGCATGCCGTGCAAAACGATTCATTTGGCAATGATAAATGGCAGGTATTCGGATGATAAAGAGCCGAAAACCTGCCATTTTTTAACAAATCTTAATAAACATCTAAAAAATTATTTTAAATTTATTAAATGCACTTGACAACATCCCTCCTATTTGTTATGATAGCACCGTAATAAATGTAATAATTTCGTAATAAATTATAAAAATTGTTTGGAGGCGGGGATAGATGATGAAAAAAGCGGTGATGCAGTTTACGGCCTGCTGCCTGGCACTTGGAATTTCAGTGTCGAGCTTCGGAGCTGTAGCTTTTGCAGATAATAGTATGACATTGGCAGGTCTTGGCGAGAAGAGTACAGTGGCTGCTTCCACCAGCGTGACGCTGGCGGGACTCACTGAGACAGGCACGGCGGCAGCTTCCGGGGGAGACGCAAGCGCAGCCGCTGCAGCTGAGACAACCACAATGGCGGACGAGACGGCCTCAACGGATTCGGACACGACTACGGATGCGGAAAGTGCAGAGACGTCGGAAGACGCGGATGCTTCGGAGACATCGGAGGAAGCGGCAGAGACTGAGGCTGCAGAGACTTCGACGGAAGCGTCAGAGACTGAGACTGCAGAGACTTCGACGGAAGCGCAGACAGAGACCGAGACAGAGCTGGTTTATGATACCAGCATGAGCGGTGAGCTGGCTTTCGCGCAGTGCGATAATTACATTAACGTCCGTTCAGACGCAAGTACAGACGGCGAAGTGGTCGGCAAGATTTATAATAATAATTCCGTGACCATCCTCGGACAGTTGGGTGACTGGTATGAGATCCAGTCGGGCAATGTCACCGGTTATGTAAAGGCTGATTATTTCGCGACAGGCGAGTCAGCTGACGAGATCGCGGAAGAGGTTGCCTATAATGTGGCGACGGTCAACGCAGAGGGACTTTGGGTTCATACGGAAGCCAGCGAGGATTCTGAGACCATCGGAATGGTGTACTCCTCGGAACAGATGGAGGTAGTCTCATATGAAGGCGACTGGATGAAGGTGGTATTGGAAGATGGTACATATGGTTATGTAAATGCGTGGTATGTAGATTATGACACTTATTATTCTACCGGCGAGACTCTGGAAGAGGAGTCTGAGCGGCTGGATGAGGAGTGGCTGGAATACCTGGCTGAGTCAGAAGCGGAGCAGGAGCGGCTGGACGAGCAGTGGCTGGCCTATCTGGCAGAGCAGGAAGCAGCCGCCGCAGCGGAGACTGAGACAAGCACTGCAGCCGAGACTTATGTCGAGACAGCTGCATCTACTGAGACATCTTCCTCTTCTTCAACGAGCCTGAGTGAGGCGGAAGCTGCGGTAGACGAGGCTTATCAGACTTATCTGGAAGCACAGGAAGCAGCGGATGCCGCGACACAGCAGGCGGACGAGCAGCTGGTCTACGATACCTATGATGAGGCTGTGGATGCTTATCAGGATTATCTGGACGCGGTGGCCGTGGCGGATGAATTGAAGTACAGCTCGACCACAACTGATACGACAGCTACGACTGAAACAACGACCACAACGACCGAGACAACGCAGACCGAAGCAGCGCAGACAGAGGCGGCCCAGACGGAAGCAGCTCAGACGGAAGCGGCTCAGACCGAGGCAGCCCAGACCGAGGCGGCTCAGACAGAAGCAGCTCAGACTGAGGCGACCGAGACGGAAGCGACTACGACAAGCACCTCTTCCTCCTCGACACTGGGACAGTCGATTGCAAATTATGCGGTACAGTTTGTAGGCAATCCGTATGTATACGGCGGCACGAGCCTGACTAATGGTGCTGACTGCTCTGGATTTACACAGTCCGTATTCGCGCACTTCGGCATCAGCATTGCGCGTACGGCAGCTTCGCAGGCGACCGGCGGCACCTCCGTATCGCTGAGCGACATTCAGGCGGGCGACCTGCTGTTCTACTCGGACGGCAGCGGCATCAGCCATGTGGCGCTTTATATCGGCGGCGGCCAGGTCGTACACGCGAGTACCTCCAGCACAGGCATCATTATCTCGAGCTACAATTACCGCACACCGGTTTGCGCGAGAAGATACTGGTCATAAGAGACTCGCAGGGGAATATTATTAATCAGCAGTGACGCTGGTTGCGGATATTGAGAGCCGCGCAGCAGAAATCGCTTCACGATTGGCGCGGCTTTCGTCTATACTCGCTTTGCGAGTACGGACAGATTATGGATGGAAAGGAAACAGGGGCTGTTCACCAAATGGTGGGCAGCCTTTTTGTCACACTCAGCACAGCGTAACTGTGATATAATAACAAAGCATTCTCCTGCCCGGTTAAATTTTTCATAGATTTTAAAAATATGGATGACATTTTTCTTCCCAGATAGTATACTAATAAATTAGTTGGTGACAGAGCCGGACAGGCGTGTTGTGGATACCGCAATGGGGAGTGCAATATGACGAGAAATGACTGGTATGATGCCGGTGACAGGATAAAACGGCTGGTGCAGGATGCCGTGGATACGGGAGATTTTTCACAGCTTGGCAATACGATCAGGGATGTGGTGAGTGACACGGTGGACGGCCTGCAGGACGCCATCAGGGAAAACCTGGGCGGGCAGGGAGGCCGTGGGAGCGGACAGGATTATGAGGACGGCTATGGCCCGGGCGACGGTACCCGGGGCGAACAGAGCTACGGGGACGGCTACAGCCGGAACGGACAGGATTACGGGGACGGTTACAGCCGGAGTGGAACATATGGCAGTTATGGACAGGGCGGTTCTGAGGGCAGCAGCTATGGGCAGTACAGTTCAGATGCGGGGAATGACCGGACATACCGTGGTTCGGCGGATCGCGTGCGCAGGGCTTATGAGCAGACAGGGAGCCGGGCGGCGGGTACCGACAGCGGAGCTGCGCGCGAGTCGGCAGGGGCCGGCTCTCGGACAACCGGCTATGGCGGAGCCGCCCGTCGGACGGAAGGTACCGGTTCCTGGAGAAATGGCGGAAGCAGTGCGGGTGCGCGGCAGCATCAGCCGACAGCTTCAAGAAGAAAGCTGCCGGGTGAGCTGGGCAGTAAGCTGATGAAATACATTGGCTTTGGCATGGGGGCATTTTTTGGGGCTACGCTTGCCGTCGAAGCGGCAGCAGCGGCCGCGATGGGTGATTTCGTGATGCTTGCGTCGAGTGGGGTGGTGACCGGTGTGTTTTGCGCGGGAAGTCTTCTGCTCGGCGCGAATGGACAGAAGCGGCTGGGGCTTACGCGGCGATTCCGGCGGTATCAGGAGGTGATCGGCGCACGGACCTACTGCCTGATTGAGGAGCTGGCTTCGGGCATCGGCGGCACCAGCAAATTTGTGCGGAAGGATTTAAAAAATATGATCAGCCGGGGCTATTTCCCGGTAGGATATCTTGATAAGAAGGAGACACTGCTGATCACGGATCAGGCGACCTACCAGCAGTATGTCCAGGCAGAGGAAGAATACGCGAAGCGCCAGAGCGCGCAGGATGCGCAGAGGGCAGAGGAGGATGGGAAAGGCAGAAAGGATTCTGCCGCGCGGACCGCAGACGAGGATGCCCAGGATACGCGCATTCAGGGAGACGGAGCCTCCGGAAAGTCAGAATCCCAGACAGGTGGGAAGGCTGGTAAGCTTTCTCCTGAGCATCAGGCGCTGATTGAGGAAGGGCAGAAATATATACGCCATATCCGGGAATGCAATGACCGGATTCCGGGAGAAGAGGTATCGGCGAAGCTGGACAGGCTGGAGCTGGTCGTGACGAGGATTTTCCGCGAGGCGGAGAAAAATCCGGACGCTGTGTCCGACCTGCGCAAGATGATGAGCTATTATCTGCCGACGACCCGGAAGCTTCTGGACGCGTACTGTGACCTGGATGACCAGCCAATCCGCGGACAGAATATTGAGACAACCCGGAAGGAGATTGAAGACGCACTGGATACGATTAATACAGCGTTTGAAAATCTGCTGGACAGCCTTTATGAGGAGCAGGCCTGGGATATCTCATCGGATATCTCCGTGCTGAACAGCATGCTGGCGCAGGAGGGGCTGACCGGGAGTGACTTTCCCCAAAAATCTGGTAAGAAAGAAGAATAAGAGCCGCAGGAAGAAAGCGCACTTGTAACTATTCAGGACAGTACCCCGCACTTGCTGCGAGGTACGTATGGAAAGTATATACGCGTACTTTTTAATCTCTCAGGGTTCTATTCCCCACAGCTTTGCTGCGTAACAGACGAATGACGAGCGAAGCGAGCCTCGGGCTGATACCCCGCAGCTTGCTGGGGGTCGTTCATTATGCGCAGAGCCTGGCAAGGAAATTTTGCGGCTAAAGCCGCCCCGGCTCGCGCAGGCGGATAGGGAGAGAAGCGTTCCCCTATCCGATTGCCGGTCATTTAGAATACAGAAAAGATAGAAAAGCATATACAGGAGGAGAAGGGAATGGATGAATTTAAGGATTTCGCGGAGGTCCCGACGCCAACACTGACATTTGGCGCGCCGACGGTCCCGGAGAGCGCAGGGGAGACACAGCCTGCCGTGCAGCCGGCGGTAGAGCCGGCACCAGCGGCAGATCCGCAGCTGACGGAGGATTCACTTACGCCCCAGGAGCGGAAGATGGTAGACGAGTTCAGCCGGCAGATCGATCTGCATGACTCAAATGGCATCCTGCAGTATGGGGCGGGGACGCAGAGGAAGATGGCTGAATTTTCCGAGACGGCGCTGAAAAATGTGCGGACAAAGGATCTGGGAGAGGTCGGCGATATGATTTCCAGCCTGGTGACAGAGCTCAAAAGCTTTGACGCAGACGAGCCGGAGCGGGGACTGTTTGGACGCATCAAAAAGGGCGGGGACAAGATCACCGCGATGAAGGCAAAATACGATAAGGCAGAAGTCAATGTTGAGAAAATCTGCACCATGCTGGAGGACCACCAGGTGCAGCTGATGAAGGACGTAGCCATCCTGGATAAGATGTACATGCTGAACCTTTCCTATTTCAAAGAGCTGTCCATGTATATTCTGGCAGGCAAAAAGCGTCTGGAGCAGGTACGCGCGACCGAGCTGGCGGAGGCAGTCGCGAAGGCGCAGCGGACAAATCTCCCGGAGGACGCGCAGGCGGCGAAGGATCTGCAGGAGCTGTGCGACCGCTTTGAGAAAAAGCTGCATGACCTGGAGCTGACGCGGATGATCGCGATCCAGACCGCGCCGCAGATCCGCCTTGTGCAGGCAAGTGATACGATGATGATCGAGAAAATTCAGACGACGGTAGTCAATACGATTCCGCTCTGGAAGAGCCAGATGGTGATCGCGCTCGGCGTAGAACACGCATCGCAGGCCGCGAGAGCGCAGAAGGAAGTCACGGATATGACAAACGCGCTTCTGAAGAAAAACGCGGAGAAGCTGAAGGTGGCGACCGTGGAGAGCGCGAAAGCGGCTGAGCGCGGGATCGTGGACATTGAGACGCTCAAGGCAACCAATGCAAGCCTGATTTCCACACTGGATGAGGTTGTGAAGATCCAGGAAGAGGGCAGGCAGAAACGCCGTGCGGCGGAGGCCGAGCTTGACCGTATGGAGCAGGAGCTGAAAAGCGCACTGATCGGAGTGAAGAGATAGAGCATATGAGTGTCTATACATTTTCGCAGTGGGTGTTGTTTTTCTACATTTACTGTTTTCTGGGATGGGTGTTCGAGAGTACTTATGTCTCAATCATGGAACACCATCCGGTGAACCGGGGCTTTCTGAAAGGCCCCTTTTTGCCTATTTACGGGTCGGGCGCACTCTGCGTGCTGATTGTTACCATCCCGTTCCGGGATAATATTCCTCTGATGTGCCTGTCCGGAATGGCGGCGGCTACGCTGCTGGAATATGTGACTGGCGCGGCGATGGAAAAGCTGTTTCACGTCCGATACTGGGATTATACGGGGAAATTTTTAAATATCAACGGCCACATTTGCCTGATGTCCACACTTTGCTGGGGTGTGATGACGATATTGGTGGTAGAGGTGCTGCAGGTTTTTCTGGAAGACCTGGTCCTCGCGGCTGACGAACAGGTGGTAACGGTCATTGTATTTGCATTGACGCCCTTCCTGACCGCAGATCTTGTGACATCCTTCCACACGGCAATCCACCTGCGCGACATCCTGATCCAGTGGGAACGCATCAACGAGGAGATGGAAAAGCTCGAAGCGCAGAGGCACGAGATGGAAGCCGCACTTGCGGAGCGCAGACATGAGATGGAAGCCGCACTTGCCCAGCGCAGGCGCGAGATGGAGACGGCACTTGTCCAGCGCAGGCGTGAGATGGAGCTGTCCTATGACGAACGGAAAAGAGGCCTGGAGGCAAAGATTACCCAGTACAGAGAGGAGCTGGAGGCCTCTTTTGCCCAGCGGAACCGGGAGCTGGCAGACAGGGTGGCCGCTCTGCAGGAGAAGGTGAGCCGGATGACGGTGGAGGGCGACCTGATGCAGAAAATGCATGGGAAGCCGATCCGTGGTCTGCTGAAGCGCAACCCAAAGGCAGTCTCCGATATGAACCGGGAGGCGTTTGCGGCACTGAAGCGGTCGCTGGACAAAAGAACCGGAGCGGAAGAGTCCGCGCATCCAGAAGATAGGTCAGATCGTGCGTTTGCGCTTGAGAATAGCCAGAGCGACGGAACACCGCCGAAAACCGGTGAGCAATGAAACCGGGAACAATTCAGGACGGTACCTCGCACCAGCTGCGAGGTATGTATGAAAGTATATATAGTGAACGACAAAATTCTTTTGACATTTACTATATAGGATGCCATTGGCACACAGCAACGGCTCAAAGTAAAACGTAAAATGAGATAAACCACGGAATGTCTCTCATGGAGGAAGATTTCACGATGGAAACGGAAGAATTTGTCAGCGGTTTCTGTAAGAAACAGAATCAGACGCGCATGGTTTTCTGCGAAATTGAGCTGACTGCGGACGGCCGCCGGACACTGCTTTCCACCGACTGCGACTATGGGAAATGCGAGCACAGCCGGACCTGCGCACTGGTGTCTGCCGCGAAAGAGGGTGCTGCTTCTTGACATTTGATGAATTTGAAACAGCGACGTACGAGATTGCGGATACATTCCCCGCAGATTTTTACCGGGAACTGAATGGCGGGATCATGGTAAAGCCCCGGGCACTTTTGCATCCGGCAGATCTGCGCGGGGATTTATTTGTGCTGGGCGAATATCACAGGGATCGTTATCTGGGACGATTTATTGTGCTGTATTACGGTTCCTTTATGCGCTGCTGCGGGGCATGGAGCGACGATGCCCTCCGCGTGAAGCTGCGGAAGGTTCTGTTGCATGAATTCCGTCACCATCTGGAGTCCCTGGCCGGGGAGCGGGATCTGGAGATTGAGGACGCAATCAACATTTCATGCTATACGAAACGGGCCCGTGAATCGTCGCCTCAGATTGGAGAATAATTAAGAATTTTGCGGAAATCAGCCGCCGCGGACCGGGGAAGGAATGGAAATTCCGGCGGGAAACAATTGCGGCAGGCTGGGGAGCGAAACGGAATTTCCGTAATTTTTTCGGCAGGTTGATGACAAGAAGGGCTTGACGGATAAAGAGGACGGGACTAGAATGAAGGGAAACAAATTTCGGGAATCGCAATAAGTACTGGAGGAGACGCAAGATGAAACCCTATAAAATGATGACTCGCGAAGAACTTCTGGCGGAACACGCGGCTGTGGAGGCCAGATATCAGGAGATGAAGGCCAAAGACCTGAAGCTGGATATGTCGAGAGGCAAGCCCTCGAAGGAGCAGCTTGATCTTTCCAACGGTATGATGGATGTGCTGAGCAGCACGGCAGACCTTACGTGCTCGTCCGGCGTGGACTGCCGGAATTACGGTGTGATGGACGGGATCCCGGAGGCGAGACATCTGCTGGCCGATCTGTCGGAGGTACCGGAAAGGGAGATCCTGATTTACGGGAATTCCAGTCTGAACGTGATGTTTGACACGGTGGCCCGCGCGATGTCCATGGGAGTCTGCGGACATACTCCGTGGGGACTGCTGGAGAAGGTGAAGTTTCTCTGCCCCGTGCCTGGCTATGACCGCCATTTTGGGATCACGGAGTTTTTCGGGATCGAGATGATCAATGTCCCGCTGCTTCCTACGGGACCGGATATGGATCTGGTAGAGCAGCTGGTCGCGAATGATCCGCTGATCAAGGGTATCTGGTGCGTGCCGAAGTACTCAAACCCGACCGGTATTTCTTATTCAGATGAGACCGTTCTGCGCTTCGCGAATCTGAAGCCGGCGGCGAAGGATTTCCGTATTTTCTGGGATAACGCGTATTCGATCCATCATCTGTATGATGACGATCAGGATGTGATTCTCGAGCTGCTGACCGAAGCAAGAAAGGCCGGCAATGAAGACCTGGTTTATAAATTTATCTCGACGTCAAAGGTATCCTTCCCGGGATCCGGTATCGCAGCGTTCGCAGCATCAGAGGCCAATCTTGCGGACGCCCGCCGCGCCCTGTTTTATCAGACCATCGGGCATGACAAGCTGAACCAGCTGCGCCACGTACGCTTTTTTAAGAATATGGACGGAGTCCATGAGCATATGAGAAAGCATGCAGCGATCCTCCGTCCGAAGTTTGAGGCGGTGGAATCGGCTCTGGATAACGGACTTTCCGGACTGGAGATCGGGACCTGGACAAAGCCGAAGGGCGGCTATTTTATATCTTTTGACTCTTTGAACGGCTGCGCGAAAAAAATTGTCGCGAAGGCAAAGGAAGCGGGCGTGGTGATGACAGGAGCCGGAGCGACTTATCCATACGGAAAGGATCCGAAGGACAGCAATATTCGTATCGCGCCTTCCTTCCCGACTCTGGAGGAGCTTGAGCTGGCATCGGAGATTTTCGTGCTTTGTGTGAAACTGGTCAGCCTGGAAAAATATATGGCCGGGAATCATGAATAATTATAGTAAACGACGTAAGTCGTTAACAGTTATGAATAATGAATACCTTGCCGGGAGTTATAAATAAGAGCCGCGAATAACAGGTATTCAGTCAACGACCTGATAAGAAAACAGTAAATAATTGGCAAAAACTGGCAAAAGGAATCTGAAAGAGACATTTTTTCCCTTGCCCTCTCTCTGATAATAAGGTATAATAGCTTATTATGTGCAGAGCCGGGCAGGGATTTTTTTGCGGCGGATGCCGCTTTTTGCCCGAATGCTGTTGCCAGGCGGTTTTTGGAAACAGCCGGAACAGGAGGAATAAGAAGAATGAAACGCTGTATAGTGTGTGGCAGCATAGGAGATGATGACAGTACCGTCTGCAAGGTATGTGGGAATCCTTTCGTAGATCTGGCGGATGAGTCTGATAAAAGCACTTCTATGGATGAGATGGAGAGACAGCTGGAGCAGGTGTGGTCGAAGGTGCAGGAAAGTGCGTGGTCAGCCGGACAGGCCGATGACGGTATGCCTGTCATCGGGGACGAGCAGCCGGACGAGTCGGACGTAACGGTGCAGCCGGATGAGCCGGAGGTAACAGTGCTGCCGGATCTGCCTGATGCAGAGCCGGTCATGCCGGAGACGGTTTCGGGTGCAGCCGGAATTTACAGCGATTCTGCCAACACGGATTCCGACCAGGCATCACAGGTGATTCAGGAAGAAACGAGACAGCCCCGGCCGCTGCCGGAGGCAGAGGGCGGTCTTTCGGCAGAAGAGGACATGGAACCTGTACAGCAGGAGCCGCAGGAGCAGGCTCAAGGCGAACCTTCGGCGGACAAGAGCGGCAGTTCCGTACAGCAGGAGCCGCAGAAGCAGGCTCAGAGTAAACCTTCGGCGGACAAGAGCGGCAGATCCGCACAGCAGAAGCCACAGGAACAGGCTCAGGGGAAAACTTCGATGGACGAGAGTGACAAATCCGCACAGCAGAAGCCGCAGGAGCAGGCTCAGGGCGAACCTTCGGCGGACAAGAGCGGCAGTTCCGCGCAGCAGAAGCCACAGGAAC
>JAJQEO010000097.1:0-32504 GCA_021201665.1 Lachnospiraceae bacterium | reverse complement strand
GGCGAACCTTCGGCGGACAAGAGCGGCAGTTCCGCGCAGCAGAAGCCACAGGAACAGACACCGGCGGGGACGGTGGATGTCCGATCAATGGATAGTGCCCGCTCGGAGGGTGAAAATGTGGAATCCGTGCGGCAGCAGGCACAGTCTCAAAGACAGGCCGTGGCGGAGAGGGCGGATCAGGCGCAGGGACGCCCTGGATCGGCGAGTGCAGGTCAGGCTGTCAGCGAGAGGCAGACGATGTCAAGACCCCGCAGGCGAAGCGGCCCTCAGATATATGGGCAGGATTCCATGACGGAATACAAAGGCACACAGGGCGTAATTCGCAGGGATGTACACGCAGGCAGTGCAGCTGCCGGAAGAAATCCAGGATATGAAAATGGGACACGTACGCAGCAGATGAGTACGGCAGAGCGACAGTCCGTGGCTTCAGGCACTGCCGGAAGGGGCAGAGAAGGCGTGGGACAGTCTCAGGAAGGACGTGCGGACAGGGTCATAAACAGAGAAAATTCTGTACAGGGAGGCTCAGTGGACAGACGGGGAACCAGAATGGCTGACCAGCGGACAGGCCAGAATATTGCCGTGCCGCCTCAGCGGCTGAATGCGCGTCAGCACGGCGATATGCAGCCATATGCACAGGTTCCGCAGGAGGACAGGCAGCAGGAGAAAGGGGCGTTTGCGGCCAGAAAGATACTGGAGACCTCCCGGGGGAGGCTTGTGTCAACGCTGCTGCTGCTTATCGCGCTGTTCCATACTGTATATTTCGCGGGCGCGATTGCCGCGGTTTTTATGGGCGAGCTGGACTATTCCCTGTTTGGGCGGCTTCTTGGCAGTCTTCCATTGCCTGCGCAGCTGGCGAGCTATGTCAGTATGTTCCAGTCAGCCATGGCGCAGCTGGACAATGGCGCGATTGTGATTGACCTGGTGCTGCAAGTACCGGATTTGCTGTTTTTCCTGGGCATCTGGCTGTTGTGCATCACTGCGCGGACATCGAAGGAGCAGATGTCCGGCGCCGGCTTTGTGTTTTTAAGGCTTGCTATCATTTTGAACATGATAGCAGCATGCGTTTTGCTTCTTGTAGTGCTGGTGCTTTCCGTGACACTGGTGATCGCATCCGGGAGTGCTGGGAACGGTCGTTTTCCGCTCGCGGTGGCAGTGCTGGCAGCGGCGATTGTTGTGGCAATGGTGATTGTGATGTATTATTTTTGTTACCTGGGCACAATTTCAGCCGTGAGCAAAAATGCCAGGCTTGGAGAAAGCTATGGGAAGACATCATCATATGTTGCACTGGTACATATGGCACTTGCGTTCACTGCGATTATCAATGTACTCTCCGGCATCCTGAATGGGTGGATACCGGTAGCTGTCGGCGGAGTCGGCAAGTTTTTGTGGATGCTTCTGTTTGGCATCTGGATTTTCAATTACAGAAATGCCATGAGCGAGTATATTGAGTAGCTGTGATTTTCTGGCGGATGACTGGAACGGGAATAGCAGTAATTCCTTTGCAGCGAACTGAAGCAGGAATATACGCGGGTTTATGCAGATTATTGAAATTGAAATCAATGTGGTTTTTAGTAAGTGTTGAGATAGCCTCTGGCGGGAAATGGGATGATGCCGGGGGCTTTATCTTTTATGCCCCCTTGAAATCTCCTTTTTTTTGGTGTACTATAGCAGAGCATAAAAAGGTAACGTATGGAAAATCATCAATGGTTTTCTATTGTTTTGGATAATTACAGAAAGAAGGATGAACATGATTAAGGTAGATATTATCTCAGGATTTCTCGGCGCGGGCAAGACGACGCTGATCAAAAAGCTGATCTCAGAAGTGTTTGCGGGACAGAAAATTGTCCTGATCGAGAATGAGTTTGGTGAGATCGGGATTGACGGCGGTTTCCTGAAGGATGCGGGGATTAATATTACAGAAATGAATTCCGGCTGTATCTGCTGCTCGCTGGTGGGCGATTTTGGCAAGGCTCTGAAGGAAGTGGCAGAGCAGTTTTCTCCGGACCGCATTATTATAGAGCCGTCCGGCGTCGGCAAGCTTTCCGACGTCCGTAAGGCGGTAGAAGGAGCCATGGAGGAAGCCGGACTTGTACTGAACGCATTGACGACGGTCGCGGATGCGACGAAGATCAAAATGTATATGAAAAACTTTGGTGAATTTTACAACAATCAGATCGAGAGTGCCGCGACCGTGATTTTAAGCCGCACCCAGAAGCTCTCCCAGGAAAAACAGCTCGCGGCGGCAGCACTGATCCGTGAGAAAAATCCAAACGCCACGATCATCACAACCCCGTGGGATGAGCTGACCGGCGCTCAGATCCTGAGTGCGATGGAGGGAACTGACCGGCTCGCGCAGATGCTGATGGAGGAGACCATGGAGCACGCACACGATGAGGATGATGACGAATGCTGCTGCGATCATGACCACGATCATGAGCACCATCATCACGACCACGATGAGGATGATGACGAGTGCTGCTGTGATCATGACCACGACCACGACGAGGATCACGGGCACCATCACCACGACCATGATGAAGATCATGAGCACCATCATCACGACCACGACGAAGAACACGAGCATCATCATCACGACCACGATGAGGAGCATGAACACCATCATCACCATGAGGATGGCGGGGAGTGCTGCTGCGGTCACGACCATGAGCATCATCACGATCATGAGGGGCATCATCACCACCATCACGCGGACGAGGTGTTTACTTCCTGGGGGAAGGAGACCCCGCGCAAATATACAAGGGATGAGCTCGAGCAGATCCTCAAAGCGCTGGGAGACGAAGAGACCTTCGGAATTGTGCTGCGCGCGAAGGGCATGCTTCCTGCCGCGGATGGCAGCTGGCTTCACTTTGACTTTGTGCCGGAGGAATATGAGATTCGGACAGGCGCGGCGGATTACACCGGCCGTTTCTGCGTGATTGGCTCGAAGCTGCAGGAGCAGAAGCTGGAGGAGCTGTTTTATCTGGCGTGAAGCCCTGTGCCTGAAGTTTAAGAGGCTGTAGCCAGGTATGCCTGAAACAGGGAGCATGGAAGGGCAAAGTCCTGAGTTCATACATGAATTCAGGCGTGTCCGGGTTTCCGTATTAGAAAATGGGAAACAGGGATAATCAAGGCTGATCGCATCTCCCTGTCTCTTGTGGGAAATGAAAGAAAAGAGTGATAAAAATGCGGCAATTACCGATTTATTTAATAACCGGATTTCTGGAAGCGGGCAAGACGACCTTTCTGTCGGATGTCCTTTTGGGCGACAGCTTTGCGGACGGGCAGAAGGCCCTGCTGATCCTCTGCGAGGAGGGCGAGGCTGAATATGATGAAAAAGCGCTCGCCGGTATGAATATTACTGCGGTGACGGTCGATGAGCAGGAGGAGTTTGATGTAAACTATCTGCGCTCCTGCGTGAAGCGCTACCGCCCGAAGCGGATTTTTATTGAAATGAACGGCATGTGGGACTGCCGGTGGATGTTTGGGGAGGAGCTGCCGATTGACATGGCGATCGCCCAGGTCATTACGATTGTGGACGGCAGCACATTTTCTGTGTATCTGAACAATATGCGCAGCATCCTGAGCAACCTGTTCCAGTTTACGGAGATGGCGATTTTCAACCGCTGCACGCCGGACATGGATCTGCTCTCCTGGCGGCGTACCGTGCGCGGCCTCAATCCTCGCGCGATGGTTTACTTTGAGGATGAGGATGGCAATCCCATTGATCCGGGCAAGGACGTGCCGCCGTTTGATTTCAGTGCCGACGTGATCGAGGTCGGCGACATGGATTATGGACTGTGGTACCTGGACGCTTTTGAATCAAAGGATCGTTACGATGGCAAAAAGGTGCGGTTCCGGGCGAAGATCATGAAATCGCTGCGGCTGCCCTCCAATGTGTTCATCCCGGGGCGCAACGTGATGACCTGCTGCGCGGAGGATATCCGCTTTGTCGGGTATCTGTGCAAAGCAAATTTCACGGGCTCTCTGAAATCCAGGCAGTGGGTCTGGCTGACCGCCGAGATCCGCTATGAATATCAGAAGGAATATGGAGAGGAGGGGCCGGTTCTCTACGGAGTGAATTATGAGCTGACCGGAGCTCCGGAAGAGGACACAGTATATTTTAACTGATGGTATGTCATAAGGATTGTCAACGAAGCGCAGACCCTTATGACATGCAGCGTGGGCTTTAGCCGTAAATTCCTTTCACGCCTCTGTGCGCGGGAGGCAGAATGCTCCAGGGAAACCCGGAGCATTCCGCGTATCTTGATGCAGGGGGATGTGATGTACCGCATGCCTGCATCGGGGTATTTGACTCAACAATGGGACTTTGCATATATAAACTGCACTATAGAAAATGCACGAATTACAGAACCCGTATTCGGTAATAAGGCTTCTGCACATACGAATGATGCATCAGAAAGGACGAAACGGATGAAACGACATGTAAGCCTGGAGGAAATATCGGACGGACATCTTTATGACGCCCGGGACATGGTGAAAGTGGACTGCGGCGGATGCCGGGGATGTTCTTATTGCTGCCGCGATATGGGGAAATCAGCGATTCTGGACCCGCTGGATCTGACGCGCATGGAGCAGGGGACGGGCCTGTCTCCGGAGACTCTGCTGGAAGAGGAAAAAATCGAGCTGAATGTTGTAGATGGAGTCGTCCTGCCGAATCTCCGCATGAGAGAAGAGGACGGCGCCTGCGTTTTTTTAAACAAGGAGGGTCGCTGCGACATCCATCCTTTCCGACCGGGTATCTGCCGGCTGTTTCCGCTCGGCAGGTATTATCACGAGACGAAAAAACTCGATGACAGACATAACATACCGCAGGATACGGCAGACTCTTTCCAGTATTTTGTGCAGATTCATGAGTGCCCGGCTCCGAACAAGACAAAGGTGCGTGTCAGAAAATGGCTGGAGCAGCCAGAACTTCCCCGGTATGAAGCCTATATCCTGGCCTGGCACAATTTTCTCGAGCAGGTCGAATCGCGCATAAAATACGAGACAGATGATCTTATCATAAAGAATATCAATTTGCTCATCCTGGAGGTATTTTTTATGAAACCCTATAATCAGGAGGACTTTTATGCCCAGTTTGAAGAGAGACTGGCGACTACGAAGGACGTACTCGACATTTCATGATATGTCATAAGGTGTCGGCGAAGCCGACGGATTCCTTATGACTCCGTATAATGTCATAAGGTGTCGGCGAAGCCGACGGATCCCTTATGACTCCGTATAATGTCATAAGGTGTCGGCGAAGCCGACGGATTCCTTATGACTCCGGCTTGCTTTGAAATATAAAAACCAGCTATAGCTCAAATTAAGAAACGAAAAGAGAGAACCGGGAAGGAAAAAGACATGCAGCTTTTGAAAGACAGAATCCGCAGAGACGGAAAAGTAAAGGAGGGCAATGTCCTGAAGGTGGACAGCTTTCTGAATCACCAGATGGATATCGCCCTGTTTCGGGAAATGGGGAAGGAGTTCCGAAAGCGGTTCGAGGGGGAGGGGATTAATAAAATCCTCACAATTGAGGCTTCCGGCATTGGCATCGCCTGTGTGGCCGCGGAGCAATTTGACGTGCCGGTGGTGTTCGCGAAAAAGACACAGACAAAAAATATCGCCGGGGACGTTTATACCACGCAGGTGGAATCGTTCACCCATGGGCGGGTCTATGATATTATTGTCTCGAAAGAATTTCTCGGGAAAGGCGACAAGGTACTGCTGATTGACGACTTCCTGGCGAACGGCAAGGCACTGGAGGGGCTGGCCGCGCTGGTGGAGATGTCCGGAGCCGAGCTTGTAGGAGCAGGGATCGCGATTGAAAAAGGATTCCAGGTCGGCGGCGACGCGATCCGTGCGCGGGGGATTCATCTGGAATCCCTCGCGATTGTGGAGAGCATGGATGAAAAGACCGGAGAGATTGTGTTCCGGGAGCGGTGAACATTCAGCCGAATCGAAGAAACGGACAGGGAGGTCAAAATTTTCCCTGTCCGTTTTCATGATGCGCAGAGCCGGGTAAGGAAATGATGAAACCCCATCTGTCAAGCCTGTCATCCAGAGCGATCAATCAAACTCAACAGTTGGCTCCCTCACCGGGTAGCTTTTACCTCCAGCATCAGAGAAATGTTTGCTGTCTCGATGGCGCTGAGTACGCTGACGTCGAAATCTTCCGCATTGATGGTGCCCGTATACCAGGACTTGGAATCAAAGTATTCCTGGATGCTCGCTGTGTTGAACCGGCGGTGGTGCCGCGCGTAAATCTCGTTGATTGCCATCTGAATCTCGTCCGCAGTCATGCCCGCAAGGTCGCTGCTGGTAAGGTACGTGTCTGAGCTCTGCGGGAGGATATATTCATCATCCTCTCCGTCGGAGCTGAAGTCATGCGTATTGAGGTAGTTGACCATCAAATTGATGTTGGCGGATTCGTAGATATTCATTACGCTCACATCGAAATCCTCTGCTTCAATGGTGCCGGAATACCAGGACTTCGCGTCAAAATAAGCCTGCACGTCATCCTTGAGGAACTTGCGGTGGTGCCTTGCGTAGATTTCATTGATCGCCATCTGGACTTCGTCGGCGGTCATGCCGGAGAGATCGCTCTCTGTAAGGTAGCTGGTCGAGCTTTCCGGGAAAATATACTCCGGATACTCTTCAAGGATCACGTCGATGGTCAGTGTTATGTTGGCCTTGATCCAGTCCAGGTCATTATAAAGGGAAGTATATTCGTTCGAGATGGTCAGGTCATCGGTGTAGGCCTGCACATCGGTCGGGAACCACGCATAATAGGTACCCTCCAGAGTACGCCCGATCACCATATAGTCGGGCAGATTGGTGTAATCCTCCTCTTCCGTGTAGCAGATGGTGAACAGATGGCCGCCATTCTCATATCCGAGAGCGTCCGTCCATGCGTCGCGCGAGGCGATGTGGTAAAAGCTGACGCTGTCTGTAGAAATATTCATCTGCACCTTGCCGCCCCAGTCTGACGGAAGTACGACCTGGACCTCGGCGAAATCGATACAGATGTTGTTGTACTCATCTCTTGATGTGGAGCTTTCCCAGCGCTCACTGACGGCCAGCGCGGTCACGGAAAATGAAGCTGACATACACAGGGCGAGTAGGATTGCCAGCACGCGCGTAAAATAATTCTTTTTCATAAAACCCTTCCTTTCTGATACCTGCGTTGTTAACCTTTCAGGTCACACGTCCTGGTCCGCAGATTCCTGAGAACTAAGAACTTTGTGCAAGTCTGTTCGGAGCAAGCCTGTCCGGAACAAGCCTTTCCGGAGCAAGTCTGTTCGGAGTAAGCCTGTCCGGAGCAAATCTGCCCGGACCAGAGGCACCTCGTGTGACGCCCGCTTATAACCGCATCTTAGCATAATAAATTCTGGAAAAAATGAAGGTATTCTTATTTCTTTCCGTGATTTTTTGTAACAGCTCAGTATGGCGATGAAATATGGCAAATTCTCGCCGACGGGATATCGTGGGCAGGCGTCTGCCGGCGAAGGCCTGTCTGGAATCGTTACGATTTCGTTTCCTTCGCGCCGGAGGGCTTCACCTCGAACTTATAGCCGACGCCCCAGACGGTCTTAATCGCCCAATGCTCGTTGGCTTTAAATTTTTCCCGGAGACGCTTGATGTGTACATCTACCGTGCGGGTATCGCCCATAAAATCAAACCCCCAGAGCCTGTCCAGCAGCTGCTCTCTGGAGAAAACCTGATTGGGCGAAGAGGCCAGAAAATAGAGCAGCTCCAGCTCTTTGGGAGGGATGTTTACGATCTCGCCCTGGTAGACAACCGAGTAATTGGTGAGGCTGATGGTCAGATTCGGGTATCTGACATATTCCCCGGTCAGATTTTCCTCCGGCAGCACGGTCTGGGCGGGGTGATACCGCCGCAGAACTGCCCGGATGCGGGCAAGGAGCTCGCGCGCGTCAAAAGGCTTGACCAGGTAATCATCTGCACCGAGATCAAGTCCCTGCACCCGGTCAGAGACATCGTTCCCGGAGGAGAGCAGAATGACTGGCACATCGGACCGGCTTCGAAGATCTGAGCAGACCTGCAGCTTTTCCCGGTCCGGGAAAACCGCTTCAAGAAGCACCAGATCCGGGGAAAAGGCGGTACATGCAGACAGCACCTGGTCCGCGGAGCTGACGATCCGTGTTTTATACAGAGCCTGTGTGAGATAAAAATCCGTCAGCTGCGCGTCCGATTCGTTGCAGTCGGCAATCATAATTTTTTGCTGCGTATCATTCATTAAAATCCTTCTTTCATTTCAGTTCCACAATAGTGACGCCGGAATCACCTTCGCCATATTCCCCCAGCCGGAAGGAAGCCACGCAGCTTTGCCTTCGCAGATACTGGTGTACAGCCTTTCGCAGGACGCCGCTGCCCTTGCCGTGGACGATCCGCAAAGGAGAGAGGTGTGCCAGCACGGCGTCGTCCAGATACTTATCCAGCTCCACGATTGCTTCGTCCGTTGTCTTGCCGATCAGGTTGATTTCCGAATGGATGCTGTAGCTCTTAGAGCCGGAGAAGCCGGAGGAGGATCCTTTGCCTCCGCCCGAACGGGAGCCGTTTCCATGGCTTCCGCCCGATCCATAGCTGCCGCCCTGTCCGGAGGACATGGATTGGCCGGACTTACCGGCTCTGCCGGATTTTTCCCCATTTCCAGTGCCCCCGTAGCTGCCCGCCGAAGCGCGCCCGGCGCCTCCGGCAGTTCCGGCGCGCCCGGAAAAGCCTGTAAGCGGCTCATCCGGAAGCTTTTCCAGATCCTTGATATTTACCTGGGAGCGCAGAATCCCCATCTGCACAAACAGGTTTCCCTTCGCGTCTGGGAGCGTACTGACCGTACCGGAAAGGTTCAGGCTCAGGACACGCACCCGGTCTCCTATGCGCAGATCCCTGGCCGAGAGTTCCTTTTTTGGCTTTTTGTCGGCCGAAAGGCCGAGCTTTTCATTATTAGATGCAATTTTATCGCGAAGCTTCGAACGCTCCTGCTCCATCTTGCGGGAGGCGTCCGACTCACTGCCAAGGCGGTTGTATTTGCGGATGGCCTCATCCGCGTATTCCTTCGCCTCACGCAGAATCTCCCGCGCCTCCTCCCGCGCCTTGCGCAGGATCGCGTCGCGGCTTTCGTCGAGACGGTCTTCCTTCTGCGAGAGACGGGATTTCAGATCTTCGATTTCCTGCTTGTACCGCGCAATTTCGGTACGTTCCTGCTCGACGGTGGCACGGCTCTCCTCCAGAGAGGCGATCACATCCTCAAAATCCTCGTCCTGTTTGGATAGATGTTCTTTGGCGTCCTCAATAATATAGTCCGGCAGCCCCAGCTTTTCCGAGATGGCGAACGCATTGCTTTTGCCGGGTACTCCGATCAGCAGCCGGTAGGTCGGCCGCAGCGTCTCCACATCAAACTCGCAGCAGCCGTTTTCCACCCCCGGCGTAGAGAGTGCGTAGACCTTCAGCTCGCTGTAATGCGTCGTCGCGATTGTGCGTACCCCGCGGGCATGCAGGTTGGAGAGAATTGCAATCGCCAGCGCCGCGCCCTCCGTCGGATCCGTACCCGCGCCCAGCTCGTCAAATAGAACCAGAGAGCGCTCGCCTGCGGTGCGGGCATTTGTACCGGAGCCACACATCTGTGCGTCCTGCTCATCCATCGCCTTTAAAAAAGAAACGATATTTGTCATATGTGAGGAAAACGTACTCAGGCTCTGCTCGATGCTCTGCTCATCGCCGATGTCCGCGTACACCTCGCTGAAGATGGAAAGCTCAGAACGGTCAAGTGCCGGAATGTGCAGTCCGGCCTGCCCGAGCAGCGTAAACAGCCCGACCGTTTTCAGAGAAACCGTCTTGCCTCCTGTATTCGGACCGGAGATGACCAGCAGCGTAAACTCGTCGCCGAGGCGAATATCCACGGGCACCACCTTTTTCGGGTCAAGCAATGGGTGGCGGCCCTTTCGGATCTGAATGCGTCCTTCCGTATTAAATACTGGCTCCGAGCCATTATAGGAGAGCGAAAGCTGCGCCCGCGCAAAAATAAAATCCAGCTCCGTCAAAAGCAGAACATCATAATTCAGCGCTTCGGAGTGCTCCGCGACCTCGCCGCTCAAATTTGCCAGCACGATCTCGATCTCCTTCTGCTCGCGGATTTCCAGCTCCCGCAGGTCATTGTTCAGTTTTACCACCGCTATCGGTTCCACAAAAAGTGTAGAACCGCTCGAAGACTGGTCATGGATCATGCCGGGCACCTGTCCGCGGTATTCCGCTTTCACAGGAATACAGAAGCGTCCGCCGCGCTGCGTAATCACAGCGTCCTGCAGATAGGTGCGGGAGGAGCCATTTAAATAAGAAGCGAGCGAGGAGCGGATCCGTTCATTTACCGATTTCATCTGGCGGCGTACCTGCCGCAGCCTGGAGCTGGCGTCGTCGCTGATCTCATCCTCAGAAATGATGCATCGCCGGATCTCCCGGGAGGTTTGTGTCATTGGCTGCAGATCCGCGAACATCTGCGCAAGAGAGTCCTCCGGCGCGTCCATCTGGGAGGAATCCGCTGTCTGACTCGAGCCGCTGGCTGCACGATTCCCCCATGCCCGCTCACCTTTGTCAGAATTTCCGCCGCGATATTTACCATCGCGGGAATTTTCGCCGCGAGCCTCCCCACCGCGAGCCGTTTCACCGTGGTTCTCCCCACCGCGTGTCTCCCTGCCGCGCGGACGATCTGATTTCGCCCAGTTCTTCACCCGCTCCGCAGTCTCCATCACATCGCAGACGCGCAGCAATTCTTCTATATTTAAGGAGCTTCCGACCTCCAGACGGCGCAGAGAACCCCGGATATCGGTCAGACCGGAAAAATAAACGCGTCCCCTGCGCAGCGTGCGGCTGACGGCATCCGTCGTCTCCCGCTGCATCCGCCGGATTTCTTCCAGATCATCGGACGGAACAAGAGCCAGGCAGCGTTCCTTTCCCGGGTGTGACCCGGCAAAATCCGCCAGCCGCCGGATGATTTTATGGTACTCGAGTACCTTTAATGCTTTTTCGTTCATAGAAAACCAACACCTCGTAACAGTCTTAAAACAAAATTCAAAATCAGGAGAGAATGCTATGCAGTTATTTTAACAGGTGTTTCAGCCAAGATTGAGTTCTTTAAAATCAATGCAAAGGTCGGGATAAATGCCAACCTTTATTTTATCGGAAAATGTATAGATACCCGGCTCATTCGCTGAAAAATCATAGACTGTAATCCGGTTTTTCTCAGGATCAACAATCCAGTATTCCCGCACACCTGCAGAGCGATATTTAAATAGCTTGATCATATAGTCCATGCGGCGGCTGGCAGGAGAGACGACCTCGATGATCCAGTCCGGAGCACCCTGGCATCCTTTGTCAGTCAGCTTTTCGGGATCGCAGATCACAGAGATGTCCGGCTCTACGTAATTCTGATCATTATCCTCCAAAAAAACGGCGAACGGAGCCAGATCGACCTCACAGCCCCCACCTTTTTTTTTAATATAATCATGGATGACCGCAAACAGCTCGCCGATGATGCGCTGATGCCGTCTGGCAGGAGGCGCCATATAATAAATCCTGCCATCAATCAATTCTGCGCGCAGTCCCTCCGGCAGACCGTATATATCTTCAGTAGTGTAAATCTGTTCTTGCGGCAAAGGCATAGAAACACCTCCTTATTTTGTTGATTACAGAAAAGAAAGCTTTATAGTGAGCGATGAATGTCATTTCTCTTAAAATATAGCTGACTGCTGGAAACTATTATCGTTATTATACTGGAAAAGAATATTTGTGTAAACGGAAAATTTAAAGGATTGCCTTAAAGGGAAACTTCGGTTATACTTTGAGCAGCAAAGCTGCAAAAGCATTGCATTATGACCCAAACGATTCGAGATATTCCACTCAGTGTGTGGAATATTTTCAGGCTGAATCATTGCTGAAGTAAAGAATTCTTCCCGACTTGGGGAAGAATTTGAGGTGGAAGCGAGATGGAGGGCGAAGATCAAAATGAACGAATTATCAGGTATTGCTGCGAATACTGACATCATGAGTATTTACAGAAAAACCAACAATATTGTAGATGATATGCGCCAGATTATTGATGAGTCACAAAAACGTGCATATCAGGCCGTGGATTTCAGGTTGATTCAGAGAAACTGGCTTATTGGCTACCGAATTGCTGAGGAAGAGCTTAACGGTGAGGAAAGAGCGGAATACGGAGCCAGAATTATAAAAGAATTGTCAAAAGAATTGACAAATATTTACGGAAAAGGTTTTACAAAAACGAATTTATACAGCTTTTATTCTTTATTATAAGTGCTTCCCGAAGATTTTCCACTCACTGAGTGGAAAATCTGGCAGGCTTTTGTCATGGACGCATTATAGAACTCTGCTGCAGGTAAAGGACAAAGCGGCACGTAACTGGTATGAAAAAGAAGCGGCGGTGCAGACATGGTCTGTACGTACGCTGCAGCGCAATATTTCCTCACAGTATTATTACCGGATGCTTCAGACACAGAGGCAGGATCTGGTAGAAAACGAGATGAAGCAGCTGACGACAGAATATCAGTCTGACAAACTGGAATTCATTAAAAACCCGGTCATCGCCGAGTTCCTTGGCATGGCGTACAATACGGATTATGAAGAGAGCGATTTAGAATCCAGTATTCTCTCTAATTTGCAAAGATTTCTGATGGAGATGGGAAAAGGATATGCATTTGTCGCAAGACAGCAACGCATTTATACGGAAAAACAGGAGTATTACATCGATCTGGTTTTTTACAATTATATTCTCAAATGCTTTGTGCTGATCGATTTGAAAACAACAAAGATAACCCATCAGGATGTCGGTCAGATGGATATGTATATTCGGATGTATGATGAATTGAAGCGCGGGAAAGATGACAACCCCACGCTGGGTATTGTACTTTGCGCTGACACGGATGAAGATATTGCCAGATATTCGGTTCTGCATGGCAATGAGCAGATGTTTATGTCAAAATATAAGCTGTATCTCCCAACGGAGGAAGAACTTCGGAATGAAATCGAGACGCAGAAAATGATGTATTACCTGCAGCATAAAGAGGCAGAGTCCGAAGGAATATAGAATAAATCCAAAGTGAACAACTATAGCTATAGGATTAAAAATTGAAATAGTAATCGCTCATACAATCGCGCTGGTAAAATTTTTTGCAAGGTTTTTCAAAATCAGGTGTATAAGATAAGTATATGGATACAGAAGGAGGCCGGACAGATGATTGATAAAAAAGATATGACTGAAGAGGAAATAAAATTAAATTTTATTACTCCCGCAATCACAAAAAAATGGCCTATGTCTTGCATCAGGATGGAATATTACTTTACTAAAGGACGCATTATGATTGACGGGCGCAAGGCCAAGCGTGGGAAAGCAAATAAAGCTGATTATATACTTTACTATAATGATATAAGCAGCAATTTCCCTATCGCTGTTGTGGAGGCAAAGGATAATAACCACTCGCCGCTGGGAGGCTTGGGTCAGGCAATCGGATATGCCGAAACTATGAAAATCCCGTTTGCGTTTGCGTCAAATGGAGATTCATTTACCATGCATGACCTTTTGACAGGGACAGAATTGGAAGACATAGCATTGGATGATTTTCCTTCCCCGGAAGAATTGAAGAAACAATATCGCCAGGAAAGCGGTTTTTCAGACAAAGAGGAATCCATGCTTTCTGTTCCGTATTATTACCGTGAAGGTGACCACGAGCCTCGTTATTACCAATGGATAGCCATTAACAAAGTTCTTAGCGGAATTGCCCGTGGTGATAAAAGGATGTTAATTGTCCTTGCGACAGGAACCGGAAAAACGCTGGTAGCATTTCAGATAATATGGCGCTTGCTGAAGGCAAAGGCCGTTCGCAGGGTTCTATTTTTAGCAGACAGGGATGTGCTTGTCAGCCAGCCGATGCGTGATGATTTTTCGCCTTTTGGCGGCAAAATGTTCCGCATTGAAAAAAGAGAGATGGATACTGCTCATGAGGTGTATTTGTCGCTCTATCATCAGTTAAAAAATGGTGCTGAGAACTTTTATACAGCTTATGACAGGGATTTCTTTGACCTTGTCATCGTTGATGAATGCCATCGCGGCAGCGCAAACGATGATAGCTCTTGGCATGAAATACTGGAGTACTTTGACAGTGCAATACAGGTTGGAATGACTGCCACTCCAATTGAAACGAAGGAGACATCAAACATCGAATATTTCGGCGAACCTGTCTATACATACAGCTTGAAGCAGGGTATCAACGATGGTTTCCTTGCACCATATAAGGTGATTCGTGTCAATCTTGATATTGATATTAACGGATATCGGCCATATCCAGGCCAGGTAGACATAAATGGAGAGCCGCTTGATGACCGCATATATGAACAAAAAGATTTTGACCGCGTTTTAGTCGTCAGAGAACGGACAGAGCTTGTGGCAAAGCGCGTTTCCGACTTCCTGAAGGAAACCGACCGTACGGCAAAAACAATTGTCTTCTGCGAAGACATTCCACATGCCGAACGCATGAGGAAGGCTCTTGTTAACGAAAATTCGGATTTGGTTGTAAGCGAACCCCACTATATCGTGCAGATTACATCAGGTTCCGAAGAAAAAGGATTCCTTGATGATTTCACGGATCCGCATGAAGACTATCCTGTCGTCGCGGTTACCAGCCGGCTGATGAGCACAGGGGTAAATACGCAGACGTGCCAATTAGTTGTGCTGGACAGAACCATTGGTTCCATGACCGAGTTCAAGCAGATTATCGGACGTGGCACCCGTGTGCGTGAAGACTGCGGCAAAATGTATTTCACAATCATGGATTTCCGCAAAAACTATGTTAAATTTGCGGATCCCGCGTTTGACGGAGAACCTGTGAGGATTAAAGATGTTGGAGAGGATGAGCCATTTAACCCGGATGATGAAATGCCTGATGATGAAGAAACAGGAACAGAAAATCCTGTCGATGATGGTGATGATGACTGGACTGATGACGGGGGCGAAGCCACACCCGATAATACTGCCGGAGAAAAAGGAGGCAAGCGTAAAAGCAAAAAGCGCTTTGTGATCAAAGGCATTGAGGTAAATATCGTCAACGAAAAGGTAGAATATCTGGATGCGAACGGAAACCTTATTACAGCTTCCATCATTGATTGTTCTCGCAGCCAGATGCGAAGACTCTACCCTTATTATGAAGAATTTCAGAAGGTATGGCTCGCGCAGAAAAAGAAACAGGATTTACTTCAAAAGCTTGTAGCTGATGGCGTTTTCGTTGACTTTGTCAAGGAAACATTGCCTGCCGCAAATGTTGATGATTATGATGTGTTATCATACATTGGATATAACAAGCAGCCTCTGACAAAAGATGAGCGGATTGACAAAATACTGGTTTCAGGATATCTGGACAAGTTCAGCAAAGAAAATCAGGATATCATAAGACTTCTTTTGGAAGCATACCGTGAGCACGACATTGATGAGCTTGCCAGTATGCGCATCTTAAATATGCCGGAATTTGTCCAGAAAGGCAATCCTCCGGCCATCGTAAAAGGATTTGGCGGGAAAAAGAAATACACGGAAATGATTAGCGAGGTAGAATATATCATTTACAGCGAAAATATGATTGCGTCTTGATGAGGAGAATGACATGGCGTTAGGAAATATGATAAAGTCCTGGGAAAATATTATGCGTGATGATGACGGGGTAAACGGCACCGTACAGGTACTCTCCCAGCTCGTCTGGATGCTGTTTCTCAAGGTTTATGACAACAAAGAGGATGAATGGGAGCTATACGAAGAGGATTTTGAGAGTGCCATTCCGGAAAACTGCCGTTGGCGGAACTGGGCAAAAGGAAAATCTCAGAAAGATAAAATGACGGGCGATGAGCTGGTGGATTTTGTAAACAACACCCTTTTCCCGACATTGAAAGAGTTGAGCGTCACATCACAGAGTTCAAAAAGAAGAACCATTGTAAAAGAGATGATGGCGGAATCTTATAATTACATGAAGGACGGGGTATGCATCCGCAAGGCTATTGACCTGCTTGACGAAATCAAATTTGAAGACCGGGAAGAGCACCATTCCTTTAACGTGATTTATGAGACGCTGCTTCGCGGATTACAGAGCGCCGGCCGCTCCGGTGAGTTCTATACTCCGCGTGCCTTGACTCAGCTGATTACGGAAAAGGTGAATCCTCAGCTTGGGAAAGTAACCGCAGATTTTGCGTGCGGTACCGGCGGATTTTTAATTGACGCAGTGGATCACCTTCGTGCCCAGGTCACGCGTTCTGAGGATTATGCAGTCATTGAACGCACAGTAATGGGGGTTGAAAAGAAGCAGTTTCCGTATATGCTGTGTACGACCAATATGCTCCTTCATGATGTGAATTATCCACAGGTTGTTCACGGCAATTCTCTGCAAAAAAATGTACGTGACTATGACGAGTCGGAAAAGGTGGATTATATCTTGATGAATCCCCCCTACGGCGGTCATGAGCAGGACGGAATACAGGTAAACTTTCCATCAAAGCTGCGCAGCTCGGAAACGGCAAATCTTTTTATGGTGGAAATTCTCTATCGTCTGAGGGAGAATGGTCGCTGCGGTGTGATTTTGCCTGACGGATTTTTGCAGAATGACGATGCAAGCCTGATACGTATCAAGGAAAAGCTCTTTAAAGAGTGCAATGTGCATACGATAATCCGTATGCCGGGAAGCTGTTTTGCGCCTTATACAAGCATTGCGACCAATCTCCTGTTCTTTGATAAAACCGGGGAGACAAAAGAAACATGGTTTTATCGTTTTGACCTTCCGAACGGGCAGAAATTCAGCATGAAGCGCAACCCCATCACCAGAGAGAAACTGGCGGCTATTGACGAATGGTGGGACAACCGTACAGAAATAAAAGACGAGAAAACGAATGAATCCCTCTCCGACACATGGAAATCACAGTGTGTTTCCATAGATACTATCGTGGGCAGAAATTATAATATCGACTTCTGTGGATTCCCTAACGAAGAGAAAGTCATCCTCTCGCCGGAGGATACCATCGCCGCTTTTAAAGAAGAACGAGACAGGCTCGGCCGTAAATTGGACGAAAAGCTGCAGGAGATTTTGGATTTGTTGGGGGTGGAAGGATGAATGAAATGATGGATACCAGATTCTACAATCACATAAAAGAGATTCTCGAATCTGCACGAAATCAGGTTTACTCTGTTGCAAATTCCGCCATGGTTCATGCTTATTGGAATATTGGAAAGAGCATTGTCGAGCAACAAGGGGATGAAGAACGGGCAGAGTATGGAAAGCGCCTGATCTCCGAACTCTCTGCACAGCTTACCAGAGATTTCGGCAAAGGATTTACTCCTACGAATCTGAAATATATGCGGCAATTTTATCTGACATTTCCGAATGGTCACGCACTGCGTGACGAATTGAGCTGGACGCATTATCGAATGATTATGAAGGTAGCTGACGAAGATGCGCGAAACTTCTATGTAGAGGAATGCGCAAAGTCAAACTGGAGCACCAGACAGCTTGAGCGCCAAATCAACAGCTTTTATTATCAGAGGCTGCTTTCAAGCCGAGATAAGGACACTGTAAGCGAGGAAATTCAAAAGCTGGAACCCGGAAAAACACCAGAGGATGTGATACATGATCCGTATGTATTGGAATTCCTCGGATTAAAACAGTCGGATGATTTTTATGAGAGCGATTTGGAACAGGCTTTGATTGGAGAACTGCAAAATTTTCTGTTGGAGCTTGGACGCGGTTTCTCTTTTGTTGCTAGACAGAAGCACATTAATTTGGATGGAGAACACTTCTATATTGACCTTGTTTTTTATAATTACATTTTGAAATGTTTTGTATTAATCGATTTAAAAACAGGAAAACTGACCCATCAGGACATCGGACAGATGGATAGTTATATTCGCATTTATGATGAATATCAGAAAGGTGATGATGATAATCCAACAATCGGCATTGTTCTTTGCTCTGAAAAGAACGAAGCAATATTAGTACAAGTGCTTCGATGGATAAAATTGCCGAAGTCATTAACACTGATGTTGTGGGGGCAATTCCATATACGGGGTTAATAAGATTTAAGATGTATGGAGGTATTAACAAGGAATATTTTAAATATTTTATTAAGTCGCCATGGTATTCACAGCAAATTAATGTTCAAAAAAAAGGTGATACGATTAAGCATTATGGTCCATCTCATCTAAAAAAGATGATTATTCCCCTCCCGCCCATTGAGGAACAGGAGCGCATTGTAAAGAGGCTGGACGAACTGCTTCCATTATGTGATGAACTTACAGGAGCATAACCATGAATGATGATGGAACGGAATTTTAAAGGATTGCTTTAAAAGGAAACTTTGATTATACTTTGAGCAGCATAGAAAAGGCTGATTGTTTCGCAGCGCGAGTGTGACAGTAACCGCTCATGCAAACGCCCCGGTAAAATTTTTGCAAGGTTTTTCAAAATCAGGTGTATAAGTATATGGATGACGATATTGTTGCGCTGCTGCGCGTGCGAGATCAAAAAAGCATAGAGCTGGTTGCAGAGCGGTATGAAAGGCTGCTCCGGTACATAGCGGTGACGATTCTGGGCGACTCTGAGACGGAGGTCGAGGAGTGCATCAACGATGTCTACCTGAAAATCTGGACGCATGGGGCGGAGTTTGACTGGGAAAAGGCTTCCTTCCGCACATGGATGAAGGCGATCACGCGCAACACGGCGCTGAATTATCTGCGGAAGATCAGCAGGCGCCGGGAGATGGAAGACGCGCAGGAGATGGAGGCTGCCCGGGATGAGGATTCCCTGCGGACGGAGTACGTGGATTATACGGCAAATCCGGAGCTGGGCATGATCCGCAAAGAGGAAGTGCAGGCGCTGGAGCGTGTCCTTGGCGAGCTGAAAAAGAAGGACCGCGAGCTGGTCCTGCGGCGTTTCTACTATCTTCAAAGCACACGCCAGATCGCGGAGGCAATGGATATGTCGGAAAATGCCGTGGACAGTAAGCTATCGCGTCTGAAGAAAAAGATCCGGAAACGGTATGAGAAAGAGGTGGCAAAATGAGTGCCTCAGAGGAAAAATGTGATAAAGGGAATGCGTCGGGAAAAACAGGCAGCAGACGAGCGGATATTCCGAGAGAAACAGGCAGCGAACGGCTGGATATTTCAGGAGAAATGGGCAGTGAGATAAGCACTCCGCAAGGAAAAGGGAAGAGTATGGAGGGCATTTCCGGGTGGCTGATTCATATGCTTAGCGAAGTCAGTCCATCTCTGCTGGAAATGGGAGCTGGGATCCCGGAATGCGATCTGGAGAAAGCTTTTGCAGTACGTCTGACGGAGGCTTGTAAGGCGGGTTCACAGATGGAAACGATGGCAAAACCAGAGGCAGATCCAAAAGCCGAATTAAAAATGGAACCAGAGGCAGAATTAAAAACAGAATCGGCAGAATCAGTGCGGCGCTCCCATTCAAACTGGAAGCTGGTAGTGGCAGCATCCGGACTTGCGGCGGCCTGCTCAGCCGCAGTGGCGGGGGTTGTCGTGTTCGTGTGCATGAAGCGTGCCGCGTCCTATAATTAGAAGTACAACGGCATATGCCGTTTACTATAAATAAAAAAGATTAAATAAAAAGGAGAAATTTACCATGTTGGAGAAATTGATTGCAATCGTAGCGGAGCAGCTTCATGTATCTGAGGAGGATGTCAGCGCGGAGACCGATTTCAAGGCGGATCTGGGAGCAGATTCTCTGGATCTGTTTGAGCTGGTGATGGCTCTTGAGGAAGAATATGACATCGAGATCCCGACGGAGGATCTGGAGCAGCTGACGACGGTACAGTCAGTCGTGAATTATCTGAGCGCGAAAGGAATTGAGGAGTAATGAAGACAGAAATCACAGAACTGCTGGGGATCCAGTACCCGATCCTTCAGGGCGGGATGGCATGGGTGGCGGAAAACTCCCTTGCGTCCGCAGTTTCGAACGCGGGCGGACTGGGAATCATCGCGGCCGGCAATGCGCCGGCGGATTACGTGCGCGAGCAGATCCGGCTGACGAAGGAAAAGACAGACAAGCCTTTTGGCGTCAATGTCATGCTGCTGAGTCCGTTTGCCGCCGAGGTGGCGCAGGTAGTCACGGAGGAAAAGGTCGCCGTGGTCACGACTGGCGCGGGCAATCCGGGCGCATATATGGAGCAGTGGAAGGGTGCCGGAATCAAGGTGATCCCGGTGGTGGCGAGCGTGGCGCTCGCGAAGATGATGCAGCGCGGCGGCGCGGACGCGGTGATCGCGGAGGGCTGTGAGTCGGGCGGACATATCGGCGAAAGTACGACGATGACGCTGGTGCCGCAGGTCGTGGACGGCGTCACGATCCCGGTGATCGCGGCCGGAGGCATTGGAGACGGCAGAGGCTTTGCCGCGGCGATGATGCTTGGCGCCCAGGGCGTACAGATGGGGACCCGGTTCCTGGTCTCAAAGGAATGCGTGATTCATCAGAATTATAAAAATCAGGTGCTTAAGGCAAAGGACATTGATACCGTCGTGACCGCGCGGTCTGTGGGTCATCCGTGCCGCCAGATCCGCAACCAGATGACGCGCAAATATCTGGCGATGGAAAAGGAAGGCTGCAGCTTCGAGGAGCTGGAGACGCTGACGGTGGGCTCCCTGCGCAAGGCAGTGCAGGAGGGCGACGTGACCGGCGGCTCCATGATGTGCGGCCAGATCGCCGGTATGGTAAACAAGGAGCAGACCTGCCGCGAGATGATCGAGGAAATCATGAGCCAGGCAGAGACTCTGCTTGGCAGGAAGTAAGGCTGTGAGAGGGGAACGTCGGGCGGCGTCTGCTGATTCTGGCATGACAGGCGGCCGCGGAAACGGCTGCCGCGCCGGAGATTTACACAGTTTGAACGGAAATCCGAGGAGAAACACATGGGAAAAATTGCATTCGTATTTCCCGGCCAGGGCGCGCAGGTCGTGGGCATGGCACGGGAATTCTATGATTCCTGCGGGGAAAGCCGGGCAGTCTTTGAAATGGCTTCAGAGGCTGCAGGCTATTCACTCGAAGAAATCTGCTTTACAGAAAACGATAAAATCAATCAGACGAGGTATACGCAGCCTGCGCTTCTGTGCGCGTCTCTGGCGATCCTTGCGGCAGTACAAAAAGCCGGTGTGAAAGCCGACATGTCGGCGGGCTTAAGCCTTGGCGAATACTGTGCGCTGACCGCTGCCGGATCGTTTACGGTCTCCGACGCGGTCAAAATCGTCTGCCGGCGCGGCATTTATATGGAAGAAGCCGTGCCGACCGGCGGCGCGATGACCGCGATCTTAAGCCGGAAGCCGCTGGCGATTGAGGAAATCTGTGCCGGGATCGACGGCAGGGTGAGCGTAGCGAATTATAACTGCCCGGGTCAGCAGGTGATCACCGGAGAAAAAGCTGCGGTAGACGCTGCTGCAGCAAAGCTGCTGGAAGCAGGCGCCATGAGGGCGGTTCCTCTCGTGGTGAGCGGGCCGTTCCACTCGCCGATGCTCTCAGGCGCGGGAGAAAAGCTCGCTGCGCTGCTTGCGGACCAGGAGATAAAGGAACCAAAGCTTCAATTCGTTTCGAACGTGACCGGCGGATTTGTCCGTGATCCGGAGGAGATCCGCACCCTGCTCGGGCGGCAGGTCTGCTCGTCCGTGCGCTGGCAGCAGAGCGTCGAGTGCATGATTGCGGCGGGCGCCGATACCTTCATCGAAATGGGCCCGGGGACGACGCTTACGAAATTTGCAAAGAAAATCGACCGCAATGTGACGGCAGTGCACGTAGAGAAACCGGCAGATCTGGAGAGCCTGCTTGCGGTGCTGTAAATGGTGCAGAAAGGAATATTATGTTGGAAAATAAAATCGCGCTCGTGACGGGCGCGGGCAGAGGCATCGGACGGGCCATTGCCCTGACGCTGGCCGGATACGGCGCAGATGTGGCAGTGAATTACTGCGGCTCCGAGGCAAAGGCTCAGGAGACCGCTGACGAGATTCAGGCACTCGGCCGACGAGCCATCATCGTCAAAGCAGATGTGTCCGTGCCGGAGGACTGCGAAAGAATGTTCAAAGAAGTGACAGATCAGCTCGGCGCGCCGGATATTCTGGTCAACAATGCCGGTATCACAAGAGACAACCTGGCACTGCGCATGAGCGCGGAGGACTTTGACCGGGTCATCGACACGAACCTGAAGGGAACCTTTTTCTGTATGAAGCTGGCGGCAAAGCAGATGCTGCGCAGACGCTCCGGCAGAATCATCAGCATTTCCTCCATCGTGGGATTGCATGGCAACGCCGGACAGATCAACTACAGCGCGGCCAAAGCGGGCGTCATCGGCATGACGAAAAGCCTGGCAAAGGAGCTGGCCAGCCGCGGGATCACCGTCAACGCGGTAGCCCCGGGCTATGTGGATACGGACATGACTGCCGTCCTCAATGACGCGCAGAAGGAAGCCATCCTTACCCAGATCCCGCTTGGAAAAATCGGCAGTCCGCAGGACATTGCTGAGGCGGTCGCTTTCCTGGCGTCCGACCGCGCATCCTACATCACCGGCCAGGTCATCTCCGTAGACGGCGGCATGGGGATCTGACTTGTAGTATTATCATAAAGTAGAGAGACACGATCAAAACAGGACATAGACAGAAAACAGCCGCCACGGCTTGCGTGGCATCGACAGAAGACAGAAAGGACACGAAGTAAGAATGAGAAGAGTCGTAGTGACAGGTATGGGTGTGATATCCCCGGTAGGGAATTCGACAGAAGCCTACTGGGAGAGCCTGAAAGCGAAGAAGGTGGGGATCGCGCCGATCACTCATTTTGATACGGAAGGATATAAGGCAACACTGGCGGCTGAGGTGAAGGATTTTGATCCGCGCGCAGTGATGGATGTAAAGGAGACCCGCCGCATGGAGCTGTTCAGCCAGTATGCGGTGGCCGCGGCCGCGGAGGCGCTCTCCCAGGCCGGGATCAGTGACCTGACAGAGAAAGAAAGCTATCGGACGGGCGTCTCCGTCGGCAGCGGCATCGGCAGCCTGCAGATCTTTGAACAGGCGCATGCCAAGCTGATGGAGAAAGGTCCGGGCAGGATGCCGACCCTGTTTGTGCCGCTTCTGATTTCCAATATGGCTGCCGGGAACATCGGCATTCATTTTGGACTGAAGGGGAAAAATATCAACGTGGTGACCGCGTGCGCGACCGGTACCCATTCGATCGGCGAGGCCTATCGGTCGATTCAGGTCGGCGACGCGGACATCATGGTTGCTGGAGGCACCGAGGCGGCGATCTGTCCGATGGGCGTCGCCGGGTTTACTGCACTGACCGCGCTGAGCAAGGAGACCGACCCGCTGCGGGCTTCCCTCCCATTTGACAAGGATCGGAGCGGTTTTGTCATGGGCGAGGGCGCCGGCGTGCTGATCCTGGAGGAGCTTTCCCACGCGCAGAAGCGCGGCGCGAAGATTTTTGCGGAAGTGGCCGGATATGGTGCCACCAGCGATGCCTATCACATCACCTCCCCGGTGGAGACCGGCGAAGGCGCGGCGCGCGCGATGAAGCTTGCCATGGACGAGGCAGGGCTTGCCCCGGGCGAAATCCAGTATGTCAACGCGCACGGCACGGCGACACACCTGAACGATTTATGTGAGACCCGCGCGATCAAAGCGGCGTTCGGCGAGGCGGCGTATCAGCTGAACATCAGCTCGACCAAATCCATGATCGGGCACTGTCTGGGCGCGGCCGGCGGCCTGGAGGCCGTAGCCTGTGTAAAGACGATCGAGGAAGGATACATCCACGCGACAGCCGGGTTCCGGGAAGCGGAGGAGGAGATGGATCTGAACTACACGCCGGAAGGCGTAGAGCGGGAAGTCACCGCCTGCATCAGCAACTCCCTTGGATTCGGCGGCCACAACGCGACTCTGCTGTTCAGAAAGTACATGCAGTGATACAGCGCAGAGAGTAGTTTATAGATCGCCGGTATCGCAGCGATAAAATGAATCGCTCGAGGCGAAATGAGTCGGCCGAAGCAGAGCATTCGAAGAATCCACCGAAGCGAAGCAGCCGAAGTAACTCAATCCACCGAAGCGAAGCTGAAGCAGCCGAAGTAAATTAATCGGCCGAAGCGAATGATACAAGAAAAGGCAGGGAAAAAATATGCTGGACACAAAACAGATTATGGAAATATTACCGCACCGTTCCCCATTTCTTCTGGTGGACCGGATCGATGAGCTGGAGCCGGGCGTGCGCGCCGTCGGGCGCAAGGCCGTGAGCTACAATGAGCCTTTTTTTGCGGGGCATTTTCCGCAGGAGCCGGTGATGCCGGGGGTGCTGATTCTGGAGGCGCTTGCGCAGGTGGGTGCGGTCGCAATCCTCTCTCAGGAGGAGTATAAGGGGCGGCTGGTTCTCTTCGGCGGCGTCAACAAAGCGCGTTTCCGCCGGAAGGTCGTGCCGGGCGACGTTCTTCGCCTGGAACTCGAAGTGATCAAGGTCAAAGGACCGGTCGGCGTTGGAAAGGCCACTGCGTATGTGGATGACAAGGTCTGCACGGACGCAGAGCTGACATTTGTAATTCAGTAAGAAAACACTATGTTTTGCTTCGCTTCGGTCGGTCCCTGCGTGCCAGTGGCATGCGTTTTCTGTCCCGATTTTCGCAGAAAATCGAGGACGCAGGGACAGACCGGAACGAAGTGAAGATGTCACTGGCACGCAGGATCCCCGCAGCAAGTGCGTGGTGTGTAGCCTGACTATACAAATGGGACGATCAAGGGAGATGAGAGCATGGAAGGCCGCAATGAGTTAGAGTATACTAAAATAAATCGTACAAACTTCCGGGAAAAAGTGTTAAAATTAAAAAGCTATTATTGCCGGGAGGATTTTGAACTCGCTTTGAATGATTATAATAATGCTCCGAAGGATTCGAAGATCTTTAGGGGAAATGATCTGAGGAAGCTGTGCAAAGCGCGCGGAATGAATATGGAAGATCTTTGCGCAGATCCTTCCATTCTGGAGACAATCCCGACTCGTGCGCAGATGAAAGAGGATTTATTGCAGCTGTTTTACGATATGTACGCCAACTCAGTGGATCCGGCCGCGTATATGGAGCGTACGGTGCGAAGACTGGCTCCGGAGTATAACAAGGATACCGTGAGGACCGCTATTCTGAAGAAATTCCTCTCTGGTACGGATGAGAGCTTCCGGCGCTTTCACACTGGTCCATTTTACGGATGGGCAAAAGAGAGACTGAGCGGGGAGGAAAAAGAGAGCCTCTCATCCATGAGCGCGGATGGCCGGAAAAAGCTTTTGATTTCGAAAATAGATGATTCTGTTTTTGAGCATGCGCCGATCGAACTGACCCCCGTGGAGGTTCTGTTATTCATTGCGGATCAGATAGGAAAATACCAGGCTGACGACAGGCTGGATTTTACGGAGCTGGAACTGACGGAGGATACGTGTGCATTACTGGATGATTTTCTGAAAAAGAATGATCTGGAGCAGGAGGGTCTTACAGACTCTGAAAAGGTAAAAGAAATTGCCTTTGTTATAAAGAACAATCTGCAGTCGAAAACAGAGCTGAAAACGGAGCCTGCACAAACCGCGGAGCTCGTGAACGCTCTGGAGCGCGATTTCCGAAGCCAGTTAAGGCAAATAAAGCGCTTGTCAAAATCCGCCTCCGGAAAAGCAGAAGCAGATGCCGGGACAGGAGTAAAGGCAGAGACAAAGAAAAATGCAAAAGAAGAAACTGTGGATGTTCGGTACAAATATGCAAAAAGGGACGCTCTCAGGGCAAAAAAGGCAGCGAAAAAAAAGAACGATTTAGATGCTGACCTGCTGGATATGTGTTCTGACCTGGCTGCAGGTAATTTCAGGGTAAATGGTAAGACGAAGATCTATTTATATTATTTTGCTTTTGTCTTCGGGATGACCGTTTCGGTGGAGGGCTCTGATGACGACTCCGATACGGATATCGAGACAAACCTGTTTCAGGATTTTTATAACGACAATTTACTGCGGTTTCTTTCCGGAGATTATGCGGACAGCAAAACGGCCAGCAGCGTGGAAAAGGAACCGACCGGCGAAGGAATTAACTATAAGAACTATGTCGAGGCGATCTATGTGTATTTTCTAAGCCATCGGGAGCTGGATATGACTCCGGGGCAGAAAATCGACATGGCAGAATCCCTGATTGAAGAATGCGTGAAGCGCGCGAAAACAGTCTCTGACAAGACGGAAAAAAGGGCAGCCACAAACACGAGGTTCTACCGCGATCAGGTGATTTCTGAGCTTCTTAAAAAAAAGATCAATCAAATTGTAGATTATGTTACTTCCGAATTTAAAATAAAGGATCCTGCCAATACAGGCGCGGCCCGGATTATGATCTCTTCTGAGGAGAGTACAGCTGCCGATCTCATAGAGGAAATCATGGAGGACCTGGACAGTGAAGTCCTGGATTTTGATTTGTATGATTCCATTCAGTGGGCGGCTCAGCCGAAAGAAGTGAAGGAAGACATGCTTTTCCGGATAAACACGGAATTTGAATGGAAGCTGAAGGGATTCCTTGAGGAACGTTTTTTGTATGACGCGGACTTTATGAAGGTGGTAGCCGCTCTGGATGACCGCGTCCGGATTACGAACGGACGATTTAATATGATGCAGAGAAAGCGCATTCTTCTGACTCTTCATATTTTATCACAAAGCACGGAGGAGCCCGTCTCCATGCGCAGGCTGCAAAGCGGTATGCAGGCCAAAGGCATTGTATCAGCCGGGAAGCAGTTATCCAGTGCGGTTTCCACTTTGACAGATCTTGGCTTTGCCATAAAAAGGCCGGATCCCCAGAAGGATAATTATATCCTGGACGTGTGTAATTATGAAGATGAGCGGATGAACACGCTGCTTCGGAGAGTTTCTTACCGTTATTATGAAGCCGACGATGCCACGGAGATGATGCTGGATGAGCTTCTGGTTGGCAGGCTGCGGTTCGAAAAGCGCGTTACAAGAAGCGAGCTGATCGCGATTCATCTGAATTATTATATCGTGCTGCTGAACGAAATGGAGAGCGAAAGCCCGAATACGTTCCCGGAGGTCTTTGAGGATTATGACTCTACCATCAGCCCGATCCTGAAAGAGGCCAGATATCAGCCGCTGAGTGAAAAAAATATTTTCGATATGTATGTGGTGATTTCCCTGTTTTTCTATCTGGTGGAAAACAACGGATACATGTAAGTCAGGCACTTATAGAAAACGACGTAAGTCGTTTTACTTTGCGCCGTTGCTGCGTGCCAGTGGCACGCGTTATATGTCCCGATTTTCGCAGAAAATCGAGGACACAGGCAACGACCGAAGCGAAGAGCGATTTCCTGCGCAAAACGGCAAAAGTCCGGTTCCGGGTTATCCGGCTCAGGAAATACATGAAAACAAAGGGTACAGGCAGTCTGAAATACGCAAAAAAAGATAAGGAGATACGGGTTATGGAAATGTCAGGTCAAATGTCAGGCCAGGTGTCAGATCAAGTGTCAGGCCGTAATTTTCTGACGGGATGGATTACTCTTTCCAGAAATGAAGATGGCAGCTCGCCGGAAAGGTATTTTATCAGATCAGTGATTGGAGAGGGCGGGTCAACGGTATGCTATGAGGCCGCCAGGGTTTTGAAGGATGGGACTGTGGAAACCGGAAAATTAAAAGAATTTTATCCGGCTGAATCGGTTGACGGAGATGTAATCTGCGGTTATCTGCTGGAACGGCTTCCGGACGGGCAGCTTGTGGCCAGCGCGGGGGATATTCGCCAGTTTGAAGAGATGTGCCGGGAATACATTGGCACTTACAGGCTTTTGAGGCAGGTCATTGCGGAAAATCCAGATAATGAAATCCTGAAAAGCTATATTCAGTATGGAGAAATTCTCTATGGCATCCTGGAAAAGGAACAGCCCGGGGAAAAGGCTTTCAGATCTCCCTTATCGATCCTGAAAAAATGGAGCCAGGAAAGCAGCGAAGCTGCCGGTGAACGGCGTCCTTCGGTTTACATCTGGTCTCCCGGTGTTCCGGGAAAAGGCTTTAATCAGTATTTAGACGAGGTAAGAAACAGTCCTTCCTCGAAATCAGAGGAAAAGCTGGAAAATATCCTGCGTGTGTTTATTGAGCTTACAGACTGCATCAAGGCATTGCATACCGCCGGGCTGATGCATATGGATATCAACCCGTCAAATTTCCTGGTTCAGTATGACAGTGACTATAAAATAAAAGCGAACAATATCTCCCTGTTTGACATCAATACGCTGTGTTCCATTAAGAGTGAAGAGATCAGACCCTCCGGTACGGAAGGGTATTGCGCTCCCGAGGTAATCAGGGGAAGAGCGGATAACCGCTCCGATATTTATTCCCTGGGGGCTATGCTGTTTCACGCCCTGGTCATTACACCTGATGTTCCGGACGGACTGTACCACGACTACTATTATTCCAGGATCAGTCAGCTGGTCAGGCATTCGGCCCTGTTCCAGGCGTCGGAGACCAATTCGGACGCAACGCTGATGTCCCGGATCTGTAAGATTCTGGAGAAGTGCCTGGCCAGAGATCCGAGAAAGAGATACCAGAGCTGTTCTGAATTGAAAGAGGACTTTAAAAAAGCGGAGGACAGACTTTCCAGAATCCTGTCGATGCCTGCCCCAAAAAGTAAAGCGGGGCTTTCGGACCCGACTCTGACCATACAGAAGCTGCTCTATGAACATCCGCTGTACGGCTCTGTCCCGGAAGGTGTGACGGACATCAACGTCCTGATGATCGGGGCGGGGACCTATGGACAGAGATTTCTGGATATCTGCCTCCAGTCCGGCCAGATGGCTGATGTGAATCTGAATATCTGCGCGGTATCAGATGAGCCGGAAAAGGATAAGGAAGCTTATCTTCAGTTCCGCCCGGCGATCTGCGAATTTGTAAATGTGGATGGCTCCATGGTCGGCGCCAGACATAGAGCGTACGCGAATCTGGAGTTCCACAGTGTTTCCGAGACGCTGGAGGGAGAAAGCGCCGCGCTTCAGTTTACGACAAAACCGTCGCAGGTAAACAGGGAAATCGTAGAAAATCTGTTCCTGAAAGCGATGTACGCGGATAAAAAATACAATTATGTCTTTGTGGCATTAGGAAATGACGCCCTGAGCCGGTCGGTCGCGGCCCTTTGCGCGGAATACCTGGACGATCCATGCCCTGTATGCTACATCAGCGAGAAGACCGGCCGGTCCAGGAGGGCAGATCAGAAAAATTTATATCCGGTATACATAAATGAACCGGTCTATGTGTCGGCAATTGATCAGAATCTGGCGGAAATGGCCTTTAATACACATATTGCCTGGAACAGCAAGAGCATGCTGAACATGGATGTTACAAAGGAGAGAAATATATTTTTCAAGGGCGAGACCGCAAAAGAGAAATATAACCGCTCATCCTCGCTGGCCTTTGTTCTTTCCATTAAATATAAACTGCACAGCGTGGGAATCGACTGTGAGGATCCTCTGGAAATGGCTGTCCAGTTTCAAAAACAGATTCTGGACTCTAAAAAGACCGATGAAGAGGCGAAAGCGAAGTTTGACCGGCTTGTAGAGCTGGAGCACAGGAGATGGATACTCGAAAAGGCAGCGGACGGATGGACAGCGCCGAGAGATGGGAAGGGGCAGCTGAAGCTGGCGGACTGTGTTACGCGGAGAGACGTGAAGGATAACGCCAATCGTACACATCCATGTCTGGTATACAGTATACCGGGTGCGCCGCTTGAGGAGCCGGAGTACACAGAAAACCATCATAAAAAATGGGATGAGGGAGAAATCGATCCTGGCCTGGACGACCTGGACCGCATGTCCATCGAGCTTCACAGATGCTTTAAGCGTGAGGCGGATCAGCTGCGCGCAGAGGCTTTGAGCCAGAATCCGGATCTGACCGTTATCCAGAACCTGATCCCAAATGAGTGTGTTGAGGCGGTAAGAGCCTTTAAGCAGTTCCGCTTTGCCCTGAAAAATATCATCAGTGGAGTGGAAAGCTATACCCGCCAGTATGACTATTATTCAGACAGCCTGAAGGCTTCTCTGGGGGGCTTAAGCGAGGAAGCCCGCGTGAAGATCGAGGAGCGCCTGGCGGTCATTGAGCGCGACTTTTTCCCGGTGATCGAGAGCAACCTGTACCGCAATTACAAGGAAATTGACTATACCTTAGTGGAGAAGATCCCATTTATCCTGACCTTCCGCTATATGCCGTCCATTGCCATGGCACTTGAAGACGGAAAATATCTGAATGGGAGAAATGACGTGGTTTTCGCCAACGTAGCCGCGGCTACCATTTTGTCGCCCGAGAAAATAACGTTCTTCTACTGCTGCTATCCGGATTCCTCTGTGGAGCTGCTGGTCCGCAAGCTGGATGCCATCCTGAATTATTTCTGCGGACGGAACGTGCACTGCGCAGTCAGGCTGGTGATTTCCTGCATGAAAGAAATCTCCGGGAAAGAATACGAAAACCTGCAGAAAGAGTTAAAAAGACTCGAAAAGAAGCATCAGGAGGGCAGCGGCAATTCCTGGCTGGAGTCATCTGTGCTCACACGCGCCGGGAATTACGCGGATGCCGCAGAACAGTTTGCAGAAGATCTGAAGAAAAATCCGGTGAGTCTGTATGACGGAGGGACTGCCCTGTTTCCTTCGGCGTATGAAAATGCCAGATTTATCGACCGGATTACCAGCCTTCAGATTCCCTATTTTGAATTTGACTGGAGAAACAAGGAATTTACGAAGCGGATCGGCTGCGAATACCTTCGTTTTGTAAAGGATGGCTCCTTCATCCGGATCCGGGACATGTTTGGTCTGATGAATGCTGCAGATACCCGCTATACGATGCCGGAATTTTCCGATGATTATGAGGCACTCTGGGATATCTATACAGGAAAGTATCTGTCCAACAAACGGTTTGAGAACGGCGTTGGGAACTGGAACCGGCTGTGTATGCATCTGCAGAAGTATGAAGCAGATCAGAAACCATTGGTCAGGATTGCCCTCAGCACTGCCGCAAATCCTGTTTTAGTGAGCCTGACTTATTTCCTGCCGGATTACACGTTTTCAACGGTGAAAAGACTTTTGCAGGAGCTGGCAGAGTATCAGATCGTGGAAAAGGACTACCTTCTGACCAGCCATACAAGCGATACCTGCAGGCTGGAGCTGAAAGCAAATGTTGAATATGAGAAGCATTTAAATACTATTTTCCAGAAACCGCAGTACCTGCTTCCATACTATGGTCTGGAGACACGGAAGTATAAGTCCTGCAATGGGGACTATGTGGATGTAAAATTGAATTTACTGACTGTCAGGAACCTGGATCTGGATCCGGACGGAACCGGGAAATGGAAGTATTCCCATGCTGTCTTAAAACAGCTCGAAAAGGCGCATTTTATCAGCCAGCTGGAGCCCCAGAAGGATCCCGGTCCGGTAAGCTTTGTATATTCTTCATCGCAGATAAAAAAGCTTCTGACGAGCGCCGGGGAAATCCTCGAAGTGTACGCCTACTATGATGTGCTGAAAACCGGCTATTTCGACGATGTGGCTTGCGGATACGAATTCGGCTGGGAAAAGGATGGCGTAAAAAATGAGCTCGATCTGATAATGACCAAAGGCTTCCGCAGCATCATCGTAGAGTGTAAGGCAGTGGTAGAGCTGAAACTGGATTATTACCATAAGCTGCACAGCATAGCAAATCAGTTCGGCATCGGGACGACCACAGTGCTGCTTGGAAATACCTATGCACATTCCAATGCCGTCGCAAACGAATTGAACACTATGCAGAGAAGCCGCGGAGACCAGCTGAGCATCAAGACCATCTCCGCGGAAGACAAAATCATCCACATCGGCCAGACACTGAAGCAGCTGATGGAGGATGAAACGTAAAACATAAGGCATAAGACATGGAATATGATACGTGAAACGCAAAATGTAAAACATAAAACATAAAACATAAAACATAAAACATGCGATATGGAACATGAAAACCGACAGATTTCCTCCGGCCCGCCGTAAAAGGCGGGCCTTTTTATGCACAGGGCTGCGAGAGGGATTATTCTGTCGGCTCCCCCCCTGACGACAGGAAAAAGCGGATGATAGAATTTGTCTATCTTAAGAAGGAGGAGGGATAAACAATCCTGATCGGGCGATGACCGAAGACTTTGCAGACAGTTACCAAAAACAAACAATAAAACAAAAAATCAAAAAAAGAAAAGGAGAATTGTACTATGATGAACGTAAATGAAAGAAAAGAAATGATGGCAGAAGGTTATGAGCGCAGAGAGATCCTTCCGGGCGGCGGTTTCCACGGGGGCGAGCAGCAGGAGACGCTGCCGGGCGGCGGCTTCCACGGGGGCGAGCAGCAGGAGACCCTTCCGGGGGGCGGCTTCCACGGGGGCGAGCAGCAGGAGACGCTGCCGGGCGGCGGCTTCCACGG
>JAJQEO010000087.1 GCA_021201665.1 Lachnospiraceae bacterium | reverse complement strand
CATCCGTTTCTGATGCATTCGTTTCTGATTCATCCGTTCCAGATTCATCGGTTCCAGATTCACCTGTCTCTGACTCATTCGTCTCGGATTCATCCGCTTCAGATGCACTTGTCTCTGATGCATCCGTTTCATCGTTCTCCGTTTCCACTACCTCTGTTTCAACTGCTTCTACGTCCGCAGCGCAGGCAACCTGAGAGGTCTGCATTGCCTGAGATAACGTTGCCGTCACCATAACGAAAACGAGCAGCATACTCAATAGTTTTTTCGGTATTCCTTTTAGTCTCATCCTTTTCCTCCTGTCTGTCTCTTCTGTAAAATATATTTTAATCATAGCAGTTCGTCAGCATTTTCATTCGGGAATTCCTGTTTTCCAAGGATGCATGATGCTTCTCCTTCCTGGCTGATAACACAAATTCTCATGATCAAAATTGTCGGCAACAATGTCGCATTCGTTTTGATTATAGCTTTTATTTTCCAAAAATCAATAAGCCATACGCAAACGGTCAAAATTTCAGCCGAACGGTAAAGAATCTGCTAAAGCCGGGTGCGGCTTTAGCCGCAAAATTCCTTACCAGGCTCTGTGCATCATTAAAAAAGGAAAGCCCGCAAGTGAGTTTTCCTTCCGTTATGTTACTCGTAATCTTCAATCCTCCACTCATCCATCCATTCGATGTACACCATGTCTCCGTCAAACCGCAGCGGCAGCCACACATAGTCTGCAATGCGGGTTTCTTCCAGCGGCATGTGCCTGAATTCTCTTTCCTTCTGTGTCCAGCCAGGTACTCCCGGACGGAAAGGCTTATCATATGCGCTCCTCCATCACGCGTATTCTGGCGGACCAGACCGGCTATCAGCCCGGCACGAAGACTACAGTCCAGATTACCATGTGGGACATCAGCTGGCAGGTTCCCGCGGGCTGCCGCCTGCGCCTGGACATTTCCAGCTCCGATTTTCCGCAGTATGCCGTCCACTCCAACTATGCCGGGGCATGGGCCGATCAAGAAAAAGTGCGCAAAGCAAGCCAGACGATTTTCTGCGGGGAGGATTCTGTGCTGGAGCTGCCGCTGATGGTGTGATTTTGAGAAACAATGCTTTTGAGGAACAAAGCTATACTTTATATACCGCTCATACATGAATCCGACAACCATATTTAAAAAATAATCAAACAATAGCTGCTCCAGGATGCAACTCATTAAGCTGCATCCTGGAGCAATCCCCCAAAATCGTTATTTTTATTTTGCTGTTTTACCTCAAAATCGTTAATTTTATTTTACTGTTTTACTTCAAAATCGTTAATTTTATTTTACTGTTTTACTTCAAAATCGTCATTTTTCAACATTCTATTCTTTCCGCCTGGATTTATTCTCCAATTTATTTGGCCTTGATTTTTTTGATTGAACCAATCCGACTTCGATAGTATAATTATAATTATTAAGTTCTGACCTGATCTCTTTTAAAAACCGGTCAGAAACGAAGGAGGAAACCGCTGCATGAGAGAAAAGCTTGTCTGGACATCTTCATTAAGCACAAAATTAATTCTCATCGTGTGCAGCATTCTGATCCCGGTCAACGTGATGCTGGTCATCCTTTCTCAGTCGCTGATTCGAAAAGTGCAGAATGAACTGCTCTCCTCCTATGAGCATGAACTGGAGCTTTACATGACTCAGATTGATGACGAACTCACAGCCATTGACAGTCAGCTTCAGGAATTTATGACTGAAAACTGGGCAAATCTCACTCCTTCGTCCAGCCAGTATGAGCTGACACGCTATCAGGTCTGGTCGGAGCTAAAGGCATCCAGAGAAAGCCTGAAAATGGTCCATGCTGCATATATTATGACAAATGAAAATGACTGGATAGCTGTGACCTATGATTCTGAATATATATCTCTGGAAGAATCGGATATTCTGAAAGCATATTTTTCCGATGCGGACATCGTAGCTTATCAGTCATATCACTTTGACATGATTGATATAGAAGGAAAAAAATATCTTGTCGATAATGCCAATTATTATACGTATTCCTTCGGAATGCTGACCTGTGCAGATGCCCTTCTGGAAAGCATACGCGAAACACCGGCACAGGAGGGAGAATATTTTTATCTCATAGATTCAGATGGACAGATCGTCTCAGACGACGTCAGCTTTATGATTGATACGGAAGCCTCTTCCCAAAATCTCACGATTGCCGGTCAGGAACAGGAATACCGGATCATCTGCTATCCGTCTTCTGTGATGGATTACTCGCTGGTCCGTCTGATACCGTCTGAGCTTTTTATCTCTGAAATTCCTCAGCTCGAACGTGTTCTTCAGGTTCTGTGTGTATTAAGCTTTCTGCTGATTCCGCTCATGCTTTACGCCATCCACAAACTCGTGCTTGGGCCGCTGCACGCCCTGGATACCGGTATGCATGAATTAGAACAGGAGCACTGGGATTTCCGTCTGCAGGAGGAAAATTCTTCCAGAGAATTCCGGCATATGAATCACGTATTCAACGATATGACTGAGCAAATCCATGATCTGAAAATCGAAGCCTACGAGCGGGAGCTGGAAAAGCTCCGTATTGAGGCGACCAACCTCCGGCTGCAGATCAATCCGCACCTGCTGCTGAATTCACTGAATATGATTTACAGTCTGGCACAGTCAAAAAATTATTCCGTCATTCTCCGCTATACGCAGAGTCTGGTGCGCTATTTCCGCTATTCCCTGCGCCAGACAGACGAACTGGTACCTCTCCGGTCAGAGATGGGATTTGTCAAAGACTATCTGGATATTCAGAACATCCGCTTTCCGAACGCATTTACAAATGTTTACGAAGTAGATGAGGAGCTGGACGACACGCTGATTCCGCCGCTGCTCATACAGAATTTTGTGGAAAATTCCATCAAATATGCGTTAAAGATGGGCGAAACCATTGAAATCCTGATCCTGATAAAGAGAGTCGAGGATACGATGACAATCTCCATCATAGACACAGGGAACGGCATACCCGAAGAGACCCTGAATATTCTGCGAAAAGGGGAGGCTCCCCACGACCGGGTCGGTACGCATATCGGCATCCAGAACTGCCGGCGGCGTCTAGCGCTTTTTTACGGAGACGATGCTACAATCAGTATCAACAGCACACTCGGAGAAGGGACGCAGGTCTGGATTCAAATTCCTGTCAGAAGACAAAATACTGTTCCGGATTCCATTACCAGTTCAGCCAAATAAATCGGATAGGGGAAGAATCCGAATTCAGCTTAACATCAGAAATAGAAAGGATGAAGCAAAATGAAACTCTTAATAGTCGATGACGAAATCTATGCAATCCAGGGGATTCTGGACGGAGTGGACTGGAAAAAGCTTCATTTTCAGGAAATTCTGACCGCAAACAGCTATGCGCAGGCTCTGAATCACTTCATGAAGGGATCGATTGACGTACTTCTCTGCGATATTGAGATGCCTTACGGTTCCGGACTGGACCTCGTTGAGTGGATAAAGGCAAATCACCCGGAAACCGTCTGTATTTTTCTCACCTGCCACGATGAATTCGATTTTGCCCGCCAGGCCATTCAGCTGCAGTGTCTGGATTACGTGCTGAAACCGGCGGCGCCTGAAGTGCTGGAACAGGTACTGCAAAAAGCAGAAAACGTAATCACAGAAACACAGCAGCGTCAGGAATACGAGCAATACGGCAAACGCTATGTCCGGGAGCTTGCCCAGCCTTCCAACGATACCTCCGGCTCCGGACGCAGGCCGGACAATGTCATCGAAGAGGTAGAAAGCTATATCCAGAAGCATATATCGGAAAGCTTCACCGTAGAAGAAATTGCGCGGCATTTTTATCTGAGTGCCGATCATCTGACCCGTCTTTTTAAAAAACAGCACGGCCAGACCCTGATTGATTATATCACAGAGCAGAGAATGACCCTGGCGCGGCAGCTTCTTGAAGAAAATCAGCTCACCATCACGATGATATCCGCCAGGGTCGGGTACAGCAATTACTCTTATTTTACGAAAATGTTTAAAAAATACTACGGAAAAACGCCGCGGGAATATCAGGCAGATTTTCGGCAGTCATAAACAATATGTCATGCTCAGATTGTGCCGGGCATGCATGATGCACTTTACCAGGGCTTAGAGTGAAAAATCCGCAAATGGATTTTTCTCAATATCCGTTGTCTCCGGCGAAATCTGATGCATAAGGAAGGTTTTTGCAAGGGGCAGCCATGCTGCGCAGGCATGTGCCTTCTCCTCCCGGTATGGTTCAAACAGATTGCGTCCCAGGGAAAATCCATGGTCGCCATACTGGAACATGTGCAGCTCATACGGAACGCCAGTCATATGAAGCTTTTCCGCCATCCGAACAGATTGAATGGACGGAACCATCCCATCGTCAATCGCCGCAGCGAGAAAAACCGGGGGTGTATTGTCAGAAACGTGGCAGATGGGGCTGTACTTTTCCTCCTCCTCAAGCGGAGGCTGCGGACAGCCAAACACATGCGTATTCATGTCCAATGACAATCCGGATTTTTCCTGATTACTCCGATTTTGAAATGCGTAATCAAAAAGGCCATAGATCAACATCGCGCTCAGTGGACGAAACACTTCGGGTTCCACATGGAAATGATCCGCCAGCAGCGGCTCATGCCAGGTAGTCGCAAGCATTCCGCACAGATGCGCCCCGGCGGAAAACCCAATAATTGAAATCTTATTCACATCGATATACCATTCGGCAGCATGCTCGCGGATCGTAAGGATTGCTTTACCGAAATCAAGCAGCTGTGCCGGAAAAAGCGTTTTTCCTTCTGGTGCCCGCTCCGCAACACTGTATTCCAGCACAAAGGCCTGATAGCCGTCCATGGCAAAAGCCATTGCGACCGGATCTCCTTCATTTCCATGACGCGGACAGCTCATATACGCTCCGCCCGGACATACAATCACGGCAGGTTTCGGCACTGGATTTGAAATAAAAGAATCCGACATGGTCAGGAACGTAGTCAATTCTACGTCGTCCCGATCCTCCCAAAGTTTTATTGTTTCAATCTTCACGCTGTTTTCCTCCTTCATTATTTCTGCTTTCCGAAAGCCATCAGAACAGATCTCCACGTACCAGAAATACATGACATCCTGCCTCCAGTGTCTGTTTTCCTTCAGGCAGAATCAGTTCCGCCTTTCCGAAGCAGGGAACAGAAGCAACAATTTTCACTGAATTCTCCTGCTCATAGCTCCATGACAGCTGATAGGTACCGCACGGAGAATTCACACTCGCACTGGCAGATCCGATCCGCGGATCCGGATGGGGCTGCATGCGCACAACTTCATAACCCGGATGTTCCTCGACTGGCTGTATCCCGCACAGATCGCTGAACATCCATCCGGTGACTGAGCCAAACGCATAGTGATTCAGGCTGGCCTCTCCTGTCAGCTTTCCATCCTCCCCGAGCGCGTCCCAGGCCTCCCATACAGTTGTAGCTCCCTTTTTCACCTGATAAAGCCAACCCGGATACTCCTCCTGAAGAAGCAGGCTGACTGCGTCCTGATGGAATCCAGAGAGCGTCAGCGCGCGGCAGAGATACGGCGTTCCCACAAAACCAGTGTCCAAATGTCCGCCATTCCGGCGAATCGCTTCCGCCAGGCAGCGGCCATTTGCGGATTTTTCTTTCGCAGAGGTAATATCCATGTAAATTGCGAGAACATACCCGGTCTGTGTTCCCTGTGTGCAGATGCCTTTTTCATCCAGATAGGTTTTTCGGATGGCTGCGCGGATTTTTGCCGCCTGTTTCCTATATTTTTCCAGATCGTCTGCTTTCTCAAGAACCTTCGCAGCCTTTGCCAGAAGTGTCGTACTATAAAAATAATAACAGGAAGCGATGTAAAATGGATCCGTTTTCCCAAAAGGCCCCGGCTCGGGATTGTCCAGAGCCAGCCAGTCTCCAAAGTGGAAACCACTCTGCCAGAGTCCGCAACCGCCGTCTTCCTCAGATTTGTCCATCTGCGAAGCCACTTTTAAACAGCTGTCCTGTCCATCCTCCAAAGACTTATGAGAGTATGCTTCCACATCCTGCTTTATCATATAATCGACCCAGGCCTTCATGCCGTCGTATTCTTCAGCAAGCAGATTTTTATCCCCATAATTGAGATACAGCGTCCATGGCAAGATAGTGGCCACATCGGACCAGGCCGCAGAGCATTCATCTTTTTCTGTCGAATTCTCAAACCCCGGCGCATTGATTTTGGGAACGATAAAGGGAACCTGCCCATTCTTCTTGCGCTGCTCCTCATTGACATCCTTCATATATTTGCGGTAAAACGCCGCCGTGTCCATAAAATAGCAGGCGGTCTGACAATAGATCTGCGCGTCTCCGGTCCAGCCAAGCCGCTCTGAACGCTGCGGACAGTCCGTAGGATGCTCCAGAAAATTATCCCTCTGGCTCCAGTACGTATTGTGTATAAACTGATTCACCAGCTCATTTCCGGTCGTCAGCTCCCCTGCCGTCTCCATATCTGAATACAGACACCATCCCTCAAAATCGTCTGCTGAAACGGTTTCCGGAAACCCTTCCAATTCCACATAACGGAACCCAAAATAAGTAAAGTGGGGGCGCACAATCTCCTGAGTATGATCGCTGATATACACAAATTCCTGCTTTGCCGTCAGAAGATTCTTACGGCAGAGCTTCCCATCCTCCATATGCTCCGCGAAACGAAGGATTACCTTCTGTCCTTTTTGCAGAGTATCGCGGAAGATCAGCCATCCGGTCATGTTCTGCCCCATGTCCAGAATTTTTTCCCCGTCCGGGCCTGTCAGCAGAGCCATCGGCTTTCTCCGCTCTTTTACCACCACCGGGAGACTGAACCGCTCCGTCAGCGTAGCCATCCGCTCCGGCTTTGCAAGCGGCATCGCATGCCAGCCTGAATCGTCAAATCCGGGCAGCATCCAGGCATCCACAGCCGGAGCAGTCTCTGCCAAATTGCTCTGTTCCAAAACCGACTGCTGTAAATCTGACTGCTGTAAATCCGTTTGGAACGAATCAGACTGCTCCGCACCCCTCCGTTTCGAATCCTGCTGATAAGAATCCGTCCGCCCCACATCCGGCTGCTCCGGATCCTGCAAACCGGAATCGATCCGCCCAATCCATGCGAAGGAGGCATCAAACACTTCCCCATCATAAATATTTGCGAACCGCACCGGTCCTTCGCTGTAGCGGAAACTCTCATCAGTTCCGAAAACTTCTTCCCGGCCATCCTCATATTCGATGTGAAGCTCCGCCAGCAGATGATCCTTAGAGCCAAAATTATTCTCGTATCCGCCGTTTACGCCAAACCGCCCGCGATACCAGCCGGCTCCGAGAAGAAAGCCCAATACATTTTCTCCCTGCCGGATGCTCTCTGTCACATCTATCGTCTGATACTGCATCCACAGATTATAGTTATTAAATCCAGGCTGCAAATATCCGTCATTTTGATAAACCTGATTCAGATAGCACTCGTACAGCCCAAGCCCCGTTACATAAGCTCTGGCACGACGCACCTTTCCGGATACCGGAAACGTTCCGCGCACCAGAATCCCGCCCCGGTCTTTTCCATCCACGCCGAGCCACTTTCCGATCCACGGCTCCTTCAGCTTTCCTGTTTCAAAAAACGCCGTTTCACTGGTCAGCAGGCAGCCGCCTTCCAGCATTACCTCCACCCGCCAGAAATAGCGGGTACGTGGTTTCAGCTCCAGCGCCGCCTCCTTCCGGAACAGCTGCCCATCAAAGCCGCTGTCCCAGAAAAGCTCGCCAAAGTCTTCCTGTTCTGATACTGACACACGTGATGCTTTTGCCTTTATCTCAGAATTATTCAGCTGTGAGACAGCCCTTAAATTACCATCTCGTTTTGTCCGATCCAGATGATCTTTCGGCCCTTCGGACAAGAAATCCTCCGAACGCATATGCGCAGGCGTTTCTGTTTCATACTTCCAGGTAAAACTCTGTGTGCCAAGGTCATATCCTACCGGATTTTTTATATGATTTACCTTCAGGTCAATGATTTTCGTGTCCATCTCTTCACTCCTATTTCTCAAATCACTTCATGATTAACCTTTGACTGCTCCCATAGTAATTCCTCTTGAAAAATACTTCTGGAAGAACGGATAGATGACCAGCACCGGCAGAATCGCCACCACCGCAATCGCCATACGCACCGTATTGCTCGGCATCGATCCAACATTAATATTTCCCAGAGCCGCAGCGTTCGTAGCCAGGAACTGAATATTTTCATTCATTTTATTCAGCAGCTGCTGAATGCTGTACAGACTCTCATCATTGATGTAATACAGACCATTTGTCCAGTCGTTCCAGTAAGAAATACCGGTCAGAAGACCAATCGTAGCGAGAATCGGTTTGGACAGCGGCATGACCAGCTTAAACAGAATATGTACATGATTCGCACCGTCTACCTCGGCCGCCTCAATCAGATCCTTGGGGATATTGTTATCAAAATAATTTTTTACCAGAATGACCGTAAATCCATTCATCAGAAGGTTCGGTAGAATCAACCCCCAGATGGTATTTTTTACATGAATCACATTCGTATAGATATAATAAGTCGGTACAATACCGCCGGAAAACAGCATCGTGATAAGGACAAGGATAAAAATAACTTTCATCCCAGGCACATCCTTCTGAATCAATCCATACGCAAACATGGATATGAACAGAATCGCCGCTGTCGTACCGATTGCCGTGACGATAATCGTGATTCCATAAGCATGACCAATCTGGCTCCACTGACGAAGGATATACTGATACGCCTCAGTAGAAAATACGGTTGGCCAGAACTGATAACCATAATTCACTGCCGCCTGCTCTTCCGTGAAGGAGGATGCAATCAGCAGCCAGAAAGGAATCACCGCGAGCAGGCAGAGAAAAATCAGAACCACGTGCGCCGCCCCTGTAAAAATTTTTTCCTGTTTTGATTTAATACCCATTGACTTCCTCCTTTTAAAACATGGCGTTTTCCCTGTCAATTTTCCGGATAATCATATTAGTGATCAATACAAGCGCAAATCCGACAATCGACTGGTAAAAACCGGCGGCCGCTGACATTCCGATATTATTCTGCGTCATCAACGCATTATAGACATAAGTATCGATGGTCTGTGTCACATTGTACAGCAGGCCGGAATTCTTCGGCACCTGATAGAACAGTCCAAAATCCGAATAAAACATTTTTCCGATATTCAGAATTAACAAGGTCACAATCGTCGGCTTCAGGCATGGAAGGGTAACGCTTTTAATCTGCTGCCATTTGCTGGCGCCGTCGACACGCGCGGCTTCATAATAGTCCCCTGGAATTCCGATGATGCACGAGTAATACATAATCATATTGAAGCCCATATTCTTCCATAGATTCACAAATGTCAAAATAAAGGGCCAGTATTTTTGCTGCTGATAAAATGCAATCGTCTTATCGATCCCCAGAAGCGGAAGAATCGTGTTGTTAATAAAACCTGTCTCACTGCTCAGAAACGCATAGCAGAGATAACTCACCACTACCCACGACATCAGGTAAGGAAGCAGAATCAGCGTCTGATAAATCCTGAGGGGGATTTTTCCCCTGATTTCATTCATCAGAATGGCGACTGTAATTCCCAGCACCATGCCCAGAATGATGAACGCTACATTATACAAAACCGTATTTCTCGTAATCCTCCACGCATTTCCGGAAGCAAATAAAAACTTAAAATTATCAAATCCGCACCAGTCGCTGGCAAGGATACCCTTGCTGTAATTCACATTTTTAAAGGCAATAATAATGCCAAACATCGGCAGATAATTGTTAATCAGAAAATAAACCAGTGCGGGAAGCATCATTGCGTAAATGGTCAGAGTCTTTCCCCATCGGATTTTTCTTTTTTTCTGGTTCTTCATTTTCTTATACCTTTCCATTTTTGCTGCGCAATCCCTGTATTATTTTCAGAAGGCAGGTTTACAGCTTATCTGCCGTAACCTGCCTCCTGTCATTTAAAAGGAACGGAACATTTATAACTGTCTTTTTGACCTGACGCTCATACCATAATGGTACTTTGTATTCATTACACGGCGTTAATTATTTTCTGCCAGCCAGGCGTCAAACTGTGCCTGATTATCGGCAATAATGTCATTAATTCCAGCAACCTCCAGGGCACTCAGGAACTGTTCATAAATTGTATCCACATCCTCGACACTGCCTGTTTCCAGCGACGGCAGATACTGATCAAGAACGCTGTTTACAGCAATGATCTGGTTGGTCATGTTGCTGGTGTCATAATTGTATCCGACAGACATATACTGCTTGCTCAGATTATTCGCCGTCCATGCATCGTTTTCCTCAATAGAAGCTCCTGCAGAATAGGCCAGTTCATATCTGCGGTCTCCATAAAGTCCTAATGGCTCGTAATAGGTTGTATTCTCAGATGTTATACCATCCGGATACGCAACTACATAGTCTTCATCTGTTGTCACATAATGCACGCCTTCGATTCCTGTTTTCAGAAGGTCTGCCACATCCTGATTTTCATACATCAGGTTCAGGAATTTCATTGCTGCCTCAGGGTTTTCACTGGTGATTGGAATTGTCCAATAAGTTCCCGCGCTGGCTGACGCTGACGGATAATATCCCTCTGTCATATTCAGGCTCACGCTATTCCATCCATAGGAAGCCTCTGTCAAAAGCTGTACCGGCTGCTGATTCATTGGATTCGCACACGTTTTTCCGGATGACATCAGCTCTGTAGCGGTCGAATCAGTCGTCGCCGCATCCGGGAGAATCAGTCCCAGCTCATACCATTCTCTCATCAAATACAGAAATTCTTTATACTCTTCTGTCGCATAAATATTTACGATCTCTGTACTGTCCGCGCTGGTCAATACACCCGAAGCGGAGCTGGCTCCCAGATAATCCAGTTCAGCAAAGAAGCCATAGTTTGTAGCAGTAGAACCAATACTGGATCCAAGGATACATGCAGGATAACAATCGGAATGGTTCTCCTTCACTGCTGTTAAAATTTCCGTGATTTCATCCCAGGTATACTGATCCTGCTGCTCTACTCCCAACTCTTCAAAATAATCCTCCCGGATTACCATTCCTCCGCGGAATCCGTAGCAGGGCATTACCGGAGTCACTCCATAAGTACTTCCATTAATCACAGCTCCATCATAAAGCGGAAACTCCTCCGCCAGTTCACTGATATAGGTTCCGTCCGATTCCAGATACTCATCCAGAGCAAGGATCTGTCCGCTGTTCGCATATGTATTCAGGCTCTGGAATGCGATACACATCAGATCTACCTGCTCTCCTGATGCCACCCACAGAGAATAATTTGTAAAGGTTTCCGAAATAGAAATGACCTTAAACTCCACTTCCACGTTAATTTCAGCGATCGAAATCTCATTTACGGCATCCTGCACCATTTCCAGATCAGCAGGCGTGGACCCTGTGGTCAGGTAGGTCATGATGATGTGATCCGGTTCGCTCTCCTCCGCGCTGGCCACGCATGTCCCGGCAGAAAGCGCTCCCACCGCCATCGTTGACGCAAGTAATAAAGATAACACTCTTTTCTTCATATTCTTTTATTCCTCCTTCTTATACTGTATCTGACTTTGACCAGATCTTCCGGCCGTTCGATTTTTGATAGCTCTATTTTAATGGAAAAGGTCGGATTTGAATCTTCCAAACCCAACCTGATTCTTGCACATTTTCGATTTTCTTTATAATTTTTCCGATTTTTTTATAAACATTTCCGATGCTCATCCATAAGTCACTTATCAGGATCTCTGGTAACAATTTTTTTATATTCCACCGGTGTTTCATAATTTGTCTTCATTGATGTAATCCCCCATATTTTATTGTATATCACTTAACTTTCATATTCTTTCTCAGATTCCATAGCATTTAGCCTATTTGCTCAACACACAAATTCAAACGGCACAGCGGGTATCCCTGCCTGATTGTACACGTTCACCAGAAACCATGGTGTCTGAGCAAATTTTATCTGTATCTCTGCTTTCTCTGCAGTGTCAGCTAAGCATGCTGCATCTTTTTTACTGACAGCATCTTCCTGTGCTGAAAGAGAACAGGTAGACCGTTCCTTTTTGGTAAGTGTAAGTATCAGCTTGTCACCTTCGACACGAAATGTATATGGCAGCTCTTTCCCGGAGGTATACAGCTTCAAAGCTTCTATAAAATCTCCTTTAATCTGCATCCCGCTCCCGGCATTGCGGAAAAGAATGGTAATTTCACTTCCACTTCTTTTTGCGGAAACAGCACGTGGAGCATCACATAAAAGCTTCTCTGAAGAGTCTTTTCTGTACACATGTCCTCTCGCGAGCAGAGCCAGACGTTCCCCTACTGCCTTTTTATTTTTCGGATGGATATCCTTTTCCTCACCTACATCCGAAATAGAGCAGAGATAAACATCATTCACCGTATCCGCGACCTGCTCCTGGCATCTGCGAATGACCGGATAGTGATTACTTTGTGTATCCAAAAGCCATGTATCAAATCCGGGCAGCTGAACGATTAGAAATGGAAGCTCTGTTTCATTCCAGAGTGCTCTCCAGTCGCCTATTAAGCCAGTCAGCATATCTTTATATAAATAATTTTTCCCCGGAACATCATCACTTTCCCCCTGATACCACAAAACCCCCCGGATCGCATAGGGTGCAATGGTTTTGAGCATATGCTCATAAAGGCTGCCCGGAATTTCCTGCGGCTGCAGCTGCGCTGCATAATCCTCAAATCCATCTGGCATCTGAGAAAAAAATTGCACAATTTCTTTTTGTGACGGAGTCCGGGGCATAACGAATTCTGAAAATGGATCTGCAAACAGATTTCCCCGATCATTCATCGGATTACGATGCTGTTTTTCCCAATAAGCATCCTGATCCATTGAAGAAAGACGTTTTTCATAGTCCAGAATCCATGGCAATCCGCATTTTTTCACCGTCTCCGGATTCATCCAGGCAGAAGCAGTCGTTCCTCCCCAGTTGCAGCCGATGATCCCGACAGGAACATCAAGCTCCTCACAGACAGCCTTTTCAAAATAATAACCAACCGCGCTGAAATACTCCAGATCGTTTCTGGAAGCATAACGCCAGATATTCTGCCGGCTGTAATCGAATTCCTCCATCTGTCCATTGTAACAGACCTCCGGAACGTCAAAAAAACGAATACGTTTGTTCGGACAGTCATTCAGAGCTTCTTTCAAATGCTTTTCATAACGCATATGAAATTCCATATTGGACTGTCCGCCTGCAAGCCATACCTCTCCTACCGCGACTTCCCGAAAGATAATCCTCTCACCTTCCGAGCAAATCAGCATCTGTTCAGATTCGGAAGCAGATAAGGCAGGCAGCATCAGACACCAGTTACCTTTCTCATCTGCTATTGTTTCAGCTTTCTGCCCCTGGATTTCTACAGAAACAACTGATCCCGGAGTGTGTGTTCCCCAAACAGTGACTGTTTTCTCTCTTTGCAGAATCATCCCGTCCTGGAATATTGCTGCTGGCTGTAACATCATAACCCTCCTCGTATCTAATGCCTGTTTACTTCACAATCCTCCCCCCCGCGACACTATTCTATGTATCAGCGGCTGCATCCATCGGCCAAACATGATACAGAACACGCCCAGAAAAGATGCCATCACATATCCAATTCCCGTATACCAGATCACGGCCGCCATCACCATGATCACAATTGCCCGTATGGTATAGACCCGGCGCATGTAGCTCTCAGCAGCGTCCGGCTCCATATCAAGCGCATGGTCAATCGACCGGTACATATGAATCGAAAGCACTGCCGCGACCGCCACACCGATCCACAGACCGACCGCAAAGGAAGTCCGGCCGCTCCAGAACGGTCTGTAAAAATAAGCGGCAGCAAAAAAAAGAATCTGAATCGTTACACCGGATAAAAATATTCCTGTCAGGATTTCCGACAGCTTTTCATTTATTTTTGAACCCATGAGCACGCCCCTATATCCAGTGAGTTTACAGGACAAATAATATTCTGATAAGATTCATAAGCTGTAGTCCTTATTCCGTATATTCTTTTTTCACGTTGTTCAATAACTCCAAATCCCCATGCTAAAATTACAACCACTATTAAAATAAAAATAACTGCATTTGAAATAACTAACGGCTTAAGCTTTTCTTCTTTACAAACAATTTTATTAATATAGTAAAACAAGCCAAATAAAATATTTACAAGAATTAATCCAACGACCAACCCTACAATAAGTATTCTATAAACACTTATCTGTGAAATATTTTCAAAAATAGATGTGGAAAAAGCAATACCTCCCGTGAAAGCAAGTACTACCGCAGCAAAAATTCCTAAGATAGAAATATACTCTCTTTGTTGATTTTCAATTTTTTCTTCTATATTTTCCGCATTTTTTTGAATCTGAACTATTTTATCATCTACTGAAGATAACTGATTTTTAAGATTCAGAATATTTTCTTCACCAGACAATTTCCAGTCTCCTGCATCTGAATATAATATCCTTGCTATATCCAGATTTACATGATCATACAATTTATTTATGGCATCGCTAATATCAATTAATTGCCCATTCTCCGCAATGTTTCTTGGCTGATATCCATTTCGTATAACATCCAGATTCTGTCCTAAAATATTAATATCTCCAAGTTCAGGATGTATCTTCACATCTGTTAAAACTGAAAAAATATCTGAATAAAAATGTCTGAATGGTTTCTCAGAAAAAGGATCATAAAGTGCTTCAAGACGCTTGTACATACGTATACGATAGGAAGTATCCTGAAGCTTTTCCTGGGATTTAGATAATTCTAGCAAAATTGAGCGAAATTCATTTCTTTGTTCAGTCTCTTTTGATAAATTCAAGTTATCCCGCCTTTTTTATTAATTCTACTGGAATAATCTTATGGCTGCCTTTGCCATTTTGATATATCTGAGCCCATGCTCCCTCAGGCTTATGTGTTTCGGCTACCAAAGTCCATGGATCCAGCTTTCGTTTTTCCTCTACAATTTGATTCACTATTATACTATCACCTGGCTGAATAACGTAATCGTCATAAGAGCTTGTAATCGTCATAGAACCAAATCCGCAATAGTAATAATAAACTACCGGAACCACCGGACCAAACTGCCATGCTTCAATTTCATCTGAAAACGCACAGCTGTCGTGTTTTAAAAACTCTTTTTGTATATAATATAATATCTTCTGAAGCTGAAGATTACTAATTGGATGATTATCCTTTATACATTTACAAATAATATACTTAGATAAATCAAGCGCAGCGTACATATCTGAACTCCTTTCTTAATATTCTCTTATTGTTTATAAAAGCTTTTCATAGAATTCTTTCTTCTAAATCATTCTTCTCATTTTTGATTATATTAGCATAGAAAACCATTGGATACCACCACAAATTTATTAATTTTTCCTGTATGCCATTTTTTCGGCAAAATGGCTAATTTGATTTGTTTTAATGATTCTTTCAGACAGAGTAGATGACCTTCTCTTCACTCCGGTGCGACCTCCCTCCAGATCTCCATGATCAGCAGCAACGCAGCCGGACCGAGCGCGACTCCGGCCGTGCCGAACAAGTATAAACCCACATAGACCGCAATGACCATCACGATCGGATAAACGCCCAGCTTCTGTCCGATCAGCCTCGGCTCCAGAAATTCACGCACAATATAGGTCAGCAGAAAAAGCCCCAGATATCCAAGCGATAGCCTGTATTTTTTCTGGAAAACAAAAACGACCGCCATCGGCACCAGCACCGTCCCTGTGCCGATAAACGGCAGGACGTCCAGCAGACTGACCACAATGCCCAGCAGCAGAAAATAAGGATTTCCCAGCAGCCACAGTCCCGCCGTACACAGTACCATAATGACGCCGATAATCATGGCCTGTGCTTTTAAATACATTCCCCCGCACTTTCCCATTCGCTCTGTAATATTGTGTAGATGCTGATAAATCTGATATTTCTGCAGTTTCTCTCTGATCTCATCATAATCCTTCGCAAGCAGCACAACCGAGATGAAGAGCATCAGCACAAACAGGGCAGCGTTTGAGAATTTTTTCAGATATTTTACCGAATAATGGAAAACACCGGGTACGAGGTAAACGCGGATCTGATCGGTAGCTGTCTCAATCCCGGAATAGATAAAATCCTTCACATCCTCTACTTCCACGCCGAAGTTGTCCTCCGCCACCAGACAGCAGCGGTCAATAAAGATGCAGACACAGCCATAATATTCATCAAAATGCAGCGCAATCCGGCGAATCTGTCCGACCAGCAGACCATAAAATACGTAGATCAGATAACAGCAGACTGCCAGAAGCACCATCAGCAGGATGGATACAAGCACTTCCTTTTTCCAGACGAGCCGCCTGCGGATTTTCTCTGTGACAGGATTCAATCCGCGCACCACCAAGTACGCAATCAAAAAAGGAATCACGTAAAGCAGAAGGTATTTAAACAGCAAATACACTGCCAGCGTGATTCCCGATAAATACAGTACTTTCTTCCATTCCGACATACCAGGCCTCCAGTAAAATACGCCCTCAGTTTCCTGAAGATAGTATGTCTGAAAATGGAATTTGTATGTATTTTTAATTTTCCCTTAGCAATGTGAACTACCCATCATCCAAAGCCAATAGTATTGCGGTCGACCTGTTTTCAAATTCCAGGTAATCTGGCAGAACCCTGCCTGGCTCTGCATTTTCTGAAAATTGATGATCTCAAATAGTCGTTTTTTCAAAAAACGAATTAAAAATCTCTGCACTCGGCCGAACCGTAAATGTCTCTATCTTTTTCGTTGTCGGATGCCGAAAGGTAAGAGACACCGCGCACAGGGCAAGCGTAGTTTGCCCATTACTCTGCCGATCGCACTGCGGATTGTATTTTCGGTCTCCAACAAGTGGCATCCCGGCATGCGCCATCTGCACCCGGATCTGATGATGACGCCCAGTCTTCAGATTAATTTCGGCAAGGGCAAGTGTCTTTTTCGCAGGATAATCAGATGTCTCAGACTCTCCACTTACTGCAAGATCGTCGGAAGTCTTAGACACACCACTTACTCGGTTTTCCTGTAATTTCGATACGTTTTCTCCCGTCCACTCTTTTAAAATCCGATATTGAAGCTCGGCACGTTTTGCTGCCTTGTCTCTCCGGTCTGACACATAAGAAGTGTTATTTCTGCCATTCTTTACCAGATAATCCACCAGCGTGTGCCATTCGCCCGGTTCCTGCTGACCATGCTGATCTGCCTGTTCTTCTGATTTCGCGTACAGTGTTTTCGCATGCAGTGTTTTCATATCCGATAATTCCACATCCGGTAATTCAGCATCTGAAAATTCCGCATTCGGTATAGTCTCCACATCCGGTGAAATCTCCACCACCGCCCAATATGTCTTTTTCATACTGCCATCAGTAATCTGACGGCTCAAATCTGCGGCTGCGCGCTTTGTCTTTGCAAATACAAGTACACCCTCTACAGGCTGATCCAGGCGGTGAACTACATACAAGCCGGAGACACCATCGCCCCCCATCTGCCTGCGCGGTATGCCATAAGGATTGCTGACGCAATCGGAAGATTCCTTATGTGTATATCCGGGTGCATCTTTATCCGCGAGATGATTTTTCAAAATACTGACCATGTCCTTTTCGCGCACCGACGCACTCTGCACCGGGATGCCGGCCGGCTTGTGGCAAACAAGGATTTCTTTATCTTCATATAAAATCATAGTGAGTGATTCCTTATATTTTTGTTTGTTCTCGCGAAGCACCGAGCCAAATAGCCGTGCCTGCACATTTTCGCTACAATCCAAAAAACAGGAATCGAAACTCAAGCATTCCGTTCCTGTCCTCTTTGCACCAGGATTATATAACAGCAATTGATATTATCGTCCTGGACGCAATTCTATATGCAGCTCCATACCCAACCCTCTGGCTATTCTTGTCAAAAACTCTAGCGATGGATTATAATTGCCCCCTTCAAATCGACTGATATTACTCTGTTTAATGCCAGTTCTATTTGCCAGCTCCTGCTGCGTAATACCCTGTTCATCTCGTACTTTAATAATCTGAGAAATCACCTCATACTGTGGGCGCAGCTCTTCATACTCTTTTGCCGTCTCTGGATCAGACAGCAATTCATCTCTTACCTGATTCCAACTTCTCAATTCAGTCATTGCTTCCAAACCTCCTTGTAACGCAGAGCATCCCCAATTCAATTTAATTACATATCACATTTTAAACGATAACTTCCCGTATTTCGGGACTAATTTCGCGGCCTACGGTCCGGCCGCGAC